>RPOR01000047.1 GCA_003820645.1 Betaproteobacteria bacterium
GTCGTCCGGCGTAAAACCGTGTTCTGCGGCGCGCTGCTGCAGAAACAGGATGAAATCGGCGGCGACGGGCAACGTCAGCGAAAGCTTCGGCGCAAACGTAGGATCAGCCGTTTGCTGAAAATCGAACCGTCACCCCGGCGCAAGCCGGGGTCCAGGGCCAGCCGATGCATTGAACCAGCGCCTGACTGGATGCCGGCGTTCGCCGGCATGACGGAATGGGGAGCATTGCGGGGATTTTCAACGAACGGTCAGAGATTCAGCGTCCGGTTGTCGACCGCCAGCGCCGCCTCCTTCATCGCTTCGGACAGCGACGGATGCGCATGACAGATCAGCGCAATATCCTCCGCAGACGCCCCGAACTCCATGGCCACCACGGCTTCGGCAATCAGTTCGGACGCCAGCGGGCCGATGATGTGCACGCCGAGTATGCGGTCGGTGCGTTCATCGGCGAGGAATTTGACGAAACCGGTGGTATCGCCCAGTGCACGCGCACGGCCATTGGCCAGGAACGGGAACGAACCGGCGCGGTAGCTGATACCTTCCTGCTTCAGCTGCTGTTCGGTCCTGCCCACCCAGGCGATTTCCGGCGAGGTGTAGATCACCCAGGGCACGGTATTGAAATCGACGTGGCCGTGTTTGCCGGCGATGCGCTCGGCCACCGCCACGCCCTCTTCCTCGGCCTTGTGCGCGAGCATCGGGCCGCGCACCACGTCGCCGACCGCCCAGACGTCAGGCAGGTTGGTCCTGCAGTCGTCGTCGACGGCGACAAAGCCGCGTTCGTCGAGCTTGAGGCCGACGGCGCTGCCGTTCAGCCCCTGTGTATTCGGCACGCGGCCGATGGACACGATCAGCTTGTCCACGACCAGCGCCTGCGCCGCGCCGGCGCCGTCGGTGTATTCGACGGTCACGTTCTTTTTCGCGGCGACCCTGCCCACCTTGACCCCGGTGTGGATGGCGAGGCCCTGCTTGGTAAAAACCTTCAGCGCCTCTTTCGCAACCTGCTCGTCGACCGCGCCGAGGAAAGCCGGCAGCGCTTCGAGCACGGTCACTTCCGCGCCCAGCCTGCGCCACACGCTGCCCATCTCGAGGCCGATGACCCCGGCGCCGATCACGCCCAGCTTTTTCGGGACTTCGCCGATGGCGAGCGCGCCGGCATTGTCGAGCACCAGCTTGTTGTCGAACGGCACATCCGGCAGCGCACGCGGATTCGACCCGGTGGCGATGATCACCTGTTTCGCCGTCAGCAGCTCCGCGCTCTTGCCTGACACCTGGATCTGCCAGGCCCCGGCACCGCCGCCGGCAAAGGCGCCCTTGCCGTGGAAAAAAGTGATCTTGTTTTTCTTGAACAGGTAGAGGATGCCGTCATTGTTCTGCTTGACGACCTTGTCCTTGCGCCTGAGCATCTGCGCGACGTCCATCGTCAGGCCCTTGACCTGGATGCCATGGTCGACAAATGCATGGCCGGCATGCTCGAAATTCTCCGACGACTGCAACAGTGCTTTTGACGGAATGCAGCCGACGTTGGTGCAGGTGCCCCCCGGAGCAGGTTTGCCCTCGGGCGTGCTCCAGTCATCGATGCAGGCGACCTGCAGGCCGAGCTGGGCAGCGCGGATCGCCGCGATGTAACCGCCGGGACCGGCGCCGATGACGACAACGTCAAATGATTTGGACATAGAGTTTTTTGTGAGGAGTAAGCGGTAAGCAGTGAGCAGTAGCGGTACGTGGGGGGCGGTTTTTCCACTCACCGCTTACCGTTCACCGCTCACACCTTTCAAATATCGAGCAACAACCGCGCCGGGTCCTCCAGCGCGTCCTTCATCGCCACCAGCGCCAGCACGGCCTCGCGGCCGTCGATGATGCGGTGGTCGTACGACATCGCGAGATAATTCATCGGGCGGATCACGATCTGCCCGTTCTCGACCACCGGGCGTTCCTTGGTCGCGTGCACGCCGAGAATCGCGCTCTGCGGCGGGTTGATGATCGGCGTCGACAGCATCGAGCCGAACACGCCGCCATTGGAAATCGAGAACGTGCCGCCGGTGAGTTCTTCGATGGTCAGCTTGCCGTCCTGCGCGCGCTTGCCGAATTCGGCAATCTGCTTCTCGATGTCGGCCAGCGTCATCTGGTCGCAGTTGCGCAGGATGGGCACGACCAGGCCGCGCGGGCTGCCCACCGCGATGCCGATGTCGTAGTAACCGTGATAAACGATGTCGTTGCCGTCGATCGAGGCGTTGACCACCGGGAATTTCTTCAGTGCATGCACTGCCGCCTTGACGAAAAACGACATGAAGCCCAACTTCACGCCATGTTCCTTCTCGAAGCGGTCTTTGTATTTGTTGCGCAGCTCCATCACCGGCTGCATGTTGACCTCGTTGAACGTGGTCAGGATCGCCGCCGTCGACTGCGATTGCACCAGCCGCTCGGCAATGCGCGCGCGCAGCCGCGACATCGGCACCCGCTGCGCGGGCCGCTCGCCCAGATCACCCAGGTCCACCGTCGGCATCACCCGCGTGGACGCCGCCGCCGCTGCCGGCACCGGGGTTTTACCGCCGCCCTGGGCCGCCTGCAGCACATCGCCTTTGGTGACACGTCCACCGCGGCCGCTGCCGCTGAGGGATGCGGTGTCGATGTTCTTCTCCGCGGCGAGTTTCTGTGCCGCAGGCATCGCCGGCACGCCGGCGACGGCGGCCCTGGCCGGCGCTGCGGCTGCCACCGGCACGGCAGCGGCCTCCGCGTTGCCCGCTGCGGGCTTGGCCTCGGTATCGATGGTGGCGATGATTTCGTTGCTGGTCACCGTGCTGCCGTCGGTCTTGACGATTTTCACCAGCACGCCCGCCTGCGGCGCCGGGGTTTCGAGCACGACCTTGTCGGTCTCGATGTCAACCAGGTTCTCGTCGCGCTTGACGTACTCCCCGGCTTTCTTGTGCCACGACACCAGTGTTGCCTCGGCGACTGATTCCGAGAGCTGTGGCACTTTCACTTCGACGAGCATGATTACCCCATAACCTGTTGATTTAACTGACTAATTTTAAAACTCTTCGCCCTCGGCCAGCGGCCGCGGCGTGAAACTGCGCGGCTGGCTGCCGCCGGAAAGCGTCAACGCCTGATCGACCAGTTCCTTCTGTTGCTTGTCATGCAGCGATTTGTAACCGGCCGCCGGCGACGCCGAAGAATCGCGTCCGGCGTAATACAGCTGCTGATGCGGCAACAGGTGACGCATCAGGTAATGCTGGATGTGCCGCCAGGCGCCCTGGTTGCGCGGTTCTTCCTGGCACCAGACGATTTCCTTGGCATTCTTGTAGTGCACGATCTGCGCCCGAAACTCGTCGTGTGCGAACGGATAGATCTGCGCAATGCGTACCAGCGGCAGATTCGGGATACCGCGCGCCCGGCGCTCGTTGCGCAGGTCGTAATACACCTTGCCGCTGCAGAAAATGACGCGTTCGACTTTTTCCGGCTCGATCTCGCGCGCGTCCCAGTCCTCGTTGACCGGGTTGAACTTGTCGTTGGCGAACTCCTCGAGCGGCGACACCGATTCCTTGTGACGCAGCAGGCTCTTCGGCGAAAAAATGATCAGCGGTTTGCGATGCGGGCGCACCATCTGCCGACGCAGCAGGTAATACATCTGCACCGGGGTGGCCGGCACACAGACCTGCATGTTGTAGTCGGCGCACAACTGCAGAAAACGCTCCATGCGGCCCGAGGAGTGTTCGGGGCCTGCGCCCTCGTAACCATGCGGCAGCATCATCGTCAGGCCGCACATGCGGCCCCATTTCACTTCGCCGGAAGCGATGAACTGGTCAATCACCACCTGCGCGCCGTTGACGAAGTCGCCGTATTGCGCCTCCCAGATCACCAGCTCTTTCGGACCCGAAGTCGCATAACCGTATTCGAAGCCGAGCACCGCCTCTTCCGACAGCACCGAGTCGATGACCACGAAATCGCCCTGGTCCGGCGCGAGATGCTGCAACGGCACGTAAGTGCCCTGGTCCCAGGCTTCGCGCCCCTGGTCGTGCAGCACGGCGTGGCGGTGGAAAAAGGTGCCGCGCCCCGAGTCCTGGCCGCTCAGCCGCACCGAGTAGCCCTCGGTGAGCAGCGTTGCATAGGCCAGCGTCTCCGCCATGCCCCAGTCCAGCGGCAGCTTGCCTTCCGCCATCAGCCGGCGGTCCTGCAGGATTTTGTCGACCCGCGGATGCAGCTTCATGCTCGCCGGAACTTCACAGACCTTGCGCGCCAGCGCCTGCAGCCGCTCCAGCGGCAGCCGGGTATCGTCGTCCTCGTTCCACTTGGTGCCCTTGTACGGACTCCAGTCGGTTTCGAACGGCGGCTTGTAGTTGGACAGGATGGTCTTGTTGGTGTGATAACCGCGATCGAGAGCATCGCGGAACTCGTTGACCATCCGGTCGGCTTCGGCATCGGTCAGCACACCTGCGGCAACCAGCTGATCTGCATAGACCTTGCGCGATGTCGGATGGCTGTGGATGCGCCGGTACATCAGCGGCTGCGTCACCATCGGCTCATCCTGCTCGTTGTGGCCGAGGCGGCGGTAGCAGACGAGATCGATCACCACGTCCTTCCTGAACTTCATCCGGTAATCGAGGGCGATTTCCGTGACAAAGGCGATGGCCTCGGGGTCGTCGCCATTGACATGAAAAATCGGCACCTCGAGCATTTTCACCACGTCGGAGCAATACAACGACGAGCGTGAATCGCGCGGGTCGGAAGTGGTGAAGCCGATCTGGTTGTTGATGATGATATGCACTGTGCCGCCGGTGCCAAAGCCGCGGGTTTCCGCGAAGTTGAGCACCTCCTGGATCACACCCTGTCCGGCAAACGCAGCGTCACCGTGAATCAGCACCGGCATCACCTGCGCCCCGGTATGATCCTTGCGGCGGTGCTGACGCGCACGCACCGAACCTTCGACCACCGGGTTGACGATCTCGAGGTGGGACGGGTTGAAAGCAACCGTGACATGCATCGGTCCGCCCGGCGTCATCACATTCGATGAAAAACCGTCGTGGTACTTGACGTCCCCGGCCAGCACGTCCGACTTCTGCTTGCCCTCGAACGACGAGAACAGGTCAGCCGGCATTTTCCCCAGCGTATTGACCAGCACATTGAGCCGGCCGCGGTGCGCCATGCCGATCACCGTCTCCTGCACGCCGGCGGCACCCGCACGCTGCAGCAGGTGGTCAAGCATCGGTATCAACCCCTCACCGCCCTCCAGCGAAAAGCGGGTCTGGCCGACATACTTGGAATTGAGATATTTCTCCAGCGTCTCGGCCGCCGTCAGCCGGTCAAGCAGGTGCTTCTTGTAGGCCGCATCGTAATTCGGCCGGCCGCGCGTGGGCTCCAGCCGTTCCGACATCCAGCGTTTCTGCGGAATGTCGGACATGTACATATATTCCACGCCGATGGTGCGGCAGTAGGTGTCACGCAGCGCCTGCAGTATGTCGCGCAGCGGCGCCTTGGCCGGCCCGTGCAGCGTGCCGGTGTCGAACACCGTGTCCATGTCCTGCCCGGTGAGGCCGTAGAACGCCGGGTCGAGTTCGGCGATCGGCGGTGTTTCGACAATACGCTTCAGCGGATCAATATCGGCGATGCGATTGCCCTGGAAACGGTAAGCCGAGATCAGCTGCATCACCGAAAACTGCTTCTGCAGGTTCTGCGAAGCGGCGCCGCCGCTGCCGCCGGGACGGCGGTTGCGGGCAAGGTCGATGAAGCGCTGCTGCACCTCCGAATGCACGACGTCGGCCGGACCATCGTCGAGCTTCTGCAACTCGTCGAAATAACCGCGCCAGCGCGGCTCGACCGACTGCGGATCTTTCAGGTACTGTTCATACAGACCCTCGACGAACGGCGCATTGGCGCCGAACAGCAGCGAGGTACCGCGGGATTCGTTCATCATCTCTGCACCTGATGGATATGCAGCCGGGCAGGCGCCGCCGGCGGCGGCGCCTGCGGCCTACTTGCGTTTGCCGACCGGCACAAACTCGCGTTGCGTGGAACCGGTGAACAGCTGCCGCGGACGGCCGATTTTCTGGTCGGGATCGGCGATCAATTCCTTCCACTGCGCGATCCAGCCCACGGTGCGCGCGAGCGCAAAAATCGCCGTAAACATGCTGACCGGAATGCCCAGCGCCTTGTAGACAATGCCGGAATAGAAATCGACATTCGGATACAGCTTGCGACTGATGAAATAATCGTCTTCCAGCGCGATCTTCTCCAGCGCCATCGCCAGCTTGATCAGCCTGTTGTCCTTCATGTCGAGTTCTTCCAGCACTTCGTGGCAGGTACGCTGGATGATCTTGGCGCGCGGGTCGTAGTTCTTGTAGACGCGGTGGCCGAAGCCCATCAGCATCGCGTGGCCGTCCTTCTCCTTGACGCGCTTGATGAACGCCGGAATGTTTTTCACATCACCGATTTCGTCGAGCATTTTCAGCACCGCCTCGTTGGCACCGCCGTGCGCCGGGCCCCACAGGCTGGCAATGCCGGCCGAGATGCAGGCAAACGGGTTGGCGCCGGTCGAGCCGGCGAGCCGCACCGTCGAGGTCGACGCATTCTGCTCATGGTCGGCATGCAGGATCAGGATGCGGTCCATCGCGCGCGAAATCACCGGGTTCGGCTTGTACTCTTCGCACGGCGTACCGAACATCATGTAGAGGAAGTTTTCGGTATAGGACAGTGAATTTTTCGGATACATGAACGGCTGGCCGGTGTTGTACTTGTAGGCCATCGCCGTGATCGTCGGCAGCTTGGCAATCAGGCGAAACGCCGAAATCTCGCGGCTGCGCTCGTCATGGATATCGATCGAATCATGGTAGAACGCCGACAGCGCACCGACCACGCCGCACAGCACCGCCATCGGATGCGCGTCGCGGCGGAAGCCGCGGAAGAAGTATGTCATCTGGTCATGCACCATCGTATGCTTGGTGACGATGCCGTCGAATTCCTGCTTCTGCGCCTGGTTCGGCAGTTCGCCGTTGAGGATCAGGTAGGCGACTTCCAGAAAGTCGCACTTCTCGGCCAGTTGTTCGATCGGATAGCCGCGATAGAGCAGGATGCCCTGGTCACCGTCGATATACGTGATGTTGGAGCGACAGCTCGCCGTCGACATGAACCCGGGGTCGTAGGTGAACTTGCCGGTCTTCGCATACAGGCTGCGAACGTCGATCACCTCGGGGCCGATCGTGCCGCCGATCATCGGAAAATCCACCGACGGGCTGCCATCGCTGAAGGACAGGGTTGCGAGCTTTTCAGTCATAACGATCTCCGTATTGTCGATTACTTAGGTGTTCCAACGTAAATTATGAGTCTGTCCACTACGTGCCTCTACACCTGCCGCAGGCGCCCGATCAAAAAATCGTAGCGCCCCGGCACCTTCTCCTGCTCCATCACCCAGGCCAGCAGCCGGATATCCGCTTCGTCCAGCAGCTCCCTGAACGTCTGCATCTGCTCGGTGCTCAGCCCGGCGAGTTCCCGGTCCAGAAACCGGTTCAGCAGCAAATCCAGTTCCAGCAACCCCCGCCGGCATTGCCAGCGGATGCGATCGAGCTCGGCCATATCACCCCGGCCCTAGGCCGTCGCCTCCGCACCCGATCGGCATCTCCGATCCCTCATACCGTCCGCTTCACCAGCAGATCCTTGATTTTGCCGATGGCACGGGTCGGATTCAGCCCCTTCGGACAGACATCGACGCAGTTCATGATCGAGTGGCAGCGGAACAGCCGGTACGGGTCCTCGAGATTGTCCAGGCGCTCGTTGGTCGCCTGGTCCCGGGTATCGGCAATGAAGCGGTAGGCCTGCAGCAGCCCCGCGGGCCCGACGAACTTGTCCGGGTTCCACCAGAACGACGGGCAGGACGTCGAGCAGCAGGCGCAGAGGATGCATTCGTACAGGCCGTTCAGTTCCTCGCGGTCCTCCGGCGACTGCAGGCGCTCGTTCTCGGGGCGCGGCGTGTCGTTGATCACGTACGGGGTCACCGAATGATACTGCTTGAAGAACTGCGACATGTCGACGATGAGGTCGCGGATCACCGGCAGTCCGGGCAGCGGGCGGATCACCACCGGCTCCTTCAGGTCGGCGACCTTGGTGATGCACGCCAGACCGTTCTTGCCGTTGATGTTCATCGCGTCCGACCCGCACACGCCTTCCCTGCAGGAGCGGCGGAACGCAAAAGTGTCGTCCACCGCCTTCAGGCGGATGAGGGCATCGAGCAGCATGCGGTCGGTCGGTTCCAGCGCGATGTCGTAGTCCTGCATGTGCGGCTTGGCGTCGACGTCGGGGTTGTAGCGGTAAACGGATAGGCGCATCTGTGTTCCTTGATTCCTGTTCCCTGATTCTCAGTAAACCCTGGCCTTGGGCTCGAACGACTCCACCGTCAGCGGCTTGAGGTTGACGGCACGGTATTCAAGCCGGTTGCCTTCCTTGTACCAGAACGTGTGTTTCATCCAGTTGGCATCATCGCGGTTGGGGAAATCGCTGCGGTCGTGCGCACCGCGAGACTCCTGCCGGGCATGTGCCGAGACCATCGTCGATACCGCCACCTCGACGAGATTCTCCAGCTCGAGCGCCTCGACGCGCGCGGTATTGAACACCTTGCTCTTGTCCTTGACGTAGAGCCTCTCCGCCCGCTGCGCGACTTCGTTCATTTTTCTGACGCCTTCGGCGAGGCTGTCGGGAAAGCGAAACACCCCGCAATGCAGCTGCATCGTCCGGCGCAGTTCCGCGCCCACTTCGGCGACGCTTTCACCGGACTGCGCCGTGTCGAGCCTGGACAGCCGCTCCAGCGTGCGATCCGCCGCGTCCTTCGGCAACGTCTGATGGGCGATGCTGTCGCTCGCGAGGTCCCTCACCACCTGCTCGCCGGACGCCTTGCCGAACACCAGCAGGTCGAGCAGCGAATTGGTACCCAGCCGGTTAGCACCATGCACCGAGACGCAGGCGCATTCGCCTGCCGCATAAAGACCCCTGACGATCGCACCGCCATCGTGACCGGCCAGCACCTGCCCGTGCATGTTGGTGGGTATCCCGCCCATCATGTAGTGGCAGGTCGGCACCACCGGAATCGGTTCCTTGACCGGATCGACATTGGCGAACTTCTTGGCAATTTCGCGGATGCCCGGGAGACGCTTGTCGATGACGTCGGCACCGAGGTGATCGAGCTTGAGCAGGATATGGTCCGCATCCTTGCCCGCACCCCGGCCTTCCTTGATCTCGGTCGCCATCGCGCGCGAAACTACGTCACGGCTGGCCAGGTCCTTCACCGTCGGCGCATAGCGTTCCATGAAGCGCTCGCCGTTCTTGTTCAGCAGAAAGCCGCCCTCGCCGCGCACACCCTCGGTGATCAGTACGCCGGCACCGGCCACACCGGTCGGGTGGAACTGCCAGAACTCCATGTCTTCGAGTGCGACCCCCGCGCGTGCCGCCATGCCGAGGCCGTCGCCGGTGTTGATGAAGGCATTGGTGCTCGCCGCATAAATGCGCCCCGCGCCGCCGGTCGCCAGCAGCGTGGCTTTGGCCTGAAGGATCATCACCTCGCCGGTTTCCATCTCCATCGCGACCACGCCGAGCACATCACCGGCCTGGTTGCGGATCAGATCCAGCGCCATCCACTCGACGAAAAACTGGGTGTTGGCGCGAACGTTGCGCTGGTACAGCGTATGCAGCATCGCATGGCCGGTACGGTCCGCCGCCGCGCAGGCGCGCTTGACCGCGCGTTCGCCGTAGTTGCTGGTGTGGCCGCCGAACGGCCGCTGATAAATCTTGCCGTTGTCGAGGCGGTCGAACGGCATGCCGAAATGCTCGAGCTCGATGACCACTTCATTCGCCTTGCGGCACATGAATTCGATCGCGTCCTGGTCGCCGAGATAGTCGGAACCCTTGACAGTGTCATACATGTGCCAGTGCCAGTTGTCCTCTTCCTCGTTGCCGAGTGAAGCCGACACCCCGCCCTGCGCCGCCACCGTGTGCGAGCGCGTCGGGAATACCTTGGACAGTACGGCCACCCGCAGGTTGGCCTCTGCCAGCTGCAGCGCGGCGCGCAGACCGGACCCGCCGGCGCCGACCACCACCGCATCGAATTGTCTTGTTGTAATTGCCATTGCTCATTCGCCCCAGAGAATCTGCACTGCCCACGCCCCGTAGGCGATCAGCGCGAGGATCACGACCACGTACAGCGTCAGCCGCACGCCAGTGTCCTTGATGTAATCCATGAACATGTTGCGCACGCCGATCCAGGCGTGGAACAGCAGCGCAACGACGAACAGCACCGTCGCATAACGCATCAGCGGCAGCTGCCACAGCGCATGCCAGTGCCCGTAGTCGAAGTTTGGCAACAGCACCAGCGCCAGCAGCACCAGCAGCGTATAGACCAGCATGATCACCGCGGTCACGCGCTGCGCGAGCCAGTCGCGCAGACCGTAATGGGCGCCGACCACTTCGCGCCTCACCATAACGCCACCCCCGCCACCAGCGTCAGCACGATACCGGCCGCCAGGACAATGATGCTGGTGAGCCGTGCCATTTCCAGTTCGGTGCCGATATCGAGGTCGAGGAACAGGTGGCGCAGCCCGGCAAACAGGTGGTGCAGATAGCCCCACAGCAGGCCGAGCAGCACCAGCTTCATCAGCGGATGGGTCACCACAGCGCGGAATTCGGCAAAAGTGGCCGGGGACTCGAGGCTCGCCTGGAACAGCCACAGCAACAATGGCAGCAGCAGAAACAGTAGGGCACCGCTGATGCGATGCATGATGGAAATAATGCCCGGGATGGGGAGCCGGATCTGCATCAGATTCAGATGCTTGGGCCTGGGTTTGGCGACTGTCGACGACACACGCTCTCCTTGATTGCAAATAAAGCTCAACGTCCGGCGCACCGGCAGGAAGCCCGGACACAACTGCAACGGTGATGTTTCATGCCCGCCGGAACAACCGCAATGCTGCACTGCACGTGCGACATCAGTTGAGAGTTTTTGGTACTGCCCAACACAGCGGATAACTGCCAATAAGCGCATGAAATACTACCAGCTTTCCTGCACTCAAGAAACGCAAAAATGTGCTGCCCAATCGTCAAAACTGTTCAGCTGAGCACGCAGCGTTGACGCACGCGTAAACTCTTTGTCAATTGCATTCCACATGCCGTCATGCAATATCGGCACGCGGTAGCGCGGCCGGATCCATCGTGCGCAGCAGCCGGCAAGACGCCGACGATCGCGCGCCGTGCAGCCACTTGTCCATGACATGCGCATGATTTCGCGTACGCCGGCGACGTGTTGACCGTAATTCCCCGCGTTCGCTATCATCGGCGGGTTAATCGAAGCGCGTTACGCCGCCGAAATCCCGCCCCGCAACGCCGCCGCCTTCCCCAAAAACCAAGCAAATTCAGGAGCTTCCAGATGAAACAACCCATGCGCGTGGCAGTGACCGGCGCCGCCGGCCAGATCGGCTACAGCCTGCTCTTCCGCATTGCCAGTGGCGAAATGCTCGGCAAGGACCAGCCGGTGATTCTGCAGATGCTCGAAATCCCGGATGAGCGCGCGCAGAAGGCGCTGAAGGGGGTGATGATGGAACTCGACGACTGCGCATTCCCGCTGCTGCACGGCATGGTGCCGGCCGCCGATCCGATGGTTGCCTTTGCCGATGCCGATGTCGCACTGCTGGTCGGCGCGCGCCCTCGCGGCCCCGGCATGGAGCGCAAGGACCTGCTCGAAGCCAACGGCAAGATTTTCGCGCCGCAGGGCAAGGCGTTGTCAGAAGTCGCCAAACGCAGCGTCAAGGTGCTGGTCGTCGGCAATCCCGCGAATACCAACTGCCTGATCGCGATGAACAACGCGCCCAAACTGAAACCCGAAAATTTCTCGGCGATGATGCGCCTCGACCACAACCGCGCGCTGACGCAGGTCGCGCAGAAAATCGGCAGGCCGGTAACCGACATCAAGAAAATGATCGTCTGGGGCAACCACTCGGCGACCCAGTATCCGGACATTTTCCAGGCGACCGCCGGCGGCAAGAAAGTCTGGCCGATGATCCGCGACAAGGCCTGGCTGGAAAACACGTTCATTCCGACGATCCAGAAACGCGGCGCGGCGATCATCGACGCGCGCGGCCTGTCCTCGGCGGCCAGCGCGGCCAACGCGGCGATCGACCATGTCCGCGACTGGGTGCACGGCACGAAGGCCGGCAACTGGGTCAGCATGGGTATCCCCTCGGATGGCAGCTATGACATTCCGGCCGGCATGATTTACGGCTTTCCGGTCACCTGCAAGGACGGCAAGTACACCATCGTCCAGGGGTTGAAACAAAGCACTTTCAGCCAGGCCCGCATGCAGGCCACGCTGAAGGAACTGCAGGAAGAACGCGATTCCATTCGCGGGCTGCTCGGCTGACCGGCTGCGCATGCCGACAACAAAGCGGACCCTGCTTTTACGCAGCGTCCGCTTTTTTTATCCGCAACCGAAGGATCCCCGATGAGCGAGCAAACCAGCCCTTCCGGTTTCAAGCCGAAAAAATCCGTGGCACTGTCCGGCGTGCCTGCCGGCAGCACTGCACTGTGCACGGTCGGGCGCAGCGGCAACGACCTGCACTACCGCGGCTACGATATTCTCGACATCGCCGAAGCCTGCGAATTCGAGGAAATTGCCTACCTGCTGGTGCACGGCAAGCTGCCCAACGCCGCCGAGCTGCGCGCCTACAAGACCAAACTCACAGCGCTGCGCGGCCTCCCCGCCGTCGTGCGCAACGTGCTCGAGCAGTTGCCCGCCGCCGCCCACCCGATGGATGTCATGCGCACCGGCTGCTCGGCGCTTGGCGCAGCACTCCCCGAGCGCGAGGACCACAACCTGCCCGGGGCGCGCGACATCGCCGACCGGTTGATGGCCTCGTTCGGCTCGATGCTGCTCTACTGGTACCACTACAGCCACAACGGCCGGCGCATCGAGGTCGAGACCGATGATGATTCCATCGGCGGCCACTTCCTGCACCTGCTGCACGGCCACCCTGCACCGGCATCATGGGTGCGCGCGATGCACACCTCGCTGAACCTCTACGCGGAACACGAGTACAACGCTTCGACCTTCGCCGCCCGGGTCATCGCCGGCACCGGCTCCGACATCCATTCCGCGATTACCGGCGGCATCGGCGCACTGCGCGGCCCCAAGCACGGCGGCGCCAATGAAGTCGGCTTCGAGGTGATGAACCGCTACGCCACGCCGGACGATGCCGAGAGCGACGTCGTCACCCGCATCGCCAACAAGGAAGTGGTGATCGGCTTCGGCCATCCGGTCTATACGATTGCCGACCCGCGCAACAAGATCATCAAGGAAGTCGCCCGGCAGCTGTCGACGGAAGCCGGCGACCTGAAGATGTTCGACATCGCAGAACGCATCGAGACGGTGATGATGCGCGAGAAAACAATGTTCGCGAACCTCGACTGGTATTCCGCGGTGTCCTATCACCGCATGGGCGTGCCGACGCCGATGTTCACGCCGCTGTTCATCATTTCGCGCACCAGCGGCTGGTCGGCACATGTCATCGAGCAGCGCATCGACAACAAGATCATCCGCCCGACCGCCGTCTACACCGGGCCGGAAAACCGCAGCTTCGTGCCTTTGAAGGACAGGAAGTAAGCGGTGAGTAGTAAGCGGTAAGCGGAACCTCTGGAAACGAGCAAGTCCCGCTTACTGCTTACTGCTTACCATTTACCGCTTACCTTTTACCAATAACCAATCACACCTCCAAACCCATGAGCAGCCACATCTCCAACGTCCGCCCCAAACCCGACCAGGTCATCACCGACATCGCCGATTACGCCGCGAAAGCGAAAATTGCCAGCGCCGAGGCCTATAACACGGCTCGCCTGTGCCTGATGGACACGCTGGGCTGCGGTTTCGAAGCACTGTCCTATCCGGCATGCACCAAACTGATGGGGCCGGTGGTGCCCGGCGCGACCATGGTCAACGGGGCAAGGGTGCCAGGCACCTCGTTCCAGCTCGATCCGGTGATGGCCGCATTCAACATCGGCTGCATGATCCGCTGGCTCGATTTCAACGACACCTGGCTCGCCGCGGAATGGGGCCATCCGTCCGACAACCTCGGCGGCATCCTTGCCATGGCGGATTACCTGTCGCGCCAAGCCGTGGCCAATGGCAAAAAACCGCTGGTGATGCGCGACGTGCTGACCGGCATGATCAAGGCCCATGAAATCCAGGGCGTGATCGCGCTGGAAAACAGCTTCAACCGCGTCGGCCTCGATCACGTGCTGTTGGTCAAGGTCGCCTCCACTGCCGTCGTTGCGAACATGCTGGGCCTCTCCCGCGATGAAATCATCAATGCGGTATCGAACGCGTGGATCGACGGCCAGTCGCTGCGCACCTATCGCCATGCACCGAACACCGGCTCGCGCAAGTCCTGGGCCGCGGGCGACGCCACCAGCCGCGCCGTGCGCCTGGCACTGATGGCGGCCAAGGGCGAGATGGGCTATCCGTCGGGGCTGACCGCGAAAGGCTGGGGCTTCTACGACGTGCTGTTCAAGGGCAAACCGTTCCGGTTCACCCGCAGCTACGGTTCGTATGTGATGGAAAACGTGCTGTTCAAGATTTCCTTTCCGGCGGAGTTCCATGCGCAGACCGCGGTGGAATGCGCAGTCCGGCTGCACCCCCAGGTCAAGGACCGCCTCGCCGATATCAAGAAAGTCGTCATCACCACCCACGAGTCGGCGATCCGCATCATCGACAAGAAGGGACCGCTGAACAATCCGGCCGACCGCGACCACTGCATCCAGTACATGGCCGCGATCGGCCTGATCAAGGGCAACCTGACGGCCGCCGATTACGAGGACGATGTCGCTCACGACCCGCGCGTCGACCAGCTGCGCGACAAAATGGAATGCGTGGAAAACAGGCCGTGGTCCAAGGATTATCTGGACCCGCAGAAGCGCTCGATCGCCAACGCCATCCAGGTGTTTTTCAAGGACGGCAGCAAGACCGCCAACATCGCCGTCGAATACCCGGTGGGGCATCGCCGCCGCCGCAAGGAAGGCATACCACTGCTCGAAGCCAAGTTCCGCACCAACCTCGCACGTCGCTTCCCGGAAAAACAGCGCGCGGCGATTTACGCCCTGTGTCAGGATCAGAAAAAGCTGGAAGCGGTCCCGGTCAACGAGTTCGTTGATCTGTTGGTGATCTAGGCCGACACCCCGGTTTAACCCATAAGTTATTGTTTTTATTTATATTTTAATGAAATCCCTACGCTATATCCTGTCGCTGCTGGCGCTCGCCGTCAGCTGCAGTCTGTGGGCCGCTGGGCCGGCCACCGCCACGCGCGAGGCGATCACGCATTTCTTCGATGCCAACACCGGCGACCTCAAGGCCGAACTGGCCGACGCGAAAGCCGCCAACAAAAAAGCGGTGCTGCTGATGTACGAGCAGGAAGGCTGCCCGGCCTGCCTCTACATGAAGCAGAACGTGCTCAACCGCGTCGACGTACAGGAACTCTACCGCCGGCATTTCGTCAGCTTCACCGTCGACATCAACGGCGCGGTGCCGCTGAAAGACTTCGGCGGCCGCGACGTTACCGAAAAAGCCTTTGCCTCCAGCGCCAAGGCCCGCGCCACGCCGACCTTCGCTTTCCATGACCTCAACGGCACCGAAATCGTGCGCATCACCGGCGCGGTGCGCGACGTCGGGGAATTCAAGCTGCTCGCCGAATTCGTCGCCAGCGGCGCCTACAAGACCCGCCAGTTCGCCGAATACAAGCAGACACAGTCGAACAAAAAAGGCGGCTGATTCCGCATGGCGAACATTACGCCTGCAAGCAGTGCGGATTTATTCCCGTCCGCCAACGCCTTATAATCTTCCGTTTGTCTGTACCTCTCAAATTCAAGGAGTATCCGCGTGGCCAACAATGCGTTCAACTCGTTACGGGAATTCAAACTCAAGTCCGGCAAGACCGGAAAGTATTACTCGCTGGCCGCGCTTGAGGAAGCCGGTCTCGGCAAGGTTTCCCGTCTGCCGGTGAGCCTGCGCGTGGTGCTGGAGTCCGTACTCCGGAACTGTGACGGCGTGCGTATTTCCGAAGACCGCGTGCGTGAACTCGCCGGCTGGCAGCCCAACGCGCCGCGCACCCAGGAAATCCCCTTCGTCCTCGCGCGCATCATGCTGCAGGACATGGCCGGCTTTCCGGCGCTGAACGACTTCGCCGCGATGCGCGCCGAAGCCCGGCGCCAGAATTTCGAGCCGACCAAGATCGAACCGCTGGTGCCGGTAGACCTCGTCGTCGACCATTCCGTGGTGATCGACGTGCACAACTCGGTCGATGCGCTGCGCAAAAACATGGAAATCGAATTCGAACGCAACGGCGAGCGTTACACCTTCCTCAAGTGGGCCAAGCAGGCCTTCTCCGGCATCCGCGTCGTGCCGCCGGGCAACGGCATCTGCCACCAGGTCAACCTCGAATACCTGTCGCGCGGCGTCTGGGAAAAAGACGGTGTCTACTATCCCGACTCCACCGTCGGCACCGACTCGCACACGACGATGGTCAACGCCATCGGCGTGCTGGCCTGGGGCGTGGGCGGCATCGAGGCAGAGGCCGGCATGCTCGGCCAGCCCTACTACTTCCTGACCCCGGACGTCGTCGGCGTGCACATGACCGGCAAGCTCAACCCCGGCGTCACCGCGACCGACCTCGTGCTGACCGTCACCGAACTGCTGCGCAAGACCAAGGTCGTCAACAAGTTCGTCGAATACTTCGGCGAGGGCGCCGAGTCGCTGTCGCCGACCGACCGCGCCACCGTCGCCAACATGGCGCCCGACTACGGCGCGACCTGCGGCTTTTTCGCGATCGACGACAAGACGCTCGAGTACTACCGCATGTCCGGCCGCGAAGAACACTGCGATGCCATCGAGTCCTACCTCAAGGCGCAGGGCATGTACGGCATCCCGAAAAAGGGCCAGATCGACTACTCGCAGGTCGTCGAACTCGATCTGTCGACGGTGCGCCCCAGCGTCTCCGGCCCGAAGCAGCCCGAGGACCGCATCAATCTCGAGGACATCAAGGCCCGCTTCACCGAACTGTTCGCGAAGCCGGTGGCCGAGAGCGGCTACAACAAGCCGGCCGCCGACCTCGGCAAGCGCTTCCCGGTGGCCAACAGCGCCATCGGCGACGTCGGCCACGGCGACATCGGCATCGCGGCGATTACTTCCTGCACCAACACCTCCAACCCCTGGGTGCTGCTGGCCGCCGGCCTGCTGGCGAAAAAGGCCGTCGAAAAAGGCATGAAGCCGCATCCGCGCGTGAAAACCTCGATGGCCCCCGGCTCCAAGGTCGTCACGGCGTACCTGAAACAGTCAGGCCTGCTGCCCTACCTGGAACAGCTTGGCTTCCATGTCGTTGCGTATGGCTGCACCACGTGCATGGGCCTGGCGGGTCCGCTCGACAAGGACCTCGAGGAATCGATTGTCAAGAACGACGTGATCGCCGCGGCCGTGCTCTCCGGCAACCGCAACTTCGAGGCCCGCGTGCACCAGAGCCTGAAAGCCAACTTCCTGATGAGCCCGCCACTGGTCGTGGCCTTCGCGCTCGCCGGCACGGTCCTGAAAAACGTCGACACCGATCCTCTCGGCAACGACAAGAACGGCAAGCCGGTGTTCCTGAAAGACCTGTGGCCGACGCCGGCAGAAGTGGAAGCACTGATGAAGTTTGCGACCAACAGCGAAAACTTCCGCCGCGAATACGGCGACCTCTCCGGAGCGAAAGACCTGTGGGACGCCATCCCCGAAGCCAAGGGCGCGCTGTTCCAGTGGGACCCGAAATCGACATACATGCTCGAGCCGCCGCTGTTCGAGGGCTTCAAGCGCGAGCTGCCCAAGGTCATCGATATCAAAGGCGGCCGCGCGCTGGGCATTTACGGCAACAAGCTGACCACCGACCACATCAGCCCGGTGGCCCCGATCCGCAAGGGCACGCTGGCCGGTGACTGGCTGATTGCCGCCGGCAGCACCGATCTGTCGAGTTTCGGCTCGCGCCGCACCAACCACGAAGTGATGGTGCGCGGCGCCTTCGCCAATCCGCGCATCAAGAACCTGATGGTGCCCGGCAGCGAAGGCAGCGTGACCCTGCACCAGCCCAGCGGCGACAAGATGACGATTTACGAAGCCGCCATGCGCTACCAGAAGGACAAGGTGCCGCTGTTCGTCTTCGGCGGCGAGGAATACGGCACCGGTTCATCGCGCGACTGGGCGGCCAAGGGCACGCAAATGCTCGGCATCCGCGTCGTCGTCGCCCGCGGCTACGAGCGCATCCACCGCTCCAACCTGGTCGGCATGGGCGTGCTGCCCTGCCAATTCAAGGGCGCCGACAGCGTGCAGTCACTGGGCATCACCGGCACCGAGAGCTTTGATCTGATCGGCGTCGAAGGCGGCAACATCAAGCCCATGCAGGACGTGACGCTGGTCATCCATCGCGCAGACGGCAAGACCCAGAACGTCACCGTGACGCTGCGCGTCGACTCGCCGATCGAGGTGGAATACCTCAAGCACGGCGGCATCCTGCCGTTCGTTCTCCGCGAACTGATGGCAGCGGCTTAACAATGAACCTCATCGGCCGCGCAGAACGAACGGCTTTGCCGGTATACACGGTGCGCAGTCAGGCTGCGCTCGTTCTCCGCGAACTGATGGCAGCCTGATAATGATCTACCTTGATCACGTCGGCTCCCGTGGTTTCGCGAACTGCCGGCACATCGATATTCGATCCGTCACCCCGGCGAAAGCCGGGGTCCAGGCCGGACATGTCGAACAAGCTGTCACCTGACTGGATGCCGGCTTGCGCCGGCATGACGAACACATGATCTGCATGACAATGTTCGGATCATGATCCGGATTCACCTGTTCCGTGAAAATCAAGGCCGTACGTACTCACTGAGGCATAAACACATGGCACAAGACACCTTCAAGACCCTCAAGGAATTCACTCCTTCCCCCGGCAAGACCGGCAAATACCACAGCCTCGCTGCCCTCGAAGCCGCGGGCCTCGGCAAGGTCTCGCGCCTGCCGCGTTCGATCCGCGTCGTGCTCGAAGCGCTGGTGCGCCACTGCGACGGCAAACGCGTCACCGACGATCACGTCAAGGCCCTCGCCGCCTGGCAGGCCAACGGCAAGCGCACCGCGGAAATCCCCTTCATCGTCGTGCGCATCGTGCTGCAGGACCTGATCGGTTTCGGCACGCTGAACGACCTGTCCGCGATGCGCGCAGCGGCGGAACGCCTGGGCGTGCCGCCCGGCAATATCGAGCCACTGGTGCCCGTCGACGTCGTCGTCGACCACTCGGTCGAAATCGACGTCTACAACCGCCCGGACGCCGTGCAGGTCAACCAGGAAATCGAATTCAAGCGCAATGCCGAACGTTACCGCTTCGTGAAGTGGGCGCAGGGCGCGTTCAAGACCGTGCGTGTGGTGCCGCCCGGCAACGGCATCATTCACCAGATCAACATGGAACACCTGTCGCGCGGCGTCTGGGAAAAGGACGGCGTGTGGTTCCCGGACACTGTGTTCGGCACCGACTCGCATACCACCATGGTCAACGGCATCGGCATCGTGGCCTGGGGCGTGGGCGGCATCGAAGCCGAGGCCGGCATGCTCGGCCAGCCCAACGCCTTTCTGACCCCCGACGTCGTCGGTTGCCACCTGACCGGCAGGCTGCGCGAAGGCGTTACCGCGACCGACCTCGCGCTGACCGTCACCGAACTGATGCGCAAGGCCAAGGTCGTCGGCAAGTTCGTCGAGTTCTTCGGCGAAGGCGCTGCCGCGCTGACCGCCGCCGACCGCTGCACGGTGGCGAACATGGCGCCCGAATACGGGGCCACGATGGGCTACTTCCCGGTCGATGAAAAGACCGTCGACTACTTCCGCATGACCGGCCGCGAGCCGGAGCTGGTCTCCGCGATCGAGGCCTACTTCAAGGCGCAGGGCATGTTCGGCATGCCGAAAAAAGGCGACATCGACTACACCGAAGTCATCGAACTCGACCTCGACAGCATCGTGCCCAGCCTGTCGGGCCCGAAGCGCCCGCAGGACCGCGTCAATCTGCCCGACCTCGGCCGCGGCTTCGACGCGCTGTTCTCGGCGCCGTCCGAGAAGAACGGCTACGGCCGCCCTGCCACCGACTTGAACCGCCGCGTGCCCTCGGGCCACCCGGAATTTGACGTCGGCCACGGCGA
>RPOR01000048.1 GCA_003820645.1 Betaproteobacteria bacterium
AGCCTGAAAGCTGCCGATGGCTTTGCCGAACTGCACGCGCGTCTTCATGTAATCCAGGCTCATTTCATGGGTGCGTTTCATCACGCCCACCAGTTCCGCCGACGCGACCACCGCCGCATGATCGAGCGCGCGATCGAGCGCGCCACGCGCAGCATCGCCGGAAGCCAGCACATGGACACCGGGCACCGCCACATCCCGCAGGGTGATGGCGCCATAACTGCGGCCGTCGGCCAGCGGCACTGCGCGCGTGCTACAGCCTGCCGCGTCGCGCGGGACCCACAGCAGCTGCAATCCGGCGGCAGCCTGGGCAGTCACGATATAGCCGTCGGCGCCGGCCGCGCCGATCACGAACTGCTTTTCGCCGCTGACACGGAAGCCGCCTTCAAACGGCGTCGCCGCAGTCGCCAGTTGCAGTCCGGTGAAATCGTCCGCCTGCTCCTGCCAGGCAACGACCGGCACGCGTTCACCCGCGACGAGGCCGGTCAGCAGTTCGTCACGCAGCGCCGTGCCAGCGGAATATTCCAGCACGCGCGCGGCCAGCACCGCCACTGCGGTGTACGGCTCGGGCGTCAGCGCCCGCCCCAGACCTTCGGCCACGATGGCGGCCTCGGCCAGGCCCAGCCCCAGCCCGCCGCAGGATTCCGGCACCAGCACGCCCAGCCAGCCGAATTCGGCAAGTTGCTGCCACTGCGTGCGATCAAATTCCGCGCGGGTTTGCAGCAGTGCCCGTACCCGCGGCAGATTCGCGCCGTGCTGCACGAAATCGCCGACGCTCTGCGCGAGCAGCGCGGTGTGGCTGGTGTCATTGCGTGTGGTCATCGTTTGATATCCATGTCATCGGTCTCAGGCAAACAGGCTGAAGCTCGCCCACCACGCGATCGCCGCGATGGCTGCCGAGCAGGGAATGGTCAGTATCCAGGCCAGCACGATGTTCCCGGCAACGCCCCACCGTACGGCGGATGCGGATTGCGCGGAACCAACGCCGACGATGGCACCGGTGATGGTATGGGTGGTCGACACCGGAATGCCCAGGCCCGTCGCCAGAAACAAGGTCATCGCGCCGCCGGTTTCCGCACAAAACCCGCCCACCGGCTTCAGCTTGGTGATCTTCTGGCCCATGGTCTTGACGATGCGCCAGCCGCCGAACAATGTGCCCAGGGAAATGGCCAGGTAACAGGAAATGACCACCCATGCCGGAATATCATCCTGCGGCGCCACCGAGCCCGCTGCAATCAGCAACATCATGATGATACCCATGGTCTTCTGTGCATCGTTGCCGCCGTGGCCGAGGCTGTACATCGCCGCCGACAGCAGCTGCAACCGCCGGAACCAGCGGTCAACCCGCGCCGGCGTGGTATGCCGGCAGATCCACGACACGGCCACCATCAGTAAACCGGCAAGCAGGAACCCGAGGGTCGGCGAGATCACGATAAAAACCAGAGTCTTGTAGATACCCGCGCTTTGCAGCGCCCAGAAACCGCTTTTGGCGACGGCGGCGCCGATCAGGCCGCCGATCAGCGCGTGCGACGAGCTCGATGGCAGGCCGTAATACCAGGTGATGATGTTCCAGGCGATCGCGCCGACCAACGCACCGAACACGATGTGGTGATCGACCACCGAGCCGTCAATGATGCCCTGGCCTACCGTCGCCGCCACTTTGAGTTTGAACACGAACAACGCGGCAAAATTGAAAAAAGCCGCCCACATCACGGCCTGGTAGGGTTTCAGCACCCGCGTGGACACGACGGTGGCGATCGAATTCGCGGCATCGTGGAAACCGTTCATGTAATCAAACGCCAGCGCCACGGCCACCAGAAAAATGACCACGCCGAGACTGATGCTGACCGTTTCCATGGCGACGCCTTACGAGTGCTCGAGCACGATGCCCTCGATGATGTTCGCCACATCCTCGCAGCGGTCGGTGATTTCCTCGAGCAGCATGTACACGGAGCGCAGTTTGAACACCTGCTTGAGATCGGTTTCCTCCCGGAACAGGCGCGACATCGCCGAACGCATCACGCGATCGGCATCCGACTCGAGGCGATCGATTTCCTCGCAGGTCTTGAGTATGGCCTGTGGCGCGCTGAGGTTGGCAAGCAGCCCGACGGCGGTCTTCACCCGTTCACAGCACATGTGGCAAATCCGCGCCAGCTGTTCGGCTTCCGGAGTAACGCGCTGGATGTCGTACAGCAGCAGCGATTCCGCGACGTCCTGGATCAGGTCGAGGATATCGTCCATGCGGGTAATCAGCTGGTGTATCTGGTCGCGATCAATCGGCGTAATGAAGGTGCTGTGCAGCACCAGCAACGTATCGTGCGTAATCTTGTCGGCGGCGCGCTCGGCTTCATCGATGCGCCGCGTATAGCCTTCAGCCTCGGCCAGATTGGTCATCAGTCCCACCAGTTCCTGGCTGCCTTCGACGATGCGCAGCGCATGGGCATTGAAAAAATCGAAGAAGCGGCCCTCGCGGGGCATCAGCTTGGAAAACAGGGTCGCCATAGCGGTGTGCGCTTTGATGTTGTCGTTGTAAGTATTTGTTTTTATTGATATGTTTTTTGCGGCTTGGTCCAAGCTCGAGCCACATCAGCAATATCGGCCGCATCCGCAGCTTACCGAAATACCCGGCAGCAGGCCACGCATCGCTCCAGCATGCGGATGCGGCGAGCCCGGGTTTGGCCGCAACATTGCAGCGCCATCGGCGTTCCGTTACAGTCCGCGCCCTGCATTGAGCCCCCTGATGGACGCCTTCCTCATTTCCACCGGTATCGTCGCGCTCGCCGAAATCGGCGACAAGACCCAGTTGCTGGCGCTGGTGCTGGCCGCGCGCTTCAAAAAGCCGTGGCCGATCATCTGGGGCATCCTGGTCGCCACGCTTGCCAACCACGCGCTCGCCGGCACGGTCGGCGCTTGGGCGGCGGCAACGCTGGGCGCCGAGGTCATGCGCTGGATCCTTGGCGGCTCGTTTCTCGCGATGGCCGTATGGATGCTGATTCCGGACAAACTGGACGCCGGCGCGGTCGATGCGACGCACGCGCCGTTCGGCGTGTTCGGGGTGACAGTCGTCGCTTTCTTCCTTGCCGAGATGGCCGACAAAACCCAGATCGCCACCATTGCGCTCGCGGCGCGTTTCGATGCACTCGCCGGGGTCATCCTCGGCACCACGCTGGGCATGATGATCGCCAACGTGCCGGCCGTGCTGCTGGGCGAAGTCGCCACCCGGAAGATTCCGGCGAAGACCGTGCATGCCATTGCGGCACTGATCTTTCTGGTGCTGGGGATTGCGGTGTTGTGGGGCGCGATGCCGGACTGGATGCCGGGGCGCTGAGCCGCATACCCGTCAAGGTTGCAGCAAACAAAAATGCCACCGCAACGGTGGCATTTTTTTGGTGGAGTGGAGGAGGATCGAACTCCCGACCTCCGCATTGCGAACGCGGCGCTCTCCCAGCTGAGCTACCACCCCGAAAAGAGGGGCGGATTTTACCCGCTTGGCGCGCATGCGGCAAATCGATGGGTCAAACCGGGGCGCCGGCTATAATGGGGCGCGACCGACCTGACGGGGGAATCTGCCTTGGAAATCACGCCGCCCTATGGCTACCAGGAAATTGTCCCGCTGGCCAAAACGCATAAGGTGCTGCTGCCCGGGGAACGCAAGCTGCCGGTGCTGTTCCGCAACCTGACGGCGCTGCCGCTTTCATTCAGCGAATTCGCGCTGGCCGCCCATGACTATCCCATCGCCCTCATTTCGGGAGATGCCGGCAGGACTTTCGTGGCCATGGCCATCCTCGGCGTCGAAGTGCAAAAAAACCTGTTCCTGACCGCCGACGATACCTGGGACCCGCAGGCTTACCTGCCGGTCTACGTGCGCCGTTACCCGTTCTGCATGACACGGGTGACTGTCGACGGCCGGGAGCAGACCGAACGCATTGCCTGCGTGGAAAAGCGCGCGCTGCAGCCAAAAGGCGAAGCCCTCTACGACGGCAAAGGCCAACCACTGCCGGTATGGGAAGGCCGACGCAAGCTGTTGTTCGAATTCGAGGCTGATCTCGCACGCACCGAAGCGATGTGCCACAAGCTGCACGAACTGCAGCTGATGGAACCGTTCGCCGCCCAGGCCGCGCCGGCGGGAGAGGTGCCGATCACGCTGACCGGCATGCACCGGGTCGCAGAAGAGCGGCTGCACGCATTGCCGGCCAATGTGCTGAAAGAGCTTGCACAAAGCGGCATGCTCTCCCGCATTTATGTACATCTGTTGTCGTTGGGGAATTTCCAGCGCCTGCTCGATCGCCGTGCCGCGCTGCGCGCGCAGGCGAAACCGGCGAAGCGAACCGACCCGAAAAAACTGAACTGATGCCGTTCAGCGCGGCCGCGACCACGCCCAGGCCAGCAGGCCAGCCCCGGCTAGGACCATCGGCAGCGACAGCCACTGGCCCATGGTCAATCCCAGCGCCAGAAAACCGAGGAAGCTGTCCGGCTCCCGGGTGTACTCGACCCCGAAACGAAACACACCATAGCCGATCAAGAACACTGCGGACGCCGCGCCACGCGGGCGCGGTTTCGCGGTAAACAGCCACAAAATGATGAACAGTACGACGCCCTCCAGCGCAAACTCATAGAGCTGCGAGGGGTGACGGGCCACGCGGTCAACATTCGGGAACACCATCGCCCACGGCAAATCGGTCGGCCGCCCCCAGAGTTCGGCGTTGATAAAATTGCCCATGCGTCCGGCAGCCAGCCCTAGGGGTACCAGCGGCGCGATGAAGTCGGTGATGCGCAGCCAATCCTGATGACGACTGCGCGCGAACCAGATCATCGCAATAACCACGCCGAGAAACCCGCCGTGAAAGGACATGCCGCCCTCCCAGACATAAAACACTTTCCACGGCGCGGCCAGATAATCGCCGAACTTGTAGAACAGCACGTAACCGAGGCGGCCGCCGAGGATGGTGCCAAGGATACCGTAGAACAGCACATCATCCATGTCATTGCGGGTCCACACGCCGCCCGGGTTGCGGTCGATGCGATAGCGCCCCAGCAACCAGACCAGCGCAAAGGCGAGCAGATACATCAGGCCGTACCAGCGCAGGGCCACCGGCCCGAGTTGCAGCGCCACGGGGTCGAACTGGGGATGTACGAGCATGGGTAGGGGCAGGGCGATACGATAAAATGACGCCTTATTATACGTGCCACTGCCGCAACGGCCGTCGCAGACGCCCTGTCGTTGCCGGCCATACTGGAGAACATGCATGCCGCTCAATAAACGCAGCCACCTGATTACCGCCGGCGTCGCGCGCGCCCCGAACCGCGCCATGCTGCGCGCCGTGGGCTTCGGCGACCGCGACTTCGACAAGCCCATCGTCGGCGTCGCCAACGGCCACTCGACGATGAACCCCTGCAATGCCGGCATCCAGCCGCTGGTCGACCATGCGCTTGCCGCGCTGCATGACGCGGGGGCGATGCCGCAGGTGTTCGGCGTGCCGACCGTCACCGACGGCATCGGCATGGGCACCGAGGCAATGAAATACTCGCTGGTATCGCGCGAGGTCATCGCCGATTGCATCGAGACAGCGGTCAACGGCCAGGCCATGGACGGCGTGCTGGTCTGCGGCGGCTGCGACAAGAACATGCCGGGCGGCATGATCGCGATGCTGCGCATGAACGTGCCGGGGATTTACGTCTATGCCGGTACGATCAAGCCGGGCAAGTGGAAGGGCCAGGACCTGACCGTGGTCAGCGCCTTCGAGGCCGTGGGCAGCTATACCGCCGGCAGGATGAGCGACGAGGATTTCATCGGCATCGAAAAAAATGCCTGCCCGTCGGTGGGCGCGTGCGGCGGCATGTTCACTGCAAATACCATGTCATCGTCGTTCGAGGCGCTGGGCATGAGTGTGCTGGGCTCCAGCCAGATGGCCTCGCCGGATCCGGAGAAAGCCGATTCTGCAGCGCAATCGGCGCTGGTGCTGGTCAACGCCATCAAACAGGATATCAAGCCGCGCGACATCGTCACGCGCAAGTCGATCGAGAACGCCGTGGCGCTGATCATGGCCACCGGCGGCTCCACCAACGCCGTACTGCATTATCTCGCCATCGCGCACGCGGCCAAGGTCAAATGGACCATCGATGACTTCGAGCGGGTACGCAGAAAAGTGCCGGTGCTGTGCGACCTGAAACCCTCGGGCCGTTATGTCGCGGTGGATTTCCATCGCGCCGGCGGTGTGCCGCAGGTATTAAAGATGCTGCTCAAGCACGGCCTGCTGCATGGCGACTGCATCACCATCACCGGGCGCACCATGGCGCAGGCGTTGAAAGACGTGCCGGACGCACCGCGCCCCGACCAGGACGTCATTCGCCCGTGGGCGAACCCGCTGTACAAACATGGCCACCTCGCCATCCTCAAGGGCAATCTCGCACCGGAAGGCTGCGTTGCCAAGATTACCGGCCTGAAATCGCCGAAGATTACCGGTCCCGCGCGGGTGTTCGATTCCGAGAACGCCTGCATGAAAGCCATCATGGCGAAAAGAATCAAGGCCGGCGACGTGGTGGTCATCCGTTACGAAGGCCCGAAGGGCGGTCCCGGCATGCAGGAGATGCTCGCCCCCACGGGTGCGCTGACGGGCCAGGGCCTGGGCGAATCCGTCGGCCTGATCACCGATGGCCGGTTCTCCGGCGGCACCTGGGGCATGGTCGTCGGCCATGTCGCACCGGAGGCGTTCGAGGGCGGTCCGATCGCGCTGGTAAAGGAAGGCGATTCGATCACCATCGACGCAGACAAACGCCTGATCCAGCTGAATGTCGCGGCCAAGGAAATCGCCGCGCGCAAAAAGAAATGGCAACAGCCGAAACCGCGCTACACCCGCGGCGCGCTGGCCAAATTCGCGCGTCTGGTGTCCAGCGCCAGCAAAGGCGCCGTTACCGACTGACGCGAAGGACCTCGCCCGGCAGCCTCACGCGGCCTGCAGTGCCTGCTCGAGATCGGCGACGATGTCGTCGACATGCTCGATGCCGATCGACAGGCGCACCATGTCCGCACTGACACCGGCGCTTGCCAGTTCCGTGGCTGACAGTTGCCGGTGCGTGGTCGTTGCCGGATGGCAGGCCAGCGATTTGGCATCGCCGATGTTGACCAGCCGGGTGACCAGATGCAGCGCATCGATGAACCGGGCGCCGGCCGCGGCGCCACCTTTGATGCCGAAGCTGAGGATGCCGGAAGCCCGCCCGCCCATGTACCGGTCGACCAGCGGTTTGTCCTGATGGTCGGGGAGGCCGGCATACCGCACCCAGCCGACCTTGGCGTGACCCTGCAGGCAGCGCGCGACGGCGAGCGCATTGTCGCAAATGCGGTCCATGCGCACTGCCAGCGTTTCGATGCCCTGCAGGATCAGGAACGCATTGAACGGCGACAGCGCCGCACCCATGTTGCGCAGCGGTACCACGCGCGCGCGGCCGATGTACGCCGCGGCACCCAGTGCCTCCGTATAGACCACGCCGTGATAGGACACGTCGGGTTCGTTCAGGCGGCGGAATTTCTGCTTGTGCTCGGCCCACGGGAAATTGCCCGAATCGACGATCACGCCGCCGATGGAGTTGCCGTGACCGCCGAGATACTTGGTCAGCGAATGCACGACAATATCGGCGTCGTGTTCGAACGGCCGGCACAGGTAGGGCGTCGGCACCGTGTTGTCGACGATCACCGGCACGCCGCGCGCGTGCGCGATTTTCGCCAGCGCACCGAAGTCGACGACATTGCCCAGCGGATTGCCCACGGATTCGCAGAACACCGCCTTGGTCTTGCCGTCGATCAGTTTTTCCCAGGCCTTGGGCTCGCGGTAATCGGCGAAACGCACTTCGATGCCGTACTGCGGCAAGGTGTGCGCGAACAGGTTGTAGGTGCCGCCATAGAGCGCGGTCGAGGTGACGATGTTGTCGCCGGCCTCGGCAATGGTCATGATGGCGGCCGTAATTGCCGCCATGCCTGAAGCCAGCGCCAGTCCCGCGATGCCGCCCTCGAGCTCGGCCACCCGTTTCTCCAGCACGTCGGTCGTCGGATTCATGATCCGGGTGTAGATGTTTCCTTGCACCTTCAGGTCGAACAGGTCGGCCCCGTGCTGGGTGCTGTCGAAGGCGTACGAAGTCGTCTGGTAAATCGGCACCGCGACCGCTTTGGTCGTCGGGTCCGGCTTGTAACCACCGTGCACGGCAATGGTATCGATTTTCATGAGGCATCCTCCGCAGTTGGCCTGAAGCAGTCGGGCTCAGTATAGGCATGCACCCGACCGAATACCAACGGGCTGCCCGCGGTTATTGCGGGCGGCGTTGTGTGAAACAATCGCAATGATCTCTCGATCGTTGCCGCCGCCCATGCCCAATCTTCTTGCCGCCGAAACTTCCCCCTATCTGCTGCAGCATGCGGACAACCCGGTGGACTGGCACCCGTGGAATGCGGAAGCGCTGGCCCTGGCGCGCGCGACGGACAAACCGATCCTGCTTTCGGTCGGCTATTCGGCATGCCACTGGTGCCACGTAATGGCGCACGAATCCTTTGAGGATGCCGCAGTGGCCGCCGCAATGAATCGTCATTTCGTGAACATCAAAGTCGACCGCGAGGAGCGCCCCGACCTCGACCAGATTTACCAGGCCGCGCACCAGATGCTGACCGGGCGCAGCGGTGGCTGGCCGCTGACCATGTTTCTGATGCCCGACGGCATGCCGTTTTTCGGCGGCACCTATTTTCCGAAAACGCCGCGCTACGGCATGCCCGGCTTCACGGATCTGTTGCCGCGCATCGCGTCAGCCTATCGTGAACAGCGCGCCGACATCCTGCGACAGAACGCGGCGCTGCGCGAGGCGCTGGGCCGCACGGTGCCGGCACCTGCAGGTGCACGGGAACCGGATCGTGCACCGCTCGACGATGCGGTGCGCGAACTGGCCGCAGCATTTGACGCGGTACATGGCGGCATCGGCCAGGCCCCGAAGTTTCCGCATCCCTGCGAACTCGCTTTTTGCCTGCGCCGCCATGCGCTGGACGGCAGCGACGTCACCCGCAACATTGCAGTCCAGACACTGACGAAAATGGCCGAAGGCGGCATCTACGACCATCTCGGTGGCGGATTCTGCCGCTACAGCGTCGACGCTACGTGGACCATCCCGCATTTCGAGAAAATGCTCTGCGACAACGGGCTGCTGCTCGCGCTGTACAGCGACGCCTGGCGGGTCACACAGGCGCCGCGCTTTGCCCAGGTCGCTGCGGAGACCGCGGCCTGGGTGATGCGTGAAATGCAGTCCCCCGCAGGCGGTTATTACTCGTCTTTCGATGCCGACTCGGAGCACGAAGAAGGCAAGTTCTACGTCTGGACGCCGCACCAGGTCCGCGACTTGTTGAGCACCGAAGAATACGCGGTCGTCGCACCGCACTACGGGCTCGACCGCGCGCCGAATTTCGAAGGCCACGCCTGGCATCTGCGCGTAATGCAGCCGCTGGACTCCGTTGCGGCCGCGCTGGACCTGCCACCGGACCTCTGCGTTGCACGAGTGGAATCCGCCCGTACCAAGCTGTTCGCTGCCCGCGCCCTGCGCGTGCCGCCGGGGCGCGATGACAAGCTCCTCGCCAGCTGGAACGCATTGACGATCACCGGCATGGCGCGCGCGGCGCGCGTGTTCGGAGAGCCGGCGTGGCTGCAATCGGCACAGCGCGCCTTCGAGTTCGTGCGCACGGTGTTGTGGCGCGACGGCCGGCTGCTGGCAACGTGCAAGGACGGCAAGGCCCATCTCAATGCGTATCTCGATGACCACGCCTTCCTGCTGGATGCTGCGCTGGAACTGTTGCAGGCAGAGTTTCGTGCAGCCGATGTCGATTTCGCACGCGCGCTGGCCGACGCCTTGCTCACGCGCTTCGCAGACCGCGATCACGGCGGATTTTTTTTCACCAGCCACGACCACGAACCATTGATCCATCGCACCAAGCCCGGCCACGACCATGCCACGCCTTCGGGCAACGGCATTGCCGCATATGCATTGCAGCGCCTGGGACACCTGCTGGGCGAGCCGCGTTATCTCGCCGCAGCGGCGCGCGCGCTGCAGCTGTTCTACCCGGAACTCGAGCGCCACCCCAGCGCCTGTGTCAGCCTGTGTACAGCCCTGGACGAATACCTTACGCCGCCACGCACCGTCGTCCTGCGCGGGATGGCACCGGCGCTGCAGGCCTGGCAGCAGCAACTGGACCGGCGTTATCGGCCGGATCTGCTGATCCTGACAATACCCAATGAATACAATGGCCTATGTGGACCGCTCGATAAACCGCCAGCACCGGCCGGGAGCATCGCCTGGGTTTGTCGCGGGGTCAGCTGCCTGCCGGCGATTACCGATGCCGGGAAGTTGGCGCGGGTACTGGACGCACCGCCTTAGCGGCTTTCGGGCCGCGAACCGCTTCGGCTACAATCGCGGCTCGTTCAGTCAAGACACTCAAGGAGCTTTCATGAAATTCGTGTTCGCGGTGCTGTTTGCCCTCGGCGCAATGGCCGCCGGCAATGCAGCGGCATCGGAGAAACTCGCGCAGTCCAGCGGCTGCATGACCTGTCATGCCGTGGATCGCAAGATCGTCGGCCCCGGCTACAAGGAAATTGCCGCCAAGTACCGCAACGACAAAGCGGCGGGGGCGAACCTGGCGAAGAAGGTCAAAGCCGGCGGCTCCGGCGTTTGGGGCCCGACCCCGATGCCGCCGAATGCCCATGTCAAGGAAGACGACATCAAGGCCATCGTGAAGTGGATACTCACGCTCAAGTAAGTCATCCCTGCAAACGCAAAAAAAGCCGGTGCATGCCGGCTTTTTTTGTTGCCGGTCACCCCCCGATACCGAAATTGACATTGCAACGCCCCCCCCGGATAATCGGTAAATCTCTTTCAGTAACAATAAGTTAAATCATGGTTCCATCGCCGGCAGCAAGCCGGGATGGTCTGCCCAACTGACTCATCACACTGGAGCCCACATGCATATCCATACCGTACGCCACTTCGCCGCTGCGCTGATCGCCGCGGCCCTGCTGGCCGCCTGCGGCAAGGAAGCCCCGCCGCCCGCCCCCAAGACCGAAGCGCCGAAGCCGCCGGAAACACTAACCGTCAAGATCGGCTCGGCGTCGCCGCTGACCGGACCGCAGGCACATATCGGCATCGACATCCGCAACGGCGTGCAACTGGCGATCGAGGATGCAAATGCCGCCAATATCGATATCGGCGGCAAGAGAGTGAAGTTCGAAATGGTGGCCGAGGACGACGAAGCCAATCCGACCAAGGCAACGACCGTGGCGCAGAAACTCGCCGACGCCAAGGTCGCCGCGGTCGTCGGGCATTTCAATTCGGGCGCTTCGATTCCCGCCTCGAAAATTTATTCAGACGCCGGCATCCCGCAGATCTCACCGTCATCCACCAATCCCAAGTACACCCAGCAGGGATTCAAAACCACTTTTCGCGTGGTTGCCCATGACGACCAGCAGGGCCCGACGCTGGCGCGTTTCGCGGCGAGGACGCTGCAGGTCAAAAGCGTTGCGGTGATCGATGACAGTACGGCCTACGGACAGGGGCTCGCTGATGCCTTCGAAAACACCATCAAGACCATGGACGTAAAAATCGCCGCCCGCGAGCACACGACGGACAAAGACACCGATTTCAAGGCGATCCTGACCAAGATCAAGGGCCGCAAGCCCGACCTGATCATGTTCGGCGGCATCGATCCGCAGGCGGGACCGATGGTCAAACAGATGAAGGAACTCGGCATCCAGGCGAAGTTCATCGGCGGCGACGGTATGCAGACGCCCAATTTCATCAAGCTTGCCGGTGATGCCTCCGACGGCGCGATGGCCTCCATCCCGGGGCTGCCCAAGGACCAGATGCCCGGCGGCAAGGCCTTCCTCGAGAAATACAAGGCAAAATTCAATCAGGAAGTCGAACTCTTCGCGCCCATGGGCTACGACGCAGTCATGGTATTCATCGACGCGATGAAGCGTGCCGGCTCAGCCGATCCCGCGAAATTCCTGCCGGAGATCGGCAAGACCAATTATCAGGGCGTCATTGGTCCAATCGCATTTGACGACAAGGGCGACCTGAAGAACGGTCCGATTACCATTTATGTGGTCAAAGGCGGCGCATGGGCGCCGCTCGAAACCGTCAAGCCGGAAGCGGGCGGCAGCGCAGCAGCCGGCAAGTAAGCGACAGCGACCGACGGCAACGGCACCCTCCAGGGTGCCGTTGCCGTCTCTACCAATGGAAATTTTCGCTCAACAAATCGTCAATGGCCTCGTGCTGGGCAGCATCTATGCGCTGGTCGCATTGGGCTACACCATGGTCTACGGCATCCTTGGGCTGATCAATTTCGCCCACGGTGACATCACCATGATCGGCGCGCTGGTGTCGCTGACCATCATCCAGCTGCTGGCCGCCGCCGGGGTGCCGGTACCGCTGGTGCTGATGCTGGCCGTCAGCGGGGCGATCATCGTCTGCACGATCCTCGGCGTATCGATCGAACGGGTCGCGTACCGGCCGTTGCGGCGCGCGCCACGGCTGGCACCGCTGATCACCGCCATCGGCGTGTCGATCCTGCTGCAGTATTCCGCAGCGCTGATCTGGGGCAAGCAGTACATCTCGATGCCGGAAATCATGGCGCCCGCCAGCGTCACCCTCTTCGGCGCGCAGTTGACCGGCCTGCAGGTGGCCATATTCACGCTAGCCTGCCTGATCATGGCCGGCCTGCTGTGGTTCATCAAAGCGAGCCGCATGGGCCGCGCGATGCGTGCCACGGAGCAGAATCCGGATGTCGCCGGACTGATGGGCGTCAACACCGACACGGTGATTGCATTCACGTTCGTGCTGGGCTCGGCGATCGGTGCCATCGCCGGCCTGATGATCGTGCTCTACTACGGCCTCGGCCATTACTTCATGGGTTTCATGCTCGGCCTGAAGGCATTCACCGCCGCCGTGCTCGGCGGCATCGGCAATGTCGCGGGCGCAGTATTGGGCGGGCTGCTGTTGGGCATCATCGAAAGCCTCGCCGCAGGCTACATCGGCGACCTGACCGGCGGTGTGCTGGGCAGCAATTATCGCGACATATTCGCGTTCCTGGTGCTGGTGCTGGTGCTGGTGCTGCGACCGTCCGGGCTGCTGGGACAACACAGCGGAGACCGTGCATGATCGTTGCCGGCAATCATCCGTTGCGCTGGACAGCGTGGGTCGCCGTCGCGCTGCTGCTGCTCGCCGCGCCGTTCCTGGTCGAAGCCGTGCTCGGCCGCGCCTGGGTGCGCATCGCGGATGTGGCGCTGCTGTTCATCATGCTCGCGCTGGGACTCAATATCGTGGTCGGATTTGCCGGTCTGCTTGATCTGGGTTATATCGCGTTCTTTGCCGTTGGCGCCTACAGCTATGCGCTGCTCGCCTCGCCGCAGTTTGCGGTGCACTGGCCATTCCTGGTACTGCTGCCGCTGGGTGCGGCGGCAGCTGCGCTGTTCGGCATCCTGCTCGGCGGGCCGACGCTGCGGCTGCGCGGCGACTATCTCGCGATCGTCACGCTCGGCTTCGGCGAGATCATCCGCGTATTCCTGAACAACCTTAACCGCCCGGTCAACATTACCAATGGCCCGCAGGGCATTACGCTGATCGATCCGCTGCAGGTGGGCGGGTTTTCGCTGGCACAGACCCACAGTGTGGCGGGCCTGACCTTCTCCCCGGTACACAACTACTATTTTGTTTTTCTCGCCTGCGCCGTGCTGTCCATCGTCATTTCGCTGCGACTGGAGAATTCGCGGATCGGCCGCGCCTGGGTGGCCATCCGCGACGATGAACTCGCCGCATCCGCGATGGGCATCAATACCCGCAACATCAAGCTGCTGGCGTTTGCGATGGGCGCGACTTTCGGCGGTGTCGCCGGCGGACTGTTCGCGTCATTCCAGGGCTTTGTCAGTCCGGAAAGTTTTCACCTGATCGATTCGATCATGGTGCTGTGCATGGTCGTCCTGGGCGGCATGGGCAATGTCGCCGGCGTGGTCCTCGGCGCGGTACTGCTCACCGCGTTGCCGGAGGCGCTGCGCTATATCGGTCCGCTGCAGCAGCGCTGGATCGGGGAAGTGCTCGTCGACCCGTCGGACCTGCGGATGCTGCTGTTCGGTCTGGCGCTGGTGCTGATGATGCTCTTCCGGCCGTCGGGAATCTGGCCGGCACGTCGCCGCACAGCAGTGCCGGCAGCAGCCGGGGCCGTGGAGAAATCGCGTGCCACCCGTTGACACCCCGCTGCTGGCAGCCACCGGCATCAGCAAGCGCTTCGGCGGACTCGCCGCATTGACCAACGTGTCCATCACTGTCCAACGCGGTGAGATCTTCGGTCTGATCGGGCCCAATGGTGCCGGCAAGACCACCCTGTTCAACGTGCTGACCGGCCTCTACGCCGCCGACGCCGGCGAACTGACGTTTGACGGCCGGCACATCGGCGGGCTGAAGCCGTACCGGATCGCGCAGCATGGCATTGCCCGCACCTTCCAGAACATCCGCCTGTTCGGCAGCATGACCTCACTGGAGAACGTGATGGTCGGTCAGCATGCGCGCACGCACGCCGGTGTCCTCGGTGCGGTACTCCGCACGCGTCGTACTGCCGCCGAGGAGCGCGCGGTCACGCAGCGCGCGCACGAACTGCTGGACTATTGCGGGCTCGCAGCGCGCGCCAATGCCCTCGCGCGCGACCTCCCGTACGGCGACCAGCGCCGGCTCGAGATTGCCCGGGCCCTCGCCACCGAGCCGAAATTGCTCGCCCTGGACGAGCCGGCTGCGGGCATGAACGCCACCGAAACCGGCGCACTGCAGACACTTCTGGAGCGGATACTCGCCGACGGCGTCACGCTGCTGCTGATTGAACACGACATGAAGCTGGTGATGGGACTGTCGCATCGCGTGGCAGTGCTCGACTACGGCGAAAAAATTTCCGAGGGTGAGCCCGCTGCAGTACAGCGCGACCCCAAGGTCATTGAAGCCTATCTCGGCGGACCCCTGGTCTGAGTGACGCAAATCATGCTGAACGTGCATAAGCTCGAGGTGGCCTACGGCGGCATCAACGCCGTCAAGGGTATCGACCTGACCGTCGGGCGCGGCGAACTGGTGGCGTTGATCGGCGCCAACGGCGCCGGCAAGACCAGTACGCTGAAAGCACTCTGCGGACTGCTCAAACCCAAGGCGGGCCGAATCGACTACGACGGCAGCGAGGTCACCGGCAAACCGGCGTATCATTTGGTGCGGCGCGGCCTCGCGATGGTACCCGAAGGACGGGGCATGTTTCCGCGGCTGACGGTAGCCGAGAATCTGGCGATGGGCGCGTATATCCACACCGATGCCGCGGCCGTTGCGCGGGATTTCGAACGTGCCTACGCGCTGTTTCCGCGGCTGGCGGAACGCCGTACACAGCTCGCCGGTACCTTGTCCGGGGGCGAGCAGCAGATGCTGGCAATATCGCGCGCGCTGATGTGCCGGCCCCGGCTGTTGCTGCTCGACGAACCGAGCATGGGGCTGGCGCCGCTAATGGTGCAGAAGATTTTTGAGATCGTCCGCACGGTCGCTGCGGAAGGTGTAACGATGCTGCTGGTCGAACAGAACGCGAAGCTGGCCCTGGAAACCTGCAATCGTGGTTACGTCATGGAGAGCGGAACCATAGTACTTGCCGATGCTGCGAAGGCCCTGTTGTCCAGCCCACAAGTGAGGCATGCATATCTTGGAGAATGAACTCGGAAATTCGGCGACAACGCAGGCACCGGTGTCGCGGCGCCGCATGGTGTTGCCGCGCACCGCGCGGGTTCCGCTGACCGTACTGGTCGCCGCCGGCCTGGTCGCCCTGCTGGGCTTTCTCTATATCAAGAGCCAGGGTGTCGACTACCGGATTCAGGGCGAAATCCTCGGCTACCTGCGCGAACTGCGCGAGATCGACGGCCGCTGGGATATTGAAGTTTTGCGCGCACGGGTGGAAGGGACTTCGGGCGCGGTGCGCCCGGGCGACAACCGCAGCGCGCGAGTACCCGAACTGCTGCGCCGCCTGCAGCAGTCGGCCACCGAACTCTCCAGCCCGGTGCTGGGCAGGGGCCTGCCGCCACTGGTGCAGGCTTTCGACCAGAAGATTGACCTGTTGAACCGCTATCGTGCCGCCAGCACCACCATGACCCAGTCGCTGGAGCGCATGGTGACGTTCGACGGCGAAATTGCCGGGCTGGTCAGGGGCGCATGGACCGGCTTTGCGCAACGCGACCGCCTGATCGCAGTCGAGAGCACGTCCGCGCTGCTGTTTGCCCATGTCCTGCGCTATGCGACCGATCCGACCGCTGCGCAGCGCAAGAACGTCGAACTCTTTGCCGCCGACCTGCGCAAGGCGGGGCACGACGTGCCGCCCGCGGTGCGCGAGGGGCTGGCGCGCATGGATACCACGGTGGAACAGATTCTCGGTGCAAAGCCGGTGGAAGACGAACTGTTCCTGAAGATCGGCACCTCATCGGCGGGACCGCGCATCGACAGCCTGACTGACGCATTCAGCATCGAGACCGCCGACGTCCAGTCCGAGAGCGAGCGTTACCGGATTTACCTGATTGCCTACGCCGGTGCGTTGCTGATCCTGATCGGCTACCTGATGTCCAAGCTGGCCGTCAGTTACCGCCTGCTGAATGAAGCCAACCGGGTACTTGAATCACGTGTCGAGGAGCGTACGCGCGAGCTCTCCAGTGCACTGGAACAACTGAAGGAATCGGAAGCACAGCTGATTCAGACCGAGAAAATGTCCTCGCTCGGGCAGATGGTTGCCGGCATTGCCCATGAGATCAACACGCCGCTTGCTTATGTCAAGAACAGTCTCGGATCGGTCGCCGGCAAGCTGCCTGACGTGAAAAAGCTGATCGTTGAAACCAACAAGCTGTTGCGGCTGATGGAAGACGGCTCGTCCGATCCGCGCCGGCTGCAGGCCAAGTATGCCGCCGTCCACGACCTGGTTCATCATTTTGCCGAGCAGCAGGCGCTGGCCGAGCTCGGGCAGCTGGCGCAGGACGGGCTCTACGGTATCGAACAGATCTCGGAAATCGTGCTCAACCTGAAGAATTTCAGTCGTCTCGACCGCAGCAAGGTCTCCAGTTTCAACCTGAACGAAGGCCTCGACAGCGCCCTGATCCTGGCCAAGCATGAACTGAAACACCTCACGGTCAAGAAACACTTCGGCGACATCCCGGCAATAACCTGCTCGCCGTCGCAACTGAACCAGGTCTTCCTCAACCTGATCAACAACGCGGCACAGGCCATCGAAGGCGGGGCCGGTGAAATCACCATCACCACGCGCACCGAGGGTCCCGATCAGGTCCTGGTCGAAATTGCCGATAACGGCAAGGGCATCCCGCCGGAAATCATCCCCAAGATATTTGATCCGTTTTTCACCACCAAGGCGGTGGGCAAAGGCACCGGCCTCGGGCTGTCAATTTCATACAAGATTATCGAGCAGCACGGTGGTAGGATCAGCGTTGATTCCACCGTAGGGAAAGGCACCCGCTTCACGATCGTGCTGCCATTGACACCACCGCCAACGGCAGATCTCGGCGACCCGTCATGACCATCGCCTATCCAAAAAACATCGGCAAGTACGAAGTGCAGGCGGTCCTCGGCCGGGGCGGCATGGGCGTCGTCTACAAGGCCTTCGATCCCGCCATCCATCGCCTGGTTGCCATCAAGACCATCACCAAGTCGGCACTGGAGCCCACCGAGCTGCAGTACGCGATCGCGCGCTTTCGCCACGAGGCGCAGGCCGTCGGGCGACTCACCCATCCGCGCATCGCCGCGATCTTCGATTACGGCGAGGACGCAAATATCGCCTACATCGTCATGGAGCTGGTCAACAGCAGGTCGTTGTTCGAGCATCTGCAGAACAAGGCGAAGTTCGAACTAACGGAGATCGGCGAGATGGTGCGCCAGTTGCTCGACGGCCTCGGCTACGCCCATGCCCAGGGCGTGGTGCACCGAGATGTCAAGCCTTCGAATATCCTGATCAATGATGACGGCAGGATCAAGATCAGCGATTTCGGCATCGCCCATATCGATTCGTCGTCGCTGACGCAGATCGGTGAAATCATGGGCTCGCCGGGCTACATGTCGCCGGAACAGTTCACCGGTGACGAACCGGATGCGCGCACCGACATTTACGCCGCCGGCGTCATCGCTTACGAGCTGTTGACGGGCCGCAAGCCTTTTAGCGGCAGCAATGTCGAGATCATGCGCCAGGTGATCAGCGATCGCCCCCCGAACCCGTCAGAGTTCAATCCGCGGATTTCAGTCCAGCTCGACTGGGCAACGCAGAAAGCGCTGGCGAAAAGGCGCGACGACCGCTTCCAGACGGCACGGGAGTTCGCGCTGGCTTTCGTGCAGGGCATTGCCGCCAGTCTGCGCGTCAACAGGAAGCCCGAGGCCGAGAATATCGAGGATGTGCCGACACAACGCCTCGACCCGAAACTGGTGTCGGCCGCACGGGTAATCGCCGGCATGCAGGTGGCCAAATCCGCTGAGCCCACGGTGACGCCGGTGAATACCGTGGCGCCGATGTTCGACACCAGCGGCAAAAAAGCGAAACTGCTGTTCGTCGACGATGAAGAGCGCATTCTCAATGCACTGCGCTCGATATTCCGCACCAAATACAACGTTTTCACCGCCAGCAGCGGCCCGGAGGCGATGGAATTTCTGAAACGTTTTCACCCGCATGTGGTGATCAGCGACCAGCGCATGCCGGAAATGACCGGCGTCGAGCTCCTGCGGCAGGTCAAGGGACTCGCGCCGCATACCGTGCGCATTCTGCTGACCGGTTATTCGGACCTGGCCTCGATCGTCGGCTCGATCAACGACGGCGAAGTATTCCGCTTCATCAGCAAGCCGTGGGACAACGCCGATATCCAGAAAACCGTCGGTGAGGCCGCGGCCATTGCGCTGGAACTCGCCGACATGGCGGCAGCGCCGGTGATTGTCCCGGAAAAAGTCGACAGCGGCGTCCTTGTGCTGGATGCGTCCCAGAGCGTATTTCGTGCTGTCAACGAACTGATGTCGGCGATCTGCCCCGTGCTGCATGCAGCGCACATCGACCAGGCGCTGGCGATTCTGGGGCAGAAGGAAATCGCCGTCATCGTTGCCGACATCAGCGGCAGTGACCAGAAATCGCTTGCGGCATTCAAGGCTCTGAAGCAGGACCACCCCGAAATCCTCGCGATCGTCATGACGGAGGCGTCGGACTCGGAACTGGTCATCGACCTGATCAACCAGGCCCAGGTATTCCGTTTCCTCAGCAAGCCGCTGAATCTGAAACTGTTACAGCAACACATTCACGCTGCACTGGCGCGCTACCAGTCGTTCCGCAAGACACCGAAATTGCTGAAGCAGCACCAGGTGACCGCCGCACGCGCCGCGGATGTATCGGTCCTCGGCCAGTTGCGCGAGCGGATCCACTCGATCAAATCCTGGCTCGGCGGCGGCTGACGCCGCGCCACGCCTTGCTCAAACCCAGTCTTTGGCGACGAGGAAATCGCTGTAGAGTTGCGCTTCCGGCGTGTCGGGCGACGG
>RPOR01000049.1 GCA_003820645.1 Betaproteobacteria bacterium
CCCCCGCCGACGTCCTGGTCACCGTAGACGCCGGGCGCCTGTGGCGCGCCGAACAGATGGGTCTGTTCCAGCCGATCGAATCAAAAGTGCTGGCCGAACGCCTGCCTGCACACATGCGCACGCCCGACAACCAGTGGTTCGGCTTCTCCGCGCGCGCCCGGGTCATCATCTACAACAAGGCCGCCGTCAACCCGGCCGACGTGCAGAACTACGAGGACCTCGCTCATCCGAAACTCAAGGGCAAGGTGTGCACGCGTTCCGGCAGCCACATCTACAACCTGTCGCTGATGAGCGCGCTGATCGAACATCTCGGCGAAACGAAGGCCGAACAGTGGGCAAAGGGCGTCGTCGCCAATTTCGCGCGCGCGCCCAAAGGCGGCGACACCGACCAGATCCGTGCCGTGGCTGCCGGCGAATGCGGTGTCGCAATCAGCAACAGCTACTACTACGTGCGGCTGATGAAATCGACAAAACCGGAAGACCGCAAGGCCATCGCCGCCACCGGCCTGATCTGGCCCAATCAGAAGAGTTTCGGCACCCACATGAACGTGTCCGGCGCCGGCGTCATCAAGACCGCGCCGAACCGGGCGGCGGCAATCCGATTTCTGGAATATCTGACCAGCGACAGCGCGCAGACCTATTTTGCCAGCGGCAACAACGAATGGCCGGTGGTCAAAAACGTGCCGCTGGACAACAAGGCGCTGGAATCACTGGGCAAGTTCAAGATGGATACGCTGAACATCAGCGCACTGGGCAGGAATCAGCCGGCCGCGCAGAAGATCTTCGATCGCGTCGGCTACAAATAACGGCGGTCAGTCCGGAGCGCGTCCGCGCTCCGGCCGCAGCATCATCTGCGACAGCACGATCAGCGGCAGCAGGCCCACGACGACGATGGTCAGCGCTGCCGTCGATGCTTCGGTGAGCCGCTCGTCGGACGCGAGGTTGTAGGCCTGCACCGCCAGCGTGTCGAAATTGAACGGGCGCATCACGAAAGTTGCCGGCAGTTCCTTCATCACGTCGACGAACACCAGCAGCCCCGCCGCCAACGCGCTGCGCCACAACAGCGGCGCATGCACGCGGGCCAGCGTCGCGCCCGGCCCCAGACCCAGCGAGCGCGCGGCATCATTCATCGACGGCGTGATCTTGGCAAGGCCGGCATCGACGGACTGCAGCGCCACCGCAAAAAACCGCGCCAGATAGGCGTAGACCAGCGCGGCAATGCCGCCGGTCAGGATCAAACCGGGGGAAACCCCGGTCGCTGCCTGGATCCAGCCGGCCAGCAGATGATCGAGACGCGTCACCGGAATCAGCACGCCGACTGCAATCACTGCACCGGGCACCGCGTAACCAAGACCGGCGACACGGTTCGCCGCGCGCACCATGCGCGTCGGCGATACGCGCCCGGCATAACCGACCACCAGTGCCAGCAGTACCGCAAGGCTCGCCGTCACAGCCGCCAGCGTCATCGTGTTGCCGGTCAGCGTCAGATAGCGCGCGCCGAACTGGGCATCGCCCGACGTGAAAGCCATGTGCGCCATGATGCCGCCCGGCAGCAGGAAGCCGAAAATCAGCGGCAGCACGCAGAACAGCACGGCCACCGCAGCGCGTATACCACGCAGGTGATAGACGTTGCGCAGCCGCTTGCGGTGGGAGACCGAATGGAACGCCGCGCCGCGCCGGCTGATGCGCTCGAGCAGCAGCAGCAAAAACACGAAGCCCAGCAATATTGCCGACAGCTGTGCGGCCGCCAAATGGTCACCCAGGGAAAACCAGGCATGGAAGATGCCCGTGGTAAACGTCTGCACGCCAAAATAGGCAACCGTGCCATAGTCTGCGAGCGCCTCCATCAGCGCCAGCGCAGTGCCGGCCACGATGCCCGGCCGCGCCAGCGGCAGCGCGACGCGGCGGAAGGTGCTCCACGGCCCGTAGCCCGAGACGCGCGCGACCTCGATCATGCTGTCGGACTGCTCGAGAAACGCGGCCCGTGCCAGCAGATAGACATAGGGATACAACACCAGAGCAAGCATCACGATCGCCCCGCCGAGCGAGCGCACGTCGGGAAACCAGTAGTCCTGCGCGCCCCACCCCATCAGTTCGCGCAGGGCTGTCTGCACCGGCCCGGCAAACTGCAGCAGGTCGGTGTAGGCATAGGCCATCACATACGCCGGCACCGCCATCGGCAGCAGCAGCGCCCATTCGAACAGGCGCCGCCCGGGGAAACGGCACATCGTCGTCAGCCAGGCGGTGGACACGCCGCCGACGATCACGCCGAACGCAACGCCTGACATCAGCAGCAGCGAATTGACGATGTAGTCGGCGAGCACTGTCGCGGCGAGATGCCGCCAGGTATCCGTAGCCGGCGCGAGCAGGTTGAGCAGCACGACCAGCACCGGCAACGCGAGCACGATCGCCAGCGCAACCGCAAATAACGTGAGCAACCGCGGCAGGCGCGCGCGCGCGGTGGCGGCGCCTGTGGCAACGGGTTGCGGGAGCGTGGCAGTGGTCACTCGGAATCGGCGCAAGGCGCGCCGCAGTAAAAGAAACAGTGCGCGTAAGTCACGGAAATTTCTACGAAAATCATTCTAACAAGAATCATTATCAGCTGCAAAACCGCTATAATTTCCGCATGCCGGCACGATTGGATTTCAGCGACGTCACCCACGCCTACGAGCGCACGCCTGTGTTGCAGGGCGTCAGCTTCCATGTCGAGCCCGGCATGATCGCCTGCCTGCTCGGTGCCAGCGGCTGCGGCAAAACCACGGTGTTGCGCTGTATCGCCGGGTTCGAACCGGTGCGCAGCGGCACGGTGGCCCTCGACGGCGTGGTCATCAGCGCAAAAGGCGTCTCGGTGCCGCCGGAACCGCGCAGCAACGAAGTGGTGTTCCAGGATTACGCGTTGTTTCCACACCTGACCGTCGCCGGCAATATCGCCTTCGGTTTGCGCGGAGCGACGGCAGCCGCACGCGATGCGCGGGTCCATGAGCTGCTGGACATCGTGGGGCTGGCGGATCTCGGCCCGAAATATCCCCAGGAACTGTCCGGCGGGCAGCAGCAGCGCGTCGCCCTGGCGCGCGCGCTCGCACCACGGCCGCGCCTGCTGCTGCTCGACGAGCCGTTCTCCAACCTCGATGTCGAAATGCGGGAGCGGTTGAGCATCGAAGTACGCGACATTCTCAAACGCGAAAAAATCACCGCGGTGCTGGTCACCCATGACCAGAACGAAGCCTTCAATATCGCCGACATGGTCGGCATCATGAAAGACGGCCGTATCGAACAATGGGATACGCCGTACCGGCTGTATCACGAGCCGCTGACCCGTTATGCCGCCGATTTCATCGGCCAGGGCCTGTTCTTGCCCGGCACCGTGCTCGACAACGGCAGAATCAACCTCGAACTCGGCGCCTTTCTGCCAGACACCACGCCGCCATGGCCGCCGGGCACGGCAGTGGACGTGCTGTTACGGCCCGACGATGTGCTGCACGACGATGCCAGCCCGTTGCAGGCCAAAGTACTGCACCGGGCATTTCGCGGTGCTGCATTCCTCTATACCCTGCAATTGCCGGATGGCGGCCAGGTGTATTCGCTGGTGCCCAGCCACCACAATCACGCCATCGGCGAAAAAATCGGCATCCGTCTCGAAATCGACCACCTGGTCGCGTTTCCGCGCGACCCGGCAATCCACGCGCAGCAGAAATAAGCGACGCCGGGCCCCTCAGCGCGGCCCCTGCTCCGCGGCATTCGCGCGCATCTGGCGCAGGGTCGCTGCCAGTTCCTGCACCACCAGCGCATAGTTGATGCTGCGGTTGTAGCGGGTGATGACGTAGAAATTGCGCATGCCCAGCCAGTAGCGCTTGCCGGCCTCGGCGTCGGCCGCAATCAGCGCTGCGGCGGCATCATCGGCGACCGGCTCCAGCGGCACCACACCCTGTTTCCTGAATTCGGTCACTGCGGTGTGGGGCGCGATGCCCGCCGCGAGCATCGCATCGAGCAGTGTGTCACCCACATCCACCGGCACGATCACCGGCGCGCCCTGCTGCCAGCCGAACTGCCGGTAATAGTTCGCGACGCTGCCGATGGCATCGGCGACCCCGCGCAGATCGCGGCGCCCGTCGCCGTCGAAATCCACCGCATATTTGCGGTAGCTGCTCGGCAGGAACTGCGGCACGCCGATGGCCCCGGCAAACGAACCCTTGACCGCATTCAGTGCCCAGCCGGTCTCACGTGCAAGCAGCAGGAACTGCTCCAGTTCGCCGCGGAAAAAAGCCGCACGCCGCGGATAACCGAAAGCCAGCGTGGTCAGCGCGTCCAGCACGTTGACGTTGCCGGTGCGCCGGCCGAAGATGGATTCGATGCCGATGGTGGCCACGATGATCTCCGGCGGCACCTGGTATTCCGCGGCTGCGCGTTCGAGCACGGCCGCGTGTTCAGCCCAGAATCTGAGTCCCCCGTCGAGGCGGGCATCATTGATGTGCCGCAGCCGGAACTCATGCCAGGGCAACGCCGTGGCAGGCGCGTCCATCGCACGCACAATCGATGTCATGAACCGGGTATTGCGCAGCGCACGCGCCAGCGTCTCGCGCTCGAAACCGTGGCGCTCGACCATTTCCTGTACAAAGGCCTGCACTTCGGGCGCCAGTTCAGCGCGGGTGCTCGCATGACCGGCGGAACCGGCGAGCAGCATCAGCACGAAGATGACGTTGCGGATCAACTGGTAGAGGCGGCGCATAGCCGCATTATGCATACGTTGCGCGCGCACTGCGCAAACACGCGGTGTTCCCGGATTAGAAACCGGAGCTTGCCAATTGATCTCGGGACTGCGCCACCGTCAGCGGCGCGACGACTGCGATCCCGGCGCGGGAATGCGCGTATTGCCTAGCGTGATTGCCGCGCAGCTTGTCCGGCTTCCTGTGGCTGCAGCGGCGGCAGCCCGGGATAGGGATCAACGATGGTGCCTTTGCCCACCGTATGCATCGACAGCAGCGTACGCCCGATGGCCAGCCACTGTTCGCGCGCGGCAGGCGACATGGTTTCGTAGATTTTGATCAGACCGACAACATCACCCTCGCCCAGATCGATCTGCGCCGGCCCGGTATCCCCGACGGCCAGCCAGCGTGCGCGCACCTGCAGCACATCGGCCACTTTGTAGAGATTTTCATGGGTCATGTTCTTGGTATCGCCGTTGATCCAGCGATGGACCGTCTGCCGCGGCAAGTCGATACGACGACCCAGCTCGGCCACGGACTTCATGCCGCAGGCGGTCATCGCCGTGCGGATACGCGTGGCTATGGAATTGCCCGGATCACCCGGCTCCGCCTTGATGCGCCCTCTGCCCATAGTGTCTGCTCCCGTGTCTGCATCCGTCACTGCACGGTGACACCTTAATGCGCATGGCTTACAGCAAGCTTACGCCGACCACCGCCGGCGGACACTGTCCACGACAAACAAATATCAATAAAAGCAATTACTTATAAAAAAACCGTGGCACGGCTCAGACTGCGATACGCCGCGTCACGGCGCGACTGTTGCCGAAACAAGGCACATACACCGAATGCGTGCCGGGCCCGCCCGCGACAATCAGCTGGATGTCCTCGGCGCGCGGCGAGATCGGCAGCAAAGTGTCGTCGGCGAGTTCGCCGAGTTCCGGCGTACGCGAGGCGCGCGCCCGCTCGATCTCATTGCTGCTCAGCCGTTTGACCGGCATTTTCGACAACGCCCACAGCGCGTGTTTGACCGCGTTCTTGTCCAGGCCTGCACGCCGGAAAATTTCCGCGTGCTCGCTGCCCAGGATGAACCACGGCTCGCCGCCGTGCACGTATTCGTTGCTCGGCGGATGAATCATGGTTTCGGCAATCACCCGCGCGAGTTCGTCTGCCGTCTTGGCATGGGTGTTCATGTTCATCGTGCCTTCGGCACCAACCACGGTCACCGTGCTGTCGGCGGCGGCAAAACCCCGCTCGACATGCAACGGCTGCCACGGATGCCGCACCTCATTCTCAGCGCAGCAGAAGGTGTATTTCCCGGGCTGGCCGTGGGTCGCGCGGTCCATCTCGCCCGGCAGCGCACCGCCGATGTTCTGCAGAATCAGCCGCAGTGCACGCCCCAGGGTCGCATTGGCCCACGCGCCCTGGCCGATGCAGTTGAAGCTCGCGTTGATCCGCAACTGCTGTGCCAGCGGCCCGTTGACGATCAGCCACACCGCCACCGGATTGGTCGTCGCCTGGATTGCCTGCAGGTTGAACGCAGGATCCGCCACCGCCGCGGTCGCCGCAATCAGCACCGGCAGGTACTCGGGATCGCAACCGGCGAGCACGGCATTGATGGCAATGCGCTCGACGGTCGCCACGCCAAAACCCGGCGCGAGCCGCGCCACCGCGTCATGGCGGCCCCGCCGCGCATGCGCCAGCATGCGCTCGACCCGCGCCGCCGTCGGCGGCACCACCGGGAGGCCGTCGCTCCAGCGTCGCTCCCGAGAGAGCCGGTTGATGGCATCCAGATCATCGGGTGCCTCGAAGGTCGCGGCACGATCAGTAGCGGGCGCGCTCATCACCCCGCCCCGGTGACCAGTTGCACAATGTCATCGGCGCACTGATCGGCGATCCGGCGGATCTCCTCGCGCCGGCGTCCGCCGAAGGGATGCGGAATCACGGCGATCGGCAGATCGGCAATGCCCAGCGCGCGCGCCTGCGCGCGACCCAGCGTCAGGAATGCCGTCGAACAGACGGTGATCGCAACCTTGCCGTGCTTCGCCACTTCGATGCTGTCGTGGACACTCCACGACGCGCATGACCCTCAGTCGCCGGACCCCGCGATGACCACATCGCACTCGCCGGCCAGCGCCGCGATTACCGCCGCATCAGCAGGAAGCGAGGCCGAGGACTTGCGGCGCTTGATCACCCGCGCCGCGCCGTAGCGACGGATCAGCACCTCGGCAAGATCATCCACCAGATGGTTGAAATTGGGCTTGGCGTTGTCGATGAATCCGACGACCGCGCCGGCAAGTCCGTTCAGCCCGGCCTGCGCAACCCTGGACTGCGGCAACGCAGCGTGGGGCGCCGTCGGATCAAAAAGTGTGACTGTTGCGTTCATGACGACCTCTGTTTTCCGGCACAACCTGCCATCAGGGATTGAGCGTGATGCCCGCCTGCTTCACCACCCTGGTCCAGCGCGCAATTTCGTCGCGCACGAAGGCCTGCAGCTGCTGCGGCAAATTGCCGACCGGCGTCGCCCCCAGCTTGAGCAGTTGTTCGCGTACCTGCGCGTCGGTCAGCACTTTCACCGCGTCCCCGTGCACCCTGCGGATGACGGCCTGCGACGTGCCGGCCGGCGCCAGCAGCGCGTACCACAGCGTCGACTGGTAACCGGGTACGGTTTCCGCCACTGTCGGCACGTCCGGATGGGCGGGAGACCGTTCGAGGCTGGTCATGCCCAGCGCCCGCAGCCGTCCTGCTTTCACATGCGGCATTGCCGGCAGCGGACTGGTGCAGATCATCTGCACCTGTCCGCCGACGACATCGATCAGCGCCGGACCCGCGCCCTTGTACGGAATATGCACGAGGTTGATGCCGGTCAGCGATTTCAGCAGCTCGACCGACATGTGGCCGCCGGTCCCGGGACCGGAAGACGCGTAATTGATGCGTCCCGGCTGCGCCCTGGCTGCGGCGATCAGCTCCCTGATGCTCGTTGCCTTCAGCGAAGCATGCGCGACGAACACCAGCGGCGACTGCGCCACCAGCGTGATCGGCGCAAAATCCCTCAGCGTGTCGTACGGCAGCTTGTCGCGCAGCGCCGGATTGATCGCGTGCGTGGCGCTCGCCAGGAACAGCGTGTAACCGTCGGGGGTCGCATTGGCCGCAATCTGCGTGGCAATGATCTGTCCGCCGCCGCCGCGGTTGTCGACCACCACCTGCTGGCCGAATGCCGCAGCCAGTCCGTTGCCCATCATGCGCCCGACGATGTCGCCGGCGCCGCCCGGCGGATAAGGAATGATCAAGCGCACGGGGCGGTGCGGATACTGATCGGCAGCCAGCATCGGGGACGCTGCGCCCAGCAATATGCACAACATCAGCCAATTGGACAACGGGAATGATCGGGCCATGGCTCCTCGCGGCAGGTTCATGCGCAATACAGGCACATTCTATTGCAGTTCACAGGCCAGACGCGGCGCAGGCTGCATCGCTGGCTGCTTATAAATCCAGAACACGCGCATTCGTGATGGCCTGCTTCGGCAAAGCCGGGCCCTTGGCGAACGCTGCACCGAAGGAGTTGAATGCGATGTATTTGATGCTGGTCATCGGAAAAATCATGACCTGGCCTTCCGCCTCGATCACCAGGTTCTGGCCGGCCAATATTTCCTTGAGTTTGGCCTCCTTGACCAGAATGTGGCTGGCCTGCTCCGCAAACTCGAACGCCATCTTGGTGCCATCGTTGAAATGCAGCGTCAATATCCGATCACGAGCCATGGCATTCTCCCCCTGTCATTACCGTGTGAACGCTGAACCTATCAAATCCGCCAGTTACTGTCACCGGCACATGCCGGTGTACACTCGCGCGACCATCGCCACCCCTGCGGAGATTCCAGTATGAGCGCTTACCCCAACCACACCAAGCAGCAACTGGCTGCCGGCAAGATTGCGATCGGCATGGGCTTGCGCCTGGCCCGGACGGTGGATATCGCCACCATCGGCAAGACCTGCGGCTACGACTGGGTGTTCATCGACATGGAACATAACTCCATGGACGTGGATACCGCGGCGCAGATCGCCATGGCCGCGCTGCCGGTGGGCATCACGCCGATCGTGCGCGTGCCCGGCAAGGAGCATCATCATGCATCGCGACTGCTCGATGCAGGGGCCCAGGGCATCGTCGTTCCGCATGTTGATACCGTCGAAGAGGCCGCACGTGCAGTCGCCTACTGCAAATACCCGCCGGTCGGCCACCGCTCGGTGATGGGCGTGCTGCCGCAGTTCGGTTACCGCGGCATGCCGGTCGCCGAATCAACCCCGCTCGCCAATGCGCAGACCATGGTCATTGTCATGCTGGAAACGCCGGAAGCCATCGCCAGGGCCGACGCCATTGCCGCGGTGCCCGGCATCGACTCGCTCCTGATCGGCACCAACGACTTGTGCGCCGAAATGGGCATCCCCGGACAATTCACCGACCCGCGCGTCGAAGACGCCTACCGCAGAGTCATCGCCGCCTGCCGCAGCAACAACATCCATCCCGGGATGGGCGGCGTCTACGAACCCCGGCTGCTGGAGAAATACATCGGCATGGGCATGCGTTTCATCCTCAGTGGCGGCGACATGGGATTTCTGATGGCGGGCGCCCGCGAGCGTGCGAGTTTCCTGCACGGCCTGAAGATTTGATGGCGTCGGTTACGCGCCGCCTGGTCTGCCTTTAACCGCCGGCTGACGCCCCGCTGCGCCGGCCGGCAACAATCACGGAAGGTTTTCGCATGGTCCGTATCGTCGACGTCCGCGAAGTCACCAAACCGATCGCCTCGCCGATCCGCAACGCCTATATCGATTTCAGCAAAATGACCACCAGTCTGGTCGCCGTGATCACCGATGTCCGCATCGATGGCCGGCCGGTGGTCGGCTATGGTTTCAATTCGAACGGCCGCTACGGCCAGGGCGGCCTGATCCGCGAGCGCTTTGCGCCGCGCCTGCGCGAGGCCGATCCCCGCAGCCTGTTGAACGACGCCGGCGACAACATCGATCCCCACCGCGCGTGGGGCGCGATGATGCAGAACGAGAAACCCGGCGGCCACGGCGAGCGCTCGGTCGCCGTCGGCACGCTGGACATGGCGATCTGGGATGCAGTCGCCAAGATCGCCCGCAAGCCGCTGTTCCGGCTGCTCGCCGAACGGCATGGGGTCACCGCCAATCCGAAAGTCTTCGTCTACGCCGCCGGCGGTTACTACTACCCGGGCAAGGACCTGCAAGCCCTGCGCAATGAAATGCGCAGTTATCTCGATCGCGGCTACCGAGTGGTCAAGATGAAAATCGGCGGCGCTGATCTCGCCGAGGACCGACGCCGTATCGAAGCGGTGTTGAACGAAATCGGCAATGACGCGCAACTCGCGGTCGACGCCAACGGCCGCTTCGACCTCGAAACCGCGATTGCCTACGCGAAAATGCTGCGCGGTTATCCGTTGTTCTGGTACGAGGAAGCCGGCGACCCTCTGGATTTTGCATTGCAGGCGGCGCTCGCCGAGTGCTATCCCGGGCCGATGGCTACCGGCGAAAACCTGTTCAGCCACCAGGACGCGCGCAACCTGCTGCGCTACGGCGGTATGCGCCCCGACCGCGACTGGCTGCAGTTCGACTGCGCGCTGTCCTACGGCCTGTGCGAATACGAGCGCACATTGCAGGTTTTGAAGACCGCAGGCTGGTCGCCCGCTCGTTGCATCCCCCACGGCGGACATCAGATGTCGCTGAACATTGCCGCCGGTCTCGGGCTGGGTGGTAACGAAAGTTATCCCGACCTGTTCCAGCCCTATGGCGGTTTCCCGGACGGCGTACGCGTCGAGAACAGCATCATCACGATGCCGGAACTGCCGGGCATCGGCTTTGAGGGAAAATCCGACCTGATCAGGGTGATGCGCGACTTGTCGCAATAACCACGCTGGTCCGGATACGTTCAGCCGTGCCCGACGCTGCCCTGGTCACGCACGCAGTGCGCGGCGGCACCCAGTGCCCCGACGGCCAGGTCCGTGGCCAGCCGGCGACCCACTGCATACGGCGCGTGCAGCATGGCCGTGCGCACCGCCAGCGCCATGGCCAGCGCCTGCATCACATCGCCGTTTGCAGTATTGCCCAGCACCCGCAGCTCGCGGTCAACGACGCCCAGCACCGCCGTCAGCAATTGTGAAACGCGCATCGCAGACTGGGTTTCCGCGTGCAGCGGGAATTCAAAGCTGATTTTCTCGCCAGTCGCGGTGATGACCTCATAGGGGAGTTGCTGCGCCATGGTTGCGATCTCTGCATTTGGGTTTAATGGGATTTGCTCATCTTAGCAGTGACGCGCGGCGCCCCTGCTACCGCCCGGCGAGTCCTGGGCTGATGTCCTGAACCGGCAGCCTTGCCTGCCACGCCCGCCGTCGCAGCGGCGGAACCCCTTCGCCCAGTCCGGCCTGTGGCCAGACCGCCATAGCCCTGAATGGCTGCTCCGTACTGAAGCGTACAGACGGCAGCCACGATCTGCAGCTATTTTTACGCTTACGCAATGTCACGCGGTGGAGCAACAAACGCGCTACCACTGTACGTAATGGCATCCCGGAATCGAGTTGAGTTCACTGCAATCGGGTTGTTCATCACGGCTCCGGGAACCAGCACAGGACCTTACAGGCGCGATCAACATGAAACCCACACCGATAGCCAACAGCCTGCTGGCTGCGCTGCCGCACAAGGACTATCAACACCTGCTTCAGGGGCTTGAGCAGGTCACATTGACTTTCGGCGAAACGATATACGAACCCCTGGCACCGATCCATCATGTCTACTTTCCGAACAACTCGCTTGTTTCGTTGCTAACCCTGGTTGAAGGCCACCTGTCGCTCGAGGTGGGGCTCATCGGCCGCGAAGGCATGCTCGGCGTGTCGCTGGTACTGGGGGTCAACATGTCCCCGGTGCGCGCCATCGTCCAGGGCACCGGCACGGCGCTGCGGATAAAATCCGCGCGCTTCATGAAGGAATTCCGGAAAAGCTCGGCCCTGCAGCGGGAAATCTACCTCTACACCTATAGCCTGATGGCGCAAGTCACCCAGACCGCCGCCTGCAACCGTTTTCATGTAGTCGAAGCACGGCTGGCGCGCTGGCTGCTGATGACCGGCGACCGCATGCGGTCCAACAGTTTCTACCTGACCCAGGAATTTCTGGCGCACATGCTGGGCGTACGCCGCGTCGGCGTCACCAAGGCCGCCGGCGCGCTGCAGCGCCGCAAACTGATCAGCTACAGCCGCGGCAACATCACCATCCTCGATCGCAAAAAACTCGAAGAGACCGCCTGTCCCTGCTATGAAATGGTCAGGAACATGCACGACCCTGCGCCGGCGCCAAACCCGGGACCACAAACACGAAACATCCTGGAACGGGATAGCCGTTACCAGGATGGACTCCTCGTTCCCGCCTAGGTGTCAGGCATCACGCCTGACACCTCCAGGTTGATACCTCAGGACTTGCCGTACTGCGCCTTGGCCTTGGCGATACAACCATCCTTGGCGTCGCTCGCGAATGCATCACACTTTTCCCGGGCGACCGCATAATCCGCATCGCGTTTGTCGGCCGCCGCATCCTTGCGTGCGTTAGCGGATTTTTCACTGGCATTCTGGCGCGCGTCAGCAGATTTTGCCTTGGCACCCGTATTGGCGTCAGCGACCTTCATTTGCGCCTTCGCATCCGCCTTGGCCGCCGTCTGCGCGGCTTTCGCCTCTTTCACACAGACATCCTTGGCATTGCCGGCCAGGTCATCGCACCTTTCCTTGGCGACGTCATATTCCGCATCAGCCTTGGCCACGCGCAGGTCATAGGTGTTTTTCTCGCTCGGCTTGTAACGGGACTCGAGTTCTGCCGCGGCCACGTTGTCCTGACCCTTGGCACCGGCCATGCAGACGTCTTTGGCATTGGCGGACAACTTGTCGCAGCCCGCCTTGGCCGTCTTGTAATCGGTCGCAATGCCGGTTTTGTGGGCCTGGTATTGGTCTTTGGTCATGGCTTGTGCCATCGCGCTGGCACCGAAGGCAAAGCTGACAGCGATCGCGATCGCACTGATGTTGAATGTTTTCATGGTGATTCCTTAAATGTTTGGTAATCAATCCGATAGGGGCCGCTTGCGGCGCAGGAAGCCACTAACGGGGGTTGTGCGGGCAAGCGCGGTTGCGCGCCCGCCATCTTCTTAGACGGGACGATTCATTTCTTTCTGGCGATCCTGCCAGCTGGCAAGCTGTTTTTCTGCTTCATCCCTGGAGACGCCGTACGCTTCCTGGATTTTCCCGGCCAGGACATCGCGTTTTCCGGCAATGACGTCCAGTTGATCGTCAGTAATTTTCCCCCATTGCTGCTTGACATTGCCCTTGAATTGTTTCCAGTCACCTTCAATACGATCCCAGTTCATAGTGGTTACCTCGCGATGGTTTGTTGAAAAAAACACCGGACAGGCTGCATCCGGCATCGCGATCATCATGACGGCACCTCCCGACAAACTCTGTGCGTTGGAACACAAACAGCACGGTCAGTGGCCATGTTGGCGACACGGTCTTGCAGATTGCGCTGCGGCGTTCACCCCATCGAAATGGTACGGCAGCGTACAGAAATGTCCGCCGCCACCGCGCACCATGACGACCGGCACAATATTGGACACGGCAGGCACCATGGTTCGTGAAACAGCACGCGCTCAGAGCACGCTCGATTCCATCGGTGACGCCGTGCTGTGCATCGATGGCGAAGGCCATATTTCATATCTCAATGCCATCGCCGAACAAATGACGGGGTGGCGTCTTGCTGATGCGCGATCCCGCCCCTATGGCGAGGTATTTCGGGTCGCCGACGGCACGACCGGCCAGCCCCATGCCTGCGAACCATTGCTGCTCGCGATCGCGCACAACAAGACGTTTTCCCTGCCACCAAACAGCGTCTTGATCCGGCGCGACGGCGTTGCATGTGCCATCGAGGATTCCGTCGCCCCCATCCATGAACCGGACGGCAGCATCAGCGGCGCCGTCATGGTGTTTCGGGACACCAGCGCAGCGCGGGCGGCAAAAGACCGCTTGTCCCATCTGGCACAACATGACTTTCTCACCGACTTGCCGAATCCAGTGCTGATCAACGACCGGATTACCCAGGCCATCGCCAGGGCGCGGCGTTACGACCAGTCACTTGCCGTGCTGTTCATGGATCTCGACCATTTCAAGGCCATCAACGACTCGCTGGGACACGCTGTTGGCGACCAGCTGCTGCAATCCGTCGCGCTGCGCCTGAGCACCAATGTGCGGGCTTCGGACACCGTCAGCCGCAAAGGCGGGGACGAGTTCGTGGTATTGCTCGCGGAAATTGCGCATGCGGAAGATGCAGCGCTCACCGCACAAAAATTGATTGCCGCCATCGCCATGGCCCACCCGGTTTCCGGCCATGAATTAAGGGTCACGGCGAGCATCGGTATCGGCATCTATCCACTGGATGGCACAGATGCGGCAACCCTGATCAAGTCTGCAGATCAAGCGATGTACCGGGCCAAGCACAGCGGGCGCAACCATTATTGTTTTGCCGGGACTGCGTTGAACGCTGGCGTCGAGGCCGGCGCGTAGCCGTCGGTGTGGCCTTCCCGGCGGGCCTGTCGGGCTTACTGCAGTCTCTATGTATCCCGGATCAGCACGATGGCATCTTTCCGGGTCCTGGCAAGGTTGCACGCGAAGTCGCAACCGGCCTGGCGCTCCGCGAAGGAAGCGAGTGGACGCTCGAAATCCCGCGCATACACCTCCCATTGCCCGCTGGTGCCATGCGCCACCAGCACGAAGGGCGTATCCCCCTGATCCACACCGGCCGTTGCCGCCCGGGTGAGGTCCATTTCGCCATCAACAAAACTGGCCGGTGCCACACCCGGCACATGACTGAAAAAACTGCTGAAGTGCTTCTTGATCGTCGGGAAATCCACCGCGCTCTCCATCCCGTCAGCGGCTCGTGGTGTTCCAACGGCGATTACGCCGCAGAAACGCTTTGAGTTGGCGCTGCGCCTCTTCCTTCTCCAGACCGTATCGCTCCTGCATCCTGCCCGCATGCTGGTCGTGCCTGCCGGCCACCACACGCAACCCGTCTGCCGTCAGTTCACCCCATCGCTCCAGCCATGCGCCAGTCAGCTGCTTCCATCGGCCTTCGATGCGATCACGGTTCATGCCAGCCATTTTCCGCCACTCCGTGCAAGACTCCGTACGGCAACGCACATAAGACGAATGCCATGCGCCTGCCCCTCAATATCCGCTGACACAGCAGCCATCCGGCATCGCAGTCGCATCAGCAACCCAGGTTAAAACCCGGGCATCTTTAGGTCACAGGAAAAATTATTTTTTAACAACCTGGCTGGGGATAACCAGACTGCAATGGCATCAAGACTCCACGGATCTTATTGATTCAACGCAGTTAATTGTGAACTCGCTGCTCACGACTGGTGGCCGGCTTGGTGACGCCCGGCCCTGCTGGTACTGTCATCCATCAACCTATGTACGACAACGTACATATCCCTGCGCTCGATCACCCCAAAATGCCTTGCATCGCAGTTCGCCCTGCACGATCCGCAGCATGCGCACACCGGCAGTCGCTTGTTCAAATCCACAGGAGCAACACGATGCCATCCAACCTGCATACTCCCCGAGAAAACCTGCTCCTCGCGGCGTTGCCGCCAGCTGATTACGAGCGCTTGCTGCCGCACCTTGAAGTGTTGACGCTGCCGCTCGGCTGGGCCATCTACGAAACCGGCAGCAAGCAAAGCAGTGTTTATTTCCCGACCGACAGCATCATTTCCCACGTCCACATCACGGCCAGTGGCAACAGCACCGACGTCGCCATCACCGGCAACGACGGCCTGGTGGGCATCCCCTCCGTCATGGGCGGGGAAACCAGCCTATACCGGGCCATCGTCCGCAGCGCCGGCTCTGCCTACCGCCTGCAGTATGCCGAAGTGCAAAAAGCGTTCGAGAACGGCGGCGGCATCCAGGATCTACTGCTGCGCTATACCCAGGCATTGATGACCCAGACTGCACAGACCGTGGTCTGCAACCGCCACCACTCCGTCGAGCAACGCCTGTGCCGCTGGTTGCTGATGAGCATCGACCGCTTGCCTGGCGAGCAGCTGAACGCGACGCAGGAACTCATCGCCAACATGCTGGGCGTACGCCGCGAAGGCGTCACCGAGGCGGCCAGTCAACTGCAAAGTGCTGGCTTGATTCGTTACAGCCCGGGCCACATCACGATACTCGACCGCCCCAAAATGGAAGCATGGGTATGCGAGTGTTATGCGGTCGTCAAGCGGGAGACCAACCGCCTGCTGCCGCAAAAGCAGACCGGATCGAACCGGGCGAGAAAGCCGCCGCTGCCTTCCCGCACCACCATCAATCCGATATACGTAAACGAACAGACCGGCGCCCGGCAGCACGCCATGAACGCCAAAGCATGAAGACCAGCCGTCAATCATGTGGGTGTGCTGCAAGTCGGGCGCCACAGCGGAACCATCCGCAAAGCGGGTCCGCAGTCGCTCAGGTCACGGCCTTTTCCGGTTCGTCAACCTTTCCAAACTGCAACATGCCCTGGTTTAAAGCTAAGGCCGCGCTGCACGCTGCACTGCTGGCACTGATCGTCAGTAGTGGTCATGGCACTGCCATTGCGGCGGAAACCGCTCCCCTCCCCATGGCCGCCTACCAGCTCGGCGTGTCGCAGGCGGCAGCATCCCGGCTCCTCGATTTCAGCCAGCCTGCGCCCGACGGCGAGACCCCGAAAGGACCGGCAATTCCGCGGCGGTTTGCCCACCAGCGCTTCGCCGTGCTCATCGACGAAGCGGCACGCAATACTGCACTTGACCCGGCGCTGGTGCATGCGGTGATTGCCGTGGAGTCCGGCTACAACCCGGCGGCACGCTCGGTCAAAGGTGCGATCGGCCTGATGCAGGTGCTGCCGGAAACGGCAGCTCGTTATGGTGTCGCTGATCCCGCCGTCTCGCCGGAGGCCAATCTGCGCGCCGGCACGCGTTACCTCAGTTACCTGATGACGTTGTTCGAAAATCGCATCGAACTCGTGCTCGCTGCGTATAACGCCGGTGAACATGCCGTGCTGCGCCACGGCCACCGCATACCGCCCTACCGTGAAACCCAGCAGTATGTGCCGGCCGTTCTGGCCAAATACCATGCATGGCGGGAGCCGGGCTCCAAACCACCGACTGCGCCTGCAGCGGTCCGCATTCAGTACTTGCCGGGCACAGTGCTCAACCTCAATGCCGTGGACGCGCTGATCTACCGCTCCGGAAACATCCGCCGCCCCGGCCAACCTTAGTGGATCTAACCAATGGACGTGACCACCGTCCATGGTTCGACAAGCTCACCACGAAACCCAGTCGATAGTTCATTCGGTAGAAGCAAGCAAGAGCTAGCCTCGCTTTGTCGTCGACATGCTCAGCGGTCGTAGGCAAGTGTCCTTCTGCGCGACGTAGCCACTCGATGTGCTTCTCATCGGTCTTTTCGAATCGGGCTCTTGCCCATACCGCGAGACCGAGTTCAACGGATGCGGCAGGAAAGTGACCATTTGAGGTCACTTTTAGAGCGCAATTAATGGCCTCATCGATGCGCTTCAGCATCAAGTCGGTGGTGAGCTCGAGCTGCGCTTGGTGACGAAGGATGGCCGATTTTCTTGCGAGGAGTTGTGCGATTTCTTTGGGCTCAGTCGTTGACTTGAGCGCCATATCCAGCATCTCTAACACCAACGGCAAATCCCGCGGTTTTCACTACAACCCATTGATTTTATTGAATTTTTATAAACGTGATTTTCTTAACCATTTGGTTTTACTGACTAATTTAACGAGCATCACGCCACCCACCGCTGCGCCTTCGCCCTCCCTGCCCGCGCCTTATCCAGCAATCCCGTCGCTTGCAGGTCGGACTGCATCTGCGCCTTCTGCTCGGCAGTGAGTTCGGTGCACGGCGGACGCACCGGGCCGCCGCGCATGCCCAGCAGTTCCATCCAGTATTTCTGTTCGGCCGCCGGCACGCGGCCGCCCGCGCCGCCGTAGCCGGGTATCCATTTCGACAGCACGGTGCGCAGCGGGTTGAGGCTGCGGCTGATCTCGATCGCGGTGTTGTAGTCGCCTTCGAGTACCGCGCGGCTGTAGTCGTTGACCGGCAGGTAGCCCGGCACCTGATAGAGGTGCGGGCAGTAGTTGAGCAGCCACCGGTCGCCCATGACGCTGGAATTGAACACCCACGGCGCCTCGTCGGCGACGCTGACCTCGAGCTCGTGGCCGATCGCCGCGCGCAGCGCGATAGTCGCCGAAACCTTGGACACGCCCTGCTTGAAACCGCAGATGTTGGGAATTTTCGCCAGGCGTTTTGCCAGCGGCACGCCGATCGGCGCGGTGGCCTCGGTGTTGAACAGCACGACGCCGATGTCGATGCGCTCGCAGACGTAGCGGTAGAACTCGTAGATGGCATCGTCGCCGCGCGCCGCGACGAACGGCGTCAGGATGATCACGAAGTCGATGCCGACGTCCTGCGCATGCCGCGCGAGTTTGATGACCTCGTTCGGATTCTGGTGGTGGCAGCCGGCGATCAGCGGCACGCGTCCCCTGGCGACCTCGACGTTGATCTCGTGCACGCGCATGCGCTCTTCGTTGGTCATCGCCCAGAACTCGGCGACGTTGCCGATGCAGTAATGACCTTCGAGCTGGAGGTCGGTGAGGCAGTATTCGAGGTTGGCCGCGGTGGCTTCCTCGTCGAGCCGATCGTCCGCGGTGAAACTGGTCGGCAGCGCGGTCCACACGCCCTTCAGGACCTTGCGCGCGTATTCCCTGGCTTCATTCTTGCGGTATTTCATGGCCCCCTCCCGGATCCGTATCCCTACCGGCTCGGCGCCGGACTTTTCTGATCGGGGTAGATTACACCGTAGCGCCTGACAGAAAAACTCTGCGGCACCAGATTTGAAAACAGCTCCAAACGGGGCCGTGAATGGACGGGTGGGATGGTGCCGGTCTCGCCTCAGGGCGATCCCGTCATCCCGCGCTCCTGCGGAACACGCCCCGCGTGTCGCTGGTCCAACCCGGTGGTTTCGTTCACACGCCGCGGACGGGTTCATGAAGTGCCTCGAAACCGACACGCCCCCGCGGCTCACAGATCGGGATTCCCGGACCCGGCACGATCTGGCATGGCAGGATGTGGCTCAAAAATACCTCGCAGCCAGGATGCAATCGGAGGATGCTGCGGCAGCTCTGGATGAAGCCAAAGCGGCTCTCGTCGCACTGACCTCTCACCCCAGTGAATCGGGATGCGGGGTCTCTGTGACGAAGTTCTGGAAACGGGCGTGCAGCCGGATCTCGCGAGCGGTGCCATGGCGAGCGCCGTCATTTCCCCGCCGAGTTCGAACAATCTCGCGCGCGGTCATGCGGGATTGGCTGTTAGGCCGGTGGTGACGCGCAGCCTGTCGATTACGTGTTTGACGCCCGCAACACCTTCGGCGAGCGCGTGCAGCGCAAGCCGCTGGTCTTCCGAGGTGACCACGCTTTCGACCTCGACGCTGCCGTCTTTCACCAGGAAGCGCACCTGCTGCGGGCTTACCCAGCCAACGCGTGCGACGCGTGTGCGCAGGGTCACTTTGTCACGCTATCATGCACCCAGGTCAATCGGCGAACCGCAGGTTTGTCGAGGGAAGAAAGTTACTCGGCGCTGAGGGTGATTCCGCGCAATTCCTGTGTAATTCCTGTGTAATCGCGCCAAGAAAAATTACACAAATTCAGGATTTTGCGAGAATTACCGGATTTCTAAACTAACGATTTTTCTATTTTTATCAATATGTTAAGAACATATTAGAATTTCAAAGA
>RPOR01000050.1 GCA_003820645.1 Betaproteobacteria bacterium
ATCAGATAACGGCGCCGGTCGACAATGTCCGCGAGCGCGCCCCCGGGCAGCGCCAGCAGGAATATCGGCAGTGCCGTGGCCGCCTGCACCAGGGAGACCATCACCGGATGCGGATCGAGGGTCACCATCAGCCAGCCGGCACCAACCTCGTGTACCCACGTGCCGATATTCGAAATCACGGTCGCGATCCACAGTGCACGGAACAGCGGTTGCCGGAGTGGAGACCAGGCGGAAGGTGGTGATTCGGCTTGCGGTTCAGTCATGGGCTGGCGGTTAGCGAGGTGCCATCATAAGCGATCACGTATGGCCTGCCGGGGGTCAACCGAATGGAAAAACATCGACTGCATTGCCCGCCTCCACCCACGCCTCGAGCCCGCCCTCGAGCGGACGCACCCGGCGAAACCCCCGGTCCATCAGGATGCGGGCGACACGCGCCGCGCTGGCTTCGTTGGGTCAACTGCAATAAACCACCACGTCACGGTCCGGCGGCACGTCGGGCAGCGCCGCCGCGGCATCCTCGAGGTTGACCGGCACCGCGCCGGGAATGTGTCGGGGATCGAGCCGACGAACGGTGGCGGAACGCACATCCACGACCAGTGGCGGTGTTGTGCCCTGCATGAGTTCACGCAGTTCGGCAACGCTGACCCGTACGGTGCGCAACATGCGCAGGAACAGGTAACGCTCCACTGCCTTGATGCCCGCATAAAACGCGAACACGCCGCCGATCACCAGCAAGGCGCCGGAGCCGAGATCGGCCAGCCCCTGCAGTGCCCATTCGACTTCATCATGAAAAACCGCGCCGAGCACGACCGGCGCGGCCACCCACAGCAGTGCACCGGCGGTGCTGAACAGCAGGAAGGGCCGGAAACCCAGCCGCATCGCTCCGGCCAGCGGCGGCGCGACGGTGGCAAAACCCGGAATGTACTTGGCCACCAGCAGCGCCGGCGCACCCCAGCGCTCAAATATGGATTCGGTCTGCTTGACGCAGGAATCCGGTTCGATCGCGATCCGGCACAGCGTGCGCAATACGCGATGGCCGTAACGCCGGCCGGCGAAATACCACGGGATGTCGCCGAGCAGCGCCGCCGCGATGGCGGTGAGCAGCAAGGCCGTGTAGGTGAACTCGCCCTGCGCGGCGAGCGCACCCGCGACGACCAGGATCGGCACCGCCGGCAACGGCATGCCGGCCTGCGTCAGCAGTACGTTGGCGAACACCAGCAGCAACCCGTGCTGCGCCAGCAATCCAGTCAAGTCCTGCATCAAACCTCCAGCCGGTTTTTTGCTCAGTCAAAGCGGTAGGCATCCATGCCGATCACGCCGTAAGTGTAAGCGGCATGCAGGCGCTGCGGGCGGCTGCCGGGCGTGGCTGCGCCGGCCGCGACCAGCAGCGGCAGCAGGTGTTCCTCGGTTGGATGGTTGCGCACGGCCTGCGGTGCGCGGGTCCGGTAATCGATCAACGCCTCGCGATCGGACGACGCCACTGCCGTGTGCAGCCAGTCATTGAATTCGCTGACCCAGGGAGGCGGCGGCGAATCGTAACGATGACGGCCGAATTCGCGCAGGTTGTGGGTCACGCTGCCCGAACCGATGATCAAAACACCCTCGTCGCGCAACGGACGCAAGGCTTCGCCGACCCGCCAGTGATGCGCAGGCCCGAGGTGACTCTGTACCGCCAACTGCGTCACCGGAATATCGGCTTCCGGGTACATCAGCATCAGCGGCACCCACGCACCGTGATCCAGTCCGCGGTCCGCTTCGTCAGCGGCGGCCAGGCCTGCCGCGGCCAGCAGTTGCACCGCCTGATTCGCCAGCTCCGGCGCGCCGGGTGCCGGATAACGCATCGCGTACAGCGCTTCGGGGAAACCGTAGAAATCGTGAATGGTTTCCGGTTGCAACGCTGCGCCGACGGCCGGCGCTGCGGTTTCCCAGTGCGCCGATATCGAAAGGATCGCCCGGGGACGACCGATCGCGGCGCCGAGTTGCGCGAGAAAACCGCGCGTCGGCCCCGGCTCCAGCGCCAGCGTCGGCGCGCCGTGTGAAACAAACAATGCAGGAAGACGATTCATGATGTCAGCTTTGCAGACTACACCGGTCGCCGCAGCTCAGGCCAGCTGCCGTGCAGGCAAGGGCTGCTGCCGGCCCGACAACGCATAGGCGCCGTCACCGAGCAGGAACTGCACGGCTGCAGCCGCCGCGAGGAACACCGGATATTCCCAGCCGCCGCCCTGCGCACTGAACACCCAGCCGTTGGGCAGATGCACCCAGGCCGCGCCCAGCAGCACTGGCACTGTCGCCAGCGCGACCCAGCGCGTGCCGGCACCCAGGAGCAGTAGCACGCCGGCACCCAGCTCGACCGCGATGGTCACGTAAGCCAGCGCGCCGGGAAACCCGACGGATTCGAAAAACTGCACGGTGCCCGGCACGGTAAACACGACGACTTTAAGCAGCGCGTGGGCGATGAACATCACGCCCAGGGCGAAGCGCAGTACCAGCGCTGCATAGGGCGCGGTTTGTTGCTGAATCATGATCAAATCCTTTCGATTGAAGTTGATATTGAATTCAGGCGGCCACGGCTTCGCGCGCCAATGCGAATTCAGCGACGCGACGGCCCAGGTGTTCAGCTGTGAGCAGGTCGCTGGCCGGAATCGCTTCGGCGCCCTGGTCGACGTTCGACTGCGTCAGCAGCCCGGTTGAACTGCCCAGCCGGTTGAGGTCGGCATTGCTGCTCTTGCTCGAGTTGTTGCCGGGCAGCAGGCCCAGCCCGACCCACACCATGCCGTGCTGCATCGCCAGCGTGAATAGCTGGGTCATGGTGTTGTACTTGTCGCCGCCCTGACTGCCGGAATGGGTGAAACCGGCGGCGACCTTGTCCTTCCAGCCTTGGGCGAACCAGACCTTGGAGCTCGCGTCCATGAACGTCTTGAACGGCGCGGACACGCTGCCCATGTAAGTCGGCGCGCCGAAAATGATGGCGTCGGCCGCGGCGAGGTCATTCCAGTGTTTATCGACGTCCGCAACAGCGATCAGTTGTGCAGTGGTGTCGGCGATGCCGGCGGCCCCTTTTGCCACGGCCTTTGCGACCGCGGCGGTGTGACCATAACCACTGTGATGAACGATTGCGACTTTGCTCATGATGATTTCTCCATGTTTGATGTGAATTGAATCGGTAAACCGAATAATTTCCGCAACACGTTCAGGGCAGGTCGAACACCAGTACTTCCGCCGCCTGCCCGCCTTGCAGCGTGATCGCGCCAGCACCGGTTTTCAGCGCATCGCCGGCGTCCAGCGCCTGGCCGTTGACGGTGATGCGGCCGCGCGCAACATGGACGTAACCCTGGCGCCCCGCAGCAATCGTCAGCGCCGCGTTTTCCGCACCATCGAACAGCCCGGCGTAAAGGAACGCGTCCTGGTTCATGCTCACCGAGCCGTCGCGTCCATCGGGCGACGCGATCAGCCGCAGGCGCCCGCGTTTCTCCTGGGCGGAAAAATGCTTCTGCTCGTACGAGGGCTTGATGCCGGTGAACTTCGGCTCGATCCAGATCTGCAGGAAATGCGTGGCGCCGGTCTTGCTGTGGTTGAACTCGGAATGGCGCACCCCCGTGCCGGCGCTCATGCGCTGCACGTCGCCCGGCACGATGGCCGATCCGTTGCCCATCGAATCCTCGTGCGCCAGCGCGCCGTCGAGCACGTAGCTGATGATTTCCATGTCGCGGTGGCCGTGGGTGCCGAAACCGGCGCCGGCCTGCACGCGGTCTTCGTTGATCACGCGCAGCGGGCCGTAGCCCATATGCTCGGGGTCGTGGTAATCGGCAAACGAAAAGCTGTGGTACGAATCCAGCCAGCCGTGGTTGGCATGGCCGCGATCTTCGCTTTTGCGCAGGGTCAGCATGGCAGCTCCTTTTCCGGGTAAATTGATCGGGTATTGCAATGGAACGCATCTTAGGCAGCCTGACCCAGGCAAGAAAGCGGAATATTCTGACTAAATTGATCTAATTTTATGAATATTTATCTTACATAAAATCATTGTGTTACATTATGTAATGTTAAATACTTAATTTTTTTAATCAAGAAATAACCGGGATGAGACTGTCACTCGACGCACTGCTGGTCCTCGACGCCATCGAGCGCAGGGGCAGCTTTGCCGCCGCCGCGCACGAACTGCATCGCGTGCCGTCCGCCGTGACCTACACCGTGCAGAAGCTGGAAGAAGACCTCGACGTGCTGCTGTTCGACCGTCGCGGTCACCGCGCCAAGCTGACCGCCGCCGGTCGCGAACTGCTCGATGAAGGCCGCCACCTGCTGCGCGCCGCCGGCGAGCTCGAGGCGCGCGTCAAACGCGTGGCGACAGGCTGGGAAGCCGAACTGCGCGTGGCCTACGACGGCCTGCTCCCCGCCGCGGCGATGCTGAAATTGGCGCAGGAGTTTTATGCGCAGAACGCCGAGACGCGGCTGCGCTTCACTGCCGAGGTGCTGGGCGGTTGCTGGGACGCACTGGTGTCAGGGCGCGCCGATCTCGCCATCGGCGCATCGGGTGAAGGGCCGTCCGGCGGCGGCTACCAGACACGGCCGCTGGGCGAGATCGACTGGGTGTTTGCCGTGGCGCCCGCCCATCCACTGGCGACGACAGCAGAACCGCTGACCCGCAGCGACATCCGCGCCCATCGCGCGGTGGTGGTCGCCGACAGTTCGCGCAATCTGCCGCCGCGCACCACCGGTCTGTTGTCAGGCCAGGACACGCTGACCATTGCCGATGCCGCCGTAAAACTTCGGGCGCAGGCGATGGGGCTGGGCGTCGGTTACCTGCCGCAGTGCCTGGCCGCAGCGGCCGTGGCACGCGGCGAACTGGTGATCAAGCAGACCGAAGAACCCAAGGTCAGCCAGATGCTGTTCATCGCCTGGCGCACCGCGCACCGCGGCAAGGCGCTGCGATGGTTCGTCGACCAGGCGTATGCGCCGGGTTGGCTCGACCGCGCGCTGGGCGCAGCCGCCGCCTGAATCAAGTCCGGGCCGGCGCTGCTGCCGGCACCGGAGCAGCACCGGCCGCCGTCACCACTTTGCGTTCGCCGACGATCCAGGTATAGGCCACCGGAATCACAAACAGCGTGAACAGCGTGCCGACACTCATGCCGCCGACGACCACCCACCCGATCGCGGAACGGGACTCGGCACCGGCGCCGGTGGCGATGGCCAGCGGCACGGCCCCGAGCACGGTCGCGGCCGTCGTCATCAGGATCGGCCGCAACCGCAGCACGCAGGCCTCAACCAGCGCCTCGATCTTGTTGCGCCCCTGGTCGCGCAGCTGGTTGGTGAACTCGACGATCAGGATGCCGTTCTTGGTAATCAGCCCGATCAGCATCACCAGTCCGATCTGGCTGTAGACATTGAGGGTGCCGCCGGTGAGCTTCATGGCCAGCAGCGCGCCGGTCACCGCCAGCGGCACGGTCAGCATGATCACCAGCGGGCCACGGAAGCTTTCGAACTGCGCCGCCAGCACCAGGTAAATGAATACCAGCGCGAGCACAAAAATCAGGTACAGCTGCTGTCCGGATTCGCGGAATTCGCGCGACTGGCCGTCCAGCGCGGTCTGGTAATCGGGTGTCAGCACATCGCCGGCGGCCTGCTCCATGACCGTCAGCGCTTCGGACAACGAGTAGCCGGGCGCCACATTGGCGGAGATGATCGCCGCGCGCAGCCGATTGAAGTGGTTGAGCTCCTTGGGCGCGACCGTTTCGCTGACCGTAACCAGATTGGACAGTTGCGTGATGCCGCCGCCCCCACCGCGCACATAGATCGAAGTCAGATCGGCCGGTTGCTGCCGGTCCTTGTCCTCAAGCTTGACGATGACGTCGTACTGCTTGCCCTCGCGCTTGAATCGCGTCACCTGGCGGCCGCCGAGCAGGGTCTCCAGCGTGCGGCCGATGGTCTCCACCTGGATGCCCAGCACCGCGGCCTTTTCGCGGTCGATGTCCACGGTCAGCTGCGGCTTGTTGAGCTTGAGGTCGCTGTCGATGTTGGCGAGCGCCGGCGACTGCCGCGCCTTCGCCATCAGTGTAGTGACGGCCCGGTCGAGTTCCTCATACGAATTGCCCTGCACCACAAACTGCAGCGGCGGGTTGCGAAAACTCTGGCCCAGCGACGGCGGATTCACCGGAAACGCCAGCACACCGGGCATGGTCGCGAACATTCGCGGCGCGATCGACGCGGTGATTTCCTGGGTCTTGCGGCTGCGCTCACTCCAGTCCGTCAGGCGCACGAACGACAACGCAAAATTCACCGGATTGGGGCGCTCAAGACCCGGCGCAACGACCACGAAGTAGGAACTGATCTCCGGCACTTCGCTGTAGATCTTCTCCCAGATGCGCGCGTAATCGTCGGTGTATTCCTTGGTCGCACCCTCCGGCGCCGACATCACCCCGAGGAAAAAGCCGCGGTCCTCCAGCGGTGACAGTTCGGACCGGATGCCCGTGAACAGCACCATGCCGCCGACGGCAACGATGCCGAACACGGCGACCACCTGCAGGCGGTGCGCCAGGCTCCAGCGCAGGAACCGCTCGTAACCTGTCGACAAACCGGAAAAAAAACGTTCCAGCGCATTGTAGACACGGCCGTGCGACCGCTCGTGCCGCAGCAGCCTGGAGCACATCATCGGCGTCAGCGTCAGCGCAACGAAACCCGACACCACCACTGCGGAAGCCACGGTCAGCGCAAATTCGAGGAACAGCCGTCCGGTGTTGCCGGTCGCAAACGCCAGTGGCGCGAACACCGCGGCCAGCGTCACCGTCATCGCCACCACGGCAAAGGCAATCTCGCGCCCGCCGGTCAGTGCCGCCGCGACCGGCGTCATGCCGTCCTCGATATGGCGGTGGATGTTCTCGAGCACGACGATCGCATCGTCGACGACCAGCCCGACGGCAAGCACGATGCCCAGCAGCGTCAGCACGTTGATCGAAAAGCCCATGATCCAGATCAGGAAAAATGCCCCGATCAGGGATACCGGAATGGTCACAAACGGGATCAGCGTGGCGCGCAGCGAGCGCAGGAACAGGAAAATCACCAGCACCACCAGCACCAGGGCCTCGCTCATCACCGTGTAGACGGAACTGATCGACTGCTCGATGAACACCGAGGTATCGAAGGCGATCGCAACCTGCATGCCCGGCGGCAGGGCCGCGGCGATCTTCGGCACCTCGCGCTTGACCGCCTGCGCCACCGCCAGCGTGTTGGCGGTCGACTGCTTGACGATACCCAGGCCCACGGCCGGATTGCCGTTGACACGGAGGATGTTGCGCTCATCTGCCGCGCCGAGCTCGGCCCGCCCCAGGTCGCTCAGGCGCACCGGGTAGCCCTTCACCTCGCGGACGATCAGCCGGTTGAACTGCTCGGGCGTGCGCAGGTCGGTTTCGGAGAGCACCGTAAACTCGCGCTGGTTGCTTTCGATGCGCCCTGACGGCACCTCGATATTCTGCCGGCGCAGCGCGTCCTCGACATCCTGCGGCGTCAGCGCATACGCGGCGAGCCGCTCGCGGTCGAGCCAGATGCGCATGGCATAGCGCCGTTCGCCGCCGATAATCACCGAGGCGACGCCGGACAGCGTTTTCAGGCGGTCGGCAACATAGCGGTCGGCGTAATCCGAAATCTCCAGCGCGCTGTGCTGCTCCGAGAACAGCCGCAACCAGATGATGGCCTGCGCATCGGCCTCGACCTTGGCAATGATCGGCTCCTTGACCTCGGTCGGCAGGCGATCGCGGGCACGCGACACCCGGTCGCGCACGTCATTCGCGGCAAGATCGGGATCGCGGTCGTTGGTGAACTCGACGGTAATCTGGCTGACTTCCTCGCGACTGACCGACTTCAGCGTCTTGACGCCCTCGATGCCGGAAATGCTGTCCTCGAGCGGCTGCGTCACCTGCGATTCAATCACCTGCGGACTGGCGCCGGTATACACCGTGCGCACCGAGACCACCGGTGAATCGATTTTCGGATACTCGCGCACCGTCAGCCGGTCGAAGGAAATCACGCCGACCAGGATGATCAGCAGGCTCATCACCGTGGCCAGCACGGGACGCTTGACGGAAATCTCGGGCAAAAACATGGCTACTTCGCCGCCCGCTGCTGCTCCGCCATCACCGCAACCGCGGCACCGTCCTGCAGCTTCAGCTGGCCGTCGGCAACAATGGCCTGTCCGGCCGCAAGCCCGGAGACGATCTCCACTTCACCCGGGCGACGCAGGCCGAGTTCGACTTTCGTCAGCGCCACCTTGCCGCCATCGATACGGAACACGTAGCTGCCGCTACCCCGCGGCACGATCGCCTGTTCCGGCACCACCAGCGCGTTGTCGCGCCGCGCCAGCGTCAGGTTCACCCTTGCGAACATGCCCGGCTTCAGCCGCACGCCGGGATTCGGCAGACGCGCACGCAGCAGCACCGTGCGCGTCGCTTCATCGACCGAGGGTTCGATCGCATAAATCACGCCACTGAAGCTTTCTGCAGGGTAGGCATCGACGGTGACCGCCAGCGCCTGGCCGACGCGGATCTTGCGCAAATAAGTCTCCGGCACGCGAAAATCGAGTTTCAGGGTGCCGATGCCTTCCAGCCGTGCGATATCCTGCCCCGCCTTGGCATACGCACCGGGACTCACCTGGCGCAGGCCGGTCACGCCTTCGAACGGAGCGCGAATCAGGCTTTTCGCGAGCTTCGCCTTGATCTCGGCTACGCGCGCATCGGTCTGATTGAGATTCTCGCGCCCTTCATCGAGCGCCTGCGCACTGATGAACTTTCTGGCGTACAGCTCCTCGGCCCGCCGCAGCCGGCTGCGGTTCAGGTTCGCCGCAGCAACCGCCGATACCAGCTGCGCCTCGACTTCCGAGGCATCCAGCGACACCAGTTTGTCGCCTTGGCGCACCAGTTGTCCTTCCTGGAAGTGGATGGTCTCGATGCGGCCGTCGATTTCCGGCCGGATCATCACCGCCTCGTTGGCCAGCAGCGTGCCAACGGCGGTCACGGCCTCCACGATCGTGTCTTCGCGCACCTGCGCCGCTTTCACCGGCAGCGCTCGTGCCGGGCCCGCCGCCGGTTTTGCGGCAGGCGCGGGCTGCGGTTTCGAATAATGACGCCAGGCCAAACCGGCGCCAACCAGCAATGCGACCACGGCCGCAAGATAAACGATGCGTTTCATGAGGATTCGGGATTCAGAATGACCTGAGATCGGACAGCGGCGGGAATCCGCAGTTTACCGCGCCTGTACGGGCGTTGTCAGGGCGGTTATCGCCGGCGTGCCGGCGCAGCGGGGCCCGGTGGTGTGCGACCCGCTCAGTCCGGCAGAGTGGCGGCTATCCAGTCGGCAACGAAATCGATGCCGACCTGGCGATTGTCGACATGCGCATGCTCGGCGCCACCGTCGTCTGCCGTGAACACGCGCAAGGTCTTGCGTTTCGAGCCGATCGCGTCATGGAGTTTCTGGGCATTCTCCGCCGGCACCACCCGGTCATTGGCGCCGTGAGTAACCAGAAACGGCATCGTAATCTGCCGCGCAACATCTTTCAGCGTGAACCGCTTTGCGATTTCGATGCCGCCGTCGGCGTCGGCGGCGCCGACCACCCACTGGAACTGGAAATTCGACTGCGCGACCTTGGTGCCCTCGGCCTGCGCCTTTTCCCTGATGCGGATCTGCCATGCGGCAAGATCCCAGTGCAGCGCGGTCATCGCCACGCCGGCGGCATAACGTTTGTCGAATGCGGCGATGCGCGCCGAATAGTAGCCGCCAAAGCTGTAGCCCATGATCACCACCCGCGCCGGATCGACGTCGGCACGCTGCGCGACATAGTCATAGGCCGCCTTGCCCGGCACCTCGTAATCGTAACGGCTGTGGATGCCGCGGAAACGCAGCGTCTCACCCTGCCCCGGGCCGTCGATTGCCAGCGTATGCATGCCGCGCTTCGCGAATTCGAGACCGGCGAAAATCACGCTCATTTCCTTGCAGTTGTCCATGCCGTTGAAGATCACCACCGTCGGCGCACGCTGCGGCACGCCCGGTGCCTTCATGAACAGTGCAGGCAGCGTCACGCCCTCGTAGGGCACTTCGACAAATTCGATTTCGGGATGACAGCGGGTCAGCCCTTCGCGATAACAGCGGTAGGCCTTGCGCCCGACCTCGCGCTTGGCATCGCCCGGGGGAATGAACCGTTCGCCGGTGTAGTAATAATTGCCGGCACGCAGATAATAATTACCGGCCGTACGGTCATGGCCCTGCGCCGCCGCCGCGTCTGCGCCGTGCTCGATGCGGGCCGCCATCGCGCACCATTCCTGCTGCCACGCCTCCGGTTCACCCTGCCGCGTTTTCAGCTTCTCGGCAATGCGGTCGATCTCGTCCATCGCCACCACGCCGTACGGCGCCATCCCCTTGCACGCCAGCGCGGCGTTGGACCACAGGAAATTGCCGGGAAAATGATCGATCCAGAAACCACGTGCAGACATCGCCGCTCCTCTGCGAAAAAACCGGATGGACATCGCCGCATGGCGCCCGACGATGCTGCCCGCCAGCGGCGGGATCAGAAATAAGCTGTTGTTTTTTGTTTGATTTTTACTGCTGTTGCTGCGCCTGCTGTTCGGCGATGTCACGGCGCACCTGCTCCATGTCCAGCGCCTTGGCCTGCGTCAGCACGCTGTCCAGCCCCGCCGCCGGCAATGCGCCGGACTGCATGAACACGATCACTTCCTCGCGAAACAGCATGATGGTGGGAATCGAGCGAATGCCGAAATGCGCAGCCAGTCCTTGCTCGTCGTCGGAATTGACCTTGGCAAAGACCACGTCGGGGTGTTGTTCCGATGCCGCTTCGAATACGGGGGCGAACCCGCGACAGGGGCCACACCATGGCGCCCAGAAATCCACGATCACCATCTTGTTGCCGGTGACCGTAGTCTCGAAATTCTCCCGGGTCAGTTCCTGCACAGCCATCGTCGCGCTCCGTTGTGATCGAAACGCGATGATGGCATAAAAATCGGCCCCGTTTTGGGGAGGACTCAGGTGCCGATGATGCCGCCGTCGTTCCTGCGGATGACCACGGTCGCCGAGCGCGGTCGGCCACCGGACGAGCCATCGGGCCAGGCGCTGTGCGCCTTCGGCTGCAGCGGGTCGTTGCGGCCTTGCGGCGACTCGCCCGGATGCTGGATATTGACGAACATGGTGCGCGCGTCCGGCGTCATGACGACGCCGGTCACCTCGCAGCCATTGGGACCGGTCAGGAAACGGCGCGTCTCGCCGGTGCGGATATCGGCGGCGAGCATCTGGTTGTTGCCCAGCCGTTCGTAGTGGTTCTTGTTGAGCGTGCTGGCCGACACGTCGGTCTGTATCCACAGCAGGCCGCTGTCATCGAACCACAGGCCATCGGGACTGCCGTAGGCGTCGCCTTTGATATTGCCGCGCCTGGCGGTATCCGGATGCTGTGGATCACCGGCAATCGCAAACAGGTCCCACGCGAATTTCATGCCGGCCGGATCGTCGCCCGCTTCACGCCAGCGGATGATCTGGCCGAACACGTTGTTTGCACGCGGGTTGGCGCGGTCGATGCCCGCCTTGTCCTTCGTGCCACGCTGGCTGTTGTTGGTCAGCGTGCAGTAGACCTCGTGGCTCGCCGGATGCACGGCAATCCATTCCGGACGGTCCATTTTCGTCGCGCCGACGGCATCGGCCGCGGCACGCGTGCGGATCAGCACGTCGGCCTGATCCGCAAATCCGTACTCCCGGGTGAGCTTGCCCTGCCCATGTACCAAAGGCAGCCACTCGCCATTGCCGTCGTCGTGAAACCTCGCGACATAGAGTGTGCCGTGATCGAGCAGGTTGCGGTTGGCGTTGCGATCCACCCGGTTCCACGCATCGCGCGATATGAACTTGTAGATGTATTCGAATCGGCGGTCATCACCGAGATACACCACCAGGCGCCCGTCGCGCGCGGTCGCGGACCAGGCGCCTTCGTGGCTGAACCGCCCCAGTGCGGTGCGTTTGACCGGCTGCGACTGCGGATCGTACGGATCAAACTCGACCACCCAGCCGTGGCGATTGGGTTCGTGGGGATGTCTGCCGGCGTCGAAGCGTTCGTCGAATTCATCCCAGCGATAGCCGCGCCCCTTCGGCGAAACGCCATTGCGCTTTTGGTCCGGCATAAGCGTGCCGCTGCTGGTGAAATAGGTATCCCAGTTTTCCTCGCAGGTCAGATAAGTGCCCCACGGCGTAAAGCCATGCGCGCAGTTGTTGAACGTGCCCAGCACCGTCGTGCCGGCCGGGTCGGCAGCGGTTTTCATGCCGGCACTGCCCGCCGCCGGACCGGAGATGCGCAGCGGCGTGCGCGCAGTGACGCGCCGCGCGTAGCGCGACGGCCGCACGACCTCCCACTTGCCGCCGGCTGCACGCACCTCGATCACCGAACAGCCATGCGCGTTCTGCGCCTTGCGCACCTTGTCGGCGCTCCAGTTCGCGAAACCGTCTGCATGCAGCAAGCCGTCGTCGGTGTATTCGTGGTTCATCACCAGCAGGCCGTTCGCCGAATTGTCCGACCCGTACGGCAGCGGAAAATAGTGGATGCCGTCGTGGTGCATGCCCGCCTGCAGCGCCTGGTCGTCGGCGGTATTGCCTGCGTCGGGCCTGAAGGCCGGCGAGCCGGAAGGGTGGCCGACGGGATCGCCCCAGGCGTACAGCACGTTCGCTGCATACCCTTCAGGGACACGAACCGCATCAGCCGTGGAAACGGCAATGCCGCGGAAACCGAGGCCGCCCTCGCGGCGCAGCCCCGTGGCACAGCCCGCCACCGACAGCGGCAGACTGCCGGCAACCGCCAGCGCAACGGCGCCCTTGAGCAGGCCGCGGCGCGACAGCCGGGTTTCGAGGATTTGTTCGAACGTGGTATTCGGCGAATCGTTGAGCGTTCGCCCGTCGCTGTAACTGTGGCTCATCAGCTGCTCCGGCAGTGGAAGCCGCGCAGGTTACGGCACCTCCATGACAGGACGATGACGGTGACTCAGGCGCTCGCGCTCGCCGCGCTCTGCTGCAGCAGGTTGAGCAGCGCCGCAGCCTTGTCGAAGGTTTCCTGGTATTCCGCATCGCGCTGCGAGTCGGCAACGATGCCGCCGCCGGCCCAGAAGCGCACGGTGCCGTGCGAATGCACCAGCGTGCGGATCGCGATGCTGGTGTCCATATTACCGTCGTAACCGACATAGCCGATGGCGCCGCAGTAGACACCGCGGCGATGCGGCTCGAGTTCTTCGATGATCTGCATCGCCCGCAGCTTCGGCGCACCGGTGATCGACCCTCCGGGAAACGCGCCGCGCAGCAGGTCGATCGCATCGCGCCCGGGCGCGAGCCGGCCGGTGACCGTGCTCACCAGGTGATGCACGGTGGCGAAACTCTCGACTTCGAACAGTTTGGGCACCTTGACCGAACCGAGTTCGCAGTTCTTCGACAGGTCGTTGCGCAGCAGGTCGACGATCATCAGGTTCTCGGCACGGTCTTTCTCGCTGGCCAGCAGCTCGGCGATGATCTCGGCATCGAGCCGCGCATGGCCGGCGCGCGGCCGCGTGCCCTTGATCGGCTTGGTTTCCACCTGTCCGCGTTCGACGCGTAGAAAACGTTCCGGCGAAGCCGACAGGATGTGCGCGTACGGCGTCGACAGGTAGGCGGAATACGGCGCGGGATTGATCAGCCGCAGTCGCTGATAGGCCAGCCACGGATCGCCGGTGGCCTGGGCGGAAAAACGCTGCGCCAGGTTGACCTGGTAACAGTCGCCGGCCCGGATGTAATCGAGCACGCGGTCAAACGCGCGTCCGTAATGCTGCGGCGTCAGGTTGGAAGTCACCGGCGAGATCACCCGGAACGGCACCCGCCGGCGCTCAGCCGGCAAATCGGTGAACAGGCGCACCAGCGCATTCCACTTGAGATCGGTTTCCGGATCGCGCCCCTGCCCGGCCAGCCAGGTGCGGCGCTCGGAGTGATCGACCACGACGGCCCAGTCGTACAGGCCCACCGCCATGTCCGGGATGCGCTCCGCATCGCGCGCGCGCGCCGGCAGGCGCTCGATGCGGCGCGCGAGGTCATAGCCGAAGTAACCGATTGCGCCACCGCTGAATGGCAGGTCGCTGGCACCGGCGACATCCATCGCGACATGTGTCCGCAGCAGCTCGAAGGGATCGGCACGTGACAGTTCAACGCCATCGGCATGGACTTCAGTGAGTGCGCCGCGTGTCACCAGCCGCACGTACGGCTCGGCGGCGATGATGTCATAACGTGCCCGCCCGGGATGGTGCAGGCCGCTGTCGAGAAACACCGCCCACGGCCGGTCGGCGACCGCTTCGAACAGCGCGGCGCTGTCGGCGCGGTACGGCAGTTCGGTCAGCAAAGGAATGGTCATGCGCGCATTGTAGCGAAATCATCCCCGCGCAATGCCTGCCCGTCACGTTGCCGAAACATTTGCGCACTACCCTTCACGCATTGAAAACCCATTGCAATCAGGCACTTTTCAGGCCGACATCGCCATGACCCGCGTCCGCACGCTGTTCCTGTCCGACATCCATCTCGGCACCCGCGCCTGCCAAGCCGACCACCTGCTGGCATTTCTGAAGGAGCATGAATGCGACCACCTGTTCCTGGTCGGCGACATCATCGACTTCTGGGCAATGAGCCGCGCGGTACACTGGCCCGCGGCGCACAACACCGTGGTGCAGAAAATACTCAAGCGGGCCCGTCACGATACGAACGTGTACCTGATTCCCGGCAATCACGACGAGTTACTGCGCGAACATGTCGGCTCCAATTTCGGCGACGTGCACCTGGTCCGTGAGCATGTGCACACCGCCGCCGACGGCAAACAATACCTGCTGCTGCATGGCGACGAATACGACCAGATCACCGCGCTGCACCGCTGGGTGTCCGTGCTCGGCGACATCTCCTACAACTTCCTGATCCACCTCAACCGCGGGCTGTCGTGGCTGCGCCGCAAGCTCGGCATCAGCGGCCACTGGTCGCTGGCCGATTACGCCAAACGCAATGTACTGAAGGCGGTGAGTTTCATCAGCGATTTCGAAACCGCGGTGGCGCGGACCGCGGCACAGCGCGGACTCGACGGCGTGATCTGCGGCCACATCCACACCGCCACGCTGCGCCGGATCGAGGACGTCACCTACATCAACTGCGGCGACTGGGTGGACAGCTGCACCGCCGTCGTCGAACACTACGACGGCCGCATGGAACTGGTGCGCTGGGAATCGCAGGCGACGGCTGCCAACGATGACGAGGGCAAAGTGGTGCAGCTGCACACTGCGGATGCCGCATAACAATATCAATAAAAACAAATACTTATATAATATTCATTCTAAGTGCCGATGACGCTCCGATGTTCCCGGCATACGGGGCACTGCGCATGGTGTCGCGCCTGCAGAGTGTCAAATGTTCCCCGCTGTGCGCCAGCGTACAGAAGTCGCACCGCAATCGCGAATAATCAATACCCTCGACACCGGACCGCCGCAATGTAGCCCAATTTTTATAACCATTCGACCGAGGAGAGTCAGCACATGCAACTTGTCAAAAACATCAACAACGGAATGATGGCGCGCGGCTTTGCCGCTTTGCTCCTCGGCAGCACCATGCTCCTGTCCGCGGGCCATGCGATCAGTGCCGATGCCACCGTGCAAAGCGCTGGCGGCATCTCCCATGTTTCCGGTGGTATCGGCGCGGACTCGATCGCCAAACTCGAATCGCTGACCAAGGACTTCAATCTCAAGCTGGTGTTCGCCCTGCAATCCGGCAATTACGTCGCCGACGTGCAGGTGGTGATCGCCGACGCCAAGGGAAAAACGCTGCTGGATGCGACATCCGCAGGGCCGTGGTTCCTCGCCAAATTACCGGCCGGCAGCTATCAAATCGTTGCGACCTTTGCCGGCAACGCCGTCAAACGCACGGTGACCGTAGGCACGGCAAATCTGCAGACCGTCGATTTTCGCTGGGCCACGGAATAAGGTCTGAATCACCGGGGATCAGGTGCCGCAAAACGTCTGATAACCGGCCGATTCGCTGGCCGGCGCCGGGTCGGCATAAGCTGACAGCGCCATATGCTCGTCAAACGGCCGCTGCAATACCGCCAGCAGTTTTTCAAACGGCGCGTAATCGCCCCGATTCACCGCAGCCGCCAGTGCTTCCTCGACCCGGTGGTTGCGCGGGATATAAACCGGATTGACCGCACGCATGGCCTGCGCGCGTTGCGCAGGCGCCACCGCTTCCGCATTGATGCGCATACGCCAGCGCGGCAGCCAGGCATCCAGCGCCGCATCATTGGCATAGAGCTTGCGCAACCAGCCTTCACGTGAGGCATCGGCGGCTTCCGCGGTATCGGCCAGCCGGCGGAAGGCCTGGGTGAAATCGACGCCCTGCCCTTCCATGGCCTTCAGGAAATCCGTGGCCAGCGCAAAGTCATCATCCTGTTCGCGCGTCAGTCCGAGTTTCCGGCGCATGCCGCCCAGCCAGCACTGTTCGTAGCGTTCCTGGAAAGTGCCGAGGATTGCCATCGCCCGCTCGACGGCCTTGTCCTGGTCCCCGCTGCTTTCTTCCGTCAGCAGTGGCAGCAGCGCCTCGGCGAAGCGCGCGAGATTCCAGTTGGCGATCGGCGGCTGGTTGGCATAGGCATAACGACCGTGTTCGTCGATGGAACTGAACACCGTCGCCGGATGATAGTGGTCCATGAAGGCGCACGGGCCGTAGTCGATGGTTTCACCCGAGAGCGTCATGTTGTCGGTGTTCATCACGCCGTGGATGAAGCCGACGTTCATCCAGCGCGCGATCAGTTCGGCCTGGCGTTCACTGAGTGCACGCAGCAGTCCGAAGCAAGGATCAGCCTGACCTTGGAGTTCTGGGTAATGGCGCTCGATCACATAGTCGGCGAGCTTGCGCAGCGTCGCATCGTCGCCGCGCGCGGTAACGAACTGGAAGGTGCCGACCCGGATGTGGCTGGCCGCCACCCGGGTCAGCACCGCGCCCGGCAGGTTGCGCTCGCGGCGCACCACTTCGCCGGTGGTCACCGCCGCCAGTGCGCGCGTGGTCGGGATGCCCAGCACATGCATCGCCTCGCCGATGAGGTACTCACGCAGCACCGGCCCCAGCGCCGCCTTGCCGTCGCCGCCGCGCGAGAACGGCGTGCGGCCCGAACCCTTGAAGGCGATGTCGCGGCGTTTGCCCTGTTTGTCGATCACCTCGCCCAGCAGCAGCGCACGGCCATCGCCCAGTTGCGGCGAGAAACCACCGAACTGGTGGCCGGCGTAGGCCTGGGCGATGGTCACCGTGCCTTCGGGGAGCTTATTGCCGGAGAAGATCAGCGCGCCTGCTGGAGTATCCAGCGCCTGCGCATCCAGCCCCAGCTCTTCGGCCAGCGCATGGTTGAGCTTTACCAGCCGTGGCTCATGAACCTGCGCCGCTTTCCACGGCACGTACAGCCCATCGAGATCACGGGCGTAGGTATTGTCGAAAGCAAAAACCTCTGCTGCAGCGGGTGTGGTTATCGTCGTCACATCAACATGATAGACCAAACGTTGTGCAACCAATCGCGGGATCATGTAGCCCGTAAGGAGCGCGCACCTAAGAAAGTCCACTGGGCGGGCAGCGGATTAAGGGGGAAATCGTTCGCTGTTCCCGTATTTCACTTCGGTCCATACGGGCTACGCCTGCTACAGCAGTCGCTTCATCTTGCGGCCACCCGTGATTTCGAAACCGTTGCGTCGATAAAATTCCAGCGTACGGTCGAACTCCGGCAGCGGCGGCGTGCACATTTCCAGCCGTTTCCACCCCAGGCGTCCGCCATGCGCCGCAATCACGTCAAGCAGCCTGCGGCCCAGGCCCGCGGAACGGAACTGCGGCGCGACATAGAACTCCTGGATGATGCCGAAACTTCCGCCGGCATACAGCGCACGGGATTCGCAAAGTGTTGCGAACCCCGCACACTGAGCGCCAGCCCCTTCCGCCAGATATACCGCATAACGCTCGCTTTTCAGGAAATTCCGGCAGTCGTTTTCTATCTGCACGGCATCGACGACAAAATGCGGCGCACCGGTCCTCGCCATGATCTCGTCGGTCAATTCCTTGACGCCAGCCGCAATCACAGCCGCATCGGAAGGCAATGCATGCCGAATAACGATGTCCATGCCTGAAGCGTCAGAACACGACCACGCTGCGGATCGATGTCCCCGCGTGCATCAAATCAAAACCCTTGTTGATGTCCGCGAGCGCGAGCTTGTGCGTGATCAGGTCGTCGATGTTGATCCTGCCGTCCATGTACCAATCAACAATCTTCGGCACGTCGCGCCGGCCCTTGGCGCCGCCGAAGGCGGTTCCTTTCCACACGCGGCCGGTGACCAGCTGGAACGGCCGGGTCCTGATTTCCTGTCCCGCGCCGGCGACGCCGATGATCACCGACACGCCCCAGCCCTTGTGGCAGCACTCCAGCGCCTGGCGCATCACGTCGACGTTGCCGATGCATTCGAAGCTGTAGTCCGCACCCCCCTTGGTCAAGTTCACCAGGTACGGCACCAGGTCGCCTTCGACTTCCTTTGGGTTAACGAAATGGGTCATGCCGAATTTTTCGGCCAGCACCTTGCGCGAGGGATTCAAATCGACGCCGACGATCATGTTGGCGCCGGCCAGCCGCGCGCCCTGAATCACGTTAAGGCCGATGCCGCCCAAACCGAACACCACGACGTTGGCGCCCGGCTCGACCTTGGCGGTGTTGATCACCGCGCCGATGCCGGTGGTGACACCGCAGCCGATGTAGCAGACCTTGTCGAAGGGCGCATCCTCGCGGATTTTTGCCAGCGCGATTTCCGGTACCACGGTGTAGTTGGCGAAGGTGGATGTCCCCATGTAATGGAACACTTTCTTGCCGCCCACCGAGAAACGGCTGCTGCCGTCGGGCATCACGCCCTGCCCTTGGGTCACGCGGATCGCCTGACAGAGGTTGGTCTTGCCGCTGAGGCAATACTCGCATTGACGGCATTCCGGGGTGTACAGCGGGATGACGTGATCGCCCTGTTTCAGGCTGGTGACGCCGGGCCCGATGTCGACCACCACGCCCGCGCCCTCGTGGCCGAGGATTGCCGGGAACAGACCTTCAGGATCGGCGCCTGAGCGCGTGAATTCGTCGGTGTGGCAGATGCCGGTGGCCCTGATCTCGACCAACACCTCGCCGGCGCGCGGGCCGTCGAGGTCCACGGTTTCGATGGTCAGCGGGGCGCCCGCTCGATGCGCGACGGCGGCTTTGACTTTCATTGCTGAATCTCCCGGATGTGAAGCTTATTCGACATGGTGTCATTTTAGCGCCTGCGCTAGCGGTAAACTGCGGTATGGATACCCGCACTTACCGCGGCCGCTTCGCCCCCTCGCCCAGCGGTCCGCTGCATTTCGGCTCACTGGTCGCTGCCGTCGGCAGCTATCTCGATGCGCGCGCCAACGGCGGTGAATGGCTGGTGCGCATCGAGG
>RPOR01000051.1 GCA_003820645.1 Betaproteobacteria bacterium
TCTTCGATGCCGACGGCAAGCCGGCGGCGCCGCCGATCAGCGGCCTGCTGACCGCCGACTTCTACGGTCTGTATATCGAGCAGGCCGTCGAGGCAGGGCTGGTCAAAATGCGGTCGCAGCGACGCTGAGCCGGAATCACCGCGCCAGTTCGCGCACCACATGCTGCTGGCGCCGGCTCACCGGAATGCGGTCCTCGAGTCCGGCGAGCACCACCTGCCATGGCCCTTCACCAGCCTCCCCGCCTGCCCGCTCAAAACCGCGGATCGCGGCGCGCGCAACGAGGCAGTTGCGATGCACGCGCACGAAACGATCCTGGAATTCCTGTTCCAGCTGGGTCAGCGATTCTTCGATCAGGTATTCGCGGCTGGCGGTGCGCACCGTCACGTACTTGAGTTCGGCGCGCAGGAACAACACATCTTCCACCGGGATCAGATGCACCTTGCCGCGCTCGGCAGCGCTCAGGCACACACGGGGCGCATACTGCATCCCGCGCAGGACTTCGGGCGAGGGTGCGGCACTCTGCATCACCCGCGACAGCGCTTCCTGCAGGCGTGCCGCCTTGATGGGTTTCAGCAGGTAATCGACCACATGCAGCTCAAAGGCCTGGATCGCGTACGCTTCGTAGGCCGTGGTAAAAATCACCGCTGGCGGCGGCTCCAGCTTCTGCATGTGCTGCGCCAATTCAATGCCGTCCATGCCGGGCATGCGCACATCGAGCAGCGCGACATCAACGCCGCCCGCCCCGGCAATCTGCAGCGCATCGCGGCCGGTGGCAGCCTCGCCCGCAATCATCACCGGCAGCGCGACGCTGACATCCGCCAGCAAATCACGCATGCGGCTGCGTGCCGGCGCTTCGTCATCGACAATCAGCACCCGTAGCGGCGGCGAGATCACCGCCCGTCCTTTACATATGGCATCACGATGCGCACCTCGTAGGTGTTTTCGCCGACCCGGGTTGTCAACTCCGCGGCAACGTCGAAATGCAGCTGCAGGCGCTCGCGGATATTGGCCAGCGCCATCCTGTTGCCCACGTGATGATCACCGTTGGGCCGGTACGGATTGCGCAGCACCACATGCAACCGGTCACGGGCGACGTAGATATTGATGCTCACCGTGCCGGGTGTTTCCGCCGGCTCGATGCCATGATAAACAGCATTCTCGAGCAGGGGCTGCAATGCCAGCGGCGGCACCAGCGCATCCGGCGGCATGTTTTCGATATGCCACTCCACCCGCAGGCGATCGCCCAGGCGCAGCTGCTCCAGATCCAGATACTGGCGGCACAGCTCGACTTCACGGGAAATCGGCGTCAGTTCGCGATTGTCCGCCATCAATGCGCGGAACAGCCCCGCCAGGTCTTCGAGCGCCGTCTCGGCACGCCGCGGCTCCTGGCGCACCAGCGACAGCACGGCGTTGATGCTGTTGAACAGGAAGTGCGGCCGGATGCGCGCCTGCAGTGCCTGCAGCCTTGCCTCAGCCAGCGCCGGCGACAGCGCGCGCCCGCGCAGGTCGAAATAGACCAGCAGCATCCCGGTAATCAGCGCGACGATGAACAGCCAGCGCGGCAGCGAATGCGCTTCGACAAAGAACAGCTCCCGTGTGGCGAAATGCAGCGCAACCGTCAGTGCGAGCTCGATCGCCAGTACCGCAGCAATTCCGATCGCATAAGGCAGGCGACGCAGCACGCCGCTGCCGGCCGCAAGCAGCAGCAAACTGAGGATCAGCAGCGGCTCGACCAGCGCGGCGTTCTCGGTAAATTGCGCTGGTAACGCACGTATCACCGTCACCTGCAGCAGCGACGCAAGCAATGCCACGCCGTTCACGATCAGCAGTATGCGCAGCAGAATTCCGAAATTGCGGAAGTCCGGCAGGGCACCGGTATTGGCATTATGATTTATACTCCGCGCCATAGCGGAATCATTCTAGCAAAGCCCACGCAAGTTCATGACAGCAAAAGACAAAACGGGAAGCGGCGCGAAGTCGGGCGCTGCCAAGGCCTGGTCGGGACGCTTCAGCGAACCCGTTGACGAGCTGGTCAAGCGCTTCACGGCTTCAGTGGGATTCGACCAGCGGCTGGCCGAGTTCGACATCCAGGGTTCGGTGGCCCATGCGCGCATGCTGCATGCCGTCGGCATCCTGTCTGCAGCCGATCTCGAGGCCATTGAAAAAGGGCTGGCCGTGATCGGTGACGAGGTTCGCGCCGGCACGTTTCCCTGGTCCGTCGACCTGGAAGACGTGCATCTCAATATCGAACGCCGGCTGACCGATCTGGTCGGTGATGCCGGCAAGCGGCTGCACACCGGTCGTTCGCGCAACGACCAGGTTGCCACCGACGTGCGGCTATACCTGCGCGCAGCAATCGACCATTTGCAGACACTGCTCAAGGGGCTGCAGCGAGCACTGCTCGACCTCGCCGAGAAGCATACCGATACGGTGATGCCCGGCTTCACCCACCTGCAGGTTGCACAACCCGTGTCGTTTGCGCATCACCTGCTCGCCTACTTCGAAATGCTGTCTCGCGATGCGCAGCGCTTTGCCGACTGCCGCAAACGCGTCAACCGGCTACCGCTCGGCGCCGCCGCGCTGGCCGGCACATCGTTCCCGATCGACCGGCAGATGGTGGCCAAGGAACTGGGGTTCGACGGCGTCTGTGAAAATTCGCTGGACGCGGTATCCGATCGCGATTTTGCAATTGAATTCGTCGCCGTCGCAGCGCTGACGATGACCCACCTGTCGCGGTTCAGCGAAGAACTGATCCTGTGGATGAGCCCGCGGTTCGGTTTCATCGACATCGCCGACCGCTACTGCACCGGCTCGTCGATCATGCCGCAGAAAAAGAATCCCGATGTCGCCGAACTGGTGCGCGGCAAAACCGGTCGCGTCAACGGCCACCTGGTCGCGCTGCTGACGCTGATGAAGGCGCAGCCGCTCGCGTACAACAAGGACAATCAGGAAGACAAGGAACCGCTGCTCGATACCGTCGACACGCTGATGATGAGCCTGGCGGTATTTGCCGGCATGGTCGGCGGCATCACCGTCAACGCCGGGAAAATGCGCACTGCCGCACTGGAAGGTTATGCCACGGCAACGGATCTGGCCGACTATCTGGTCAAAAAGGGCCTGCCGTTCCGCGAAGCCCACGAGGCCGTCGCGCTGGCGGTGCGCCAGGCCGAAACCCGCGGCTGCGACCTTTCGGAGATGTCGCTGGAAGACCTGCGCCAGTTCTCGCCCTTGGTCGGCGCGGATGTATTCGAAGCGCTGACACTGGAGGGCTCGATGAAAAGCCGCAGCCACATCGGCGGCACTGCGCCGGCACGCGTCAAGGCAGCGATCGTCAAAGCGCGCAAAGCACTGGCCTGAGCCCCGCGCTAAGGCGCGCCCGGCGCTGCTGCGCTTTCACGCACCACCAGTTCCGTCGGCAGCTTGCAGCGCAGATCGACTGCCTTGCCCTCCAGCCGCAGCAGCAGGTGGTTGGCGGCATAGACGCCCAGATCCGTGGTCGGAAAGCGCACGGTAGTCAGCGCGGGCGTCATCAGCGCGGCGATCTCCATGTCGTCGAACCCGGTGATCGACACGTCCGCTGGCACCGCCAGTCCCTGCACATGGCATTCGGCGATCGCACCGATGGCGAGCACGTCGTTGCCGCAGATCACCGCAGTCGGCCGCTGTTGCGCCGTCAGCACCTCGCGCAGCCCCTCCCGGCCACCGGTATGGGTGTACGGTTTTTCGACAACCCGCTCCGCAGGCAGCGCAATGCCGCGCGCCGCCAGTGCCGCACGCACGCCGGCGAGGCGCTCCTGCGCGCGCTCGTTGTGGGCAGTAATTCCTGAAATCATCGCGAACCGGCGATGCCCGAGATCGAGCAGATAGTTGGTGATGCGTACTGCAGCAGCGCGATTGTCGAAACCGACGCAGGGATGGTCGCCGCTTTCGTCAAATGCCCACGTCAACACATACGGTACGGCATGCGCCTCGATCATCCGGTAAATGTCGGGATGATGCGTCGTGCCCAGCAATACCAACCCGTCGACCCCGCGCTCGATCAGCGTGCGCGTTACCCGTGCCTCGATGTCCGCGTCGAACTCGTGGCTCGCCAGCAGCAGCACGTATCCGGCAGCATCGAGCGTGCGCTGCAGGGCGTGTATGGTGTTGGCGAAAATGGCGTTGTTCAGGGTCGGCACCACAGCACCGATGGTCTGGGTGCGCCGTGATGCGAGCGCGCGCGCCGCACCGTGTGCGACATAGCCCAGCGTGCTGGCCGCATGCTGCACGCGCTCCAGCGTACGCGCCTTGACCTTGTGCGGCAGCGTCAGCGCCCGTGACACCGTCGCTGTCGATACCTTGGCCAGCCGTGCCACATCGGCCAGCCGGGCCGCCTTGGTTGATCGGGTTTTCATCGGAAAAGAAAGCCGGCTCGCGCCGGCTTTCTTCGTGGCGGACTGTGGGGTTTAACGGTACTGCTTCGCGCTGTACTTGCGGTACTTGGGCAACAGGCGCTGCGGCTGACGGAACGCATCGCGCCGGAACGGATCACCGAGCTCCTGTGTCAACATCATGTTGATCACCGTCGGCTTGTTGGAACGCACCGCCGCGCGCAACGCATCACCCACCTCATCGACATGCTCGACCGTCAGCCCCTGCGCCCCCATCGCTTCGGCGACATCGGCAAAATTCGGATTCTGCAGGTTGGTACCGAGGAAGCGGTTCTCGAAATAATCGATCTGGTTTTTCTTTTCCGCGCCCCACTGGCCGTTGTTGAACACCACCGCGATTGCCGGAATCTTCTCGCGCACGCAGGTCATCACTTCATTGAGGCTCATGCCCCATGCACCGTCGCCGACGTAGGCGATCGCCGGGCGATCGGGGCGGCCAACCTTGGCGCCCATCGCTGCGGGAAACGCGTAACCGCAGTTGCCGAAGCTCATCGCCGCGAGGAACGACGGCGCCTGCTCGAAATGCAGGTAGCTGTTCGATACCGAGCAGACGTTGCCGATATCGGTGGAAACCATCGCGTTCTTCGGCATCGCGCGCGCCAGCGCCGCCAGTGCCTGTCGCGGCCCGATGCGCGTCTTGGTATTGGGCGAAGGCCACTTGTCGAGCTCGTCGGCCCAGGCTTTCTTTTCCTTTTGCACTTCCGCCAGTCGCGCCTTGTTGGGCGCCAGCTTGGCGATGGCCTTGACGCGCTCGAGCAGCGCCATGGCGGCGAGTTTGGCGTCGCCGCAGATGCCGACCGTGGTCTTCTTGACCAGGCCGAGCATCCGCGAATCGGCGTCGACCTGGATGATCTTGGCGTTTTTCGGCCAGTAGTCCAGGCCGTGCTGCGGCAGCGTGCCGAACGGGCCCAGCCGCGAGCCCAGCGCCAGCACCACATCGGCCCTGGCGATCAGCTTCATCGCCGCCTTGGAGCCCTGATAACCCAGCGGGCCGCAGCACAACGGGTGGCTCGCGGGGAAGGAATCGTTGTGCAAATAGGAGTTCACTACCGGTGCAGTCAGATACTCGGCCAGCGCGGCGCACTCCTTGATGCCGCCAGACATGATCACGCCGCCGCCGGAAAGGATCACCGGGAACTTGGCCTTGGCCAGCATGCGTGCGGCAGCATCCAGCGACTCCGGCCCGCCGGCGGCACGCTCCAGCTTGTGCGGCTGCGGAATGTCGTAGTCACCTTCGCCGTAAAAATAGTCGCGCGGGATATTGATCTGCACCGGGCCGCGCTCGGCCATTGCAATGTCGAAGGCACGGCCGGTGAGCTCGGCAATCCGCAGCGGCGAGTTGACATGTATCTGCCACTTGGTGATTTTCGAGAAAATCGGCATCTGCTCGGTTTCCTGGAAACCGCCCAATCCCATCGACAGGCTGCCCGATTCCGGCGTCACGCAGACCACCGGCGAATGTGCCCAGTATGCCGCGGCAATGCCGGTAACGAAATTGGTGATGCCGGGACCGTTCTGGGCAATGCACACGCCGTGTTTGCCGGTCACCCGCGAATAACCATCGGCCATGTGGGCCGCGTTCTGCTCGTGCGCCACCGACAGGAAACGGATGCCGGCGAGCGGAAACAGGTCATGCGCATCCATGTATGCGGAGCCGACAATGCCGAATGTGTCCTTGACGCCCTGCGCAACCAGCGTTTCGACAAAGGCCTCTGACGGCGTCATCCGCACTTTGCCGCTCGCAGCCGAAGCTTTAGCGATGTTCTTGGTATCTGCCATGGTATTCATGGGAACTTCCCTCCGGAGTAAGGCGTGCAGCGCCACGCGGGCGCGCAACCGCAGCGACATTGAAAACCTTGTACCGCCGATTGGCAATCCAGCCGGCGAGCACGCATGATACGCTGCACAGTCGGCTCGTGTAAACGCTTGCACAAAGGATGGTAATGCCTTGTTTTTATTCGATTATTTTGACTTTCCTGTCGCGCCGAAATTAACGCAACCCCTTGTTTTGCCGACACTTTTATCGTGACGCGCCAGTCACGCTACAATCACTGCGATGCCGTTTCCCCGCCGCCGTCCTGCCATTCGCAAACCGGAGTCAACTTGAACGCCACCGCTGATGGCCACCGGTCACTGGCCACCGCCGATGTTGCGGCATTGGCCGATCAACTGACCCGCCGCATTGCCGGCGAAGTGCGTTTTGATCGCGGAACGCGGGCGGTTTACTCGGCCGACGCGTCGAACTATCGGCAGATCCCCGTCGGCGTGGTCATTCCCCGTACGGTCGAGGACATTGTCGAAACCCTGGACATCTGCCGCGAACACGGCGTACCCATCCTGCCCCGCGGCGGGGGCACCTCGCAGAACGGCCAGTGCGTCAATGTTGCGGTGGTCATTGACACCTCCAAATATCTGAATCGCGTGCTCGAGATCGATGCGCAGGCGATGACCGCACGAGTCGAACCCGGCGCAGTCTGCGACACGCTGCGCGACGCCGCGGAACAGCATGCGCTGACCTTCGGCCCGGACCCGGCGACGCACAGCCGCTGCACGCTGGGCGGCATGATCGGCAACAATTCCTGCGGCGCGCACTCGGTGATGGCCGGCAAGACCGTCGATAACGTCGAAACCCTCGACATCATCACCTACGACGGACTGCGCCTGACCGTCGGCCCGACCAGCGAAGACGAACTGGTGCGCATCATCCGCGCCGGCGGCCGCCGCGGCGAGATTTACGGACGGTTGCGTGCGTTGCGCGACAGATATGCCGACCTGATCCGTTCGCGCTTTCCGAAAATCAAACGCCGCGTCTCGGGTTACAACCTCGACCAGCTGTTGCCGGAAAACGGCTTCAATGTCGCGCGGGCACTGGTCGGCACCGAGGGCAGCTGCGTGATCACGCTGGAAGCGAAGACCCGGCTGGTGCACAGTCCGCAGTCGCGGGTGATCCTGGTGCTGGGCTTCCCCGACATCTATGCCGCCGGCGATGCAGTACCGGAAATCCTGCCGTTCCGCCCGATCGCCACCGAAGGACTCGATGAACGCATCATCGGCGGCCTGCGCGAGCGCGGCCTGCGTGGCGACGACATCGCGCTGCTGCCGCCGGGCAATGCCTGGATCATGATCGAGTTTGGCGCCGCAAATCTGGCCGCCGCCAGCGCGCAGGCGACGGCGCTGATTGAATACTACGCCGGCAAACCGGCGATGCCCGGGTCGGTGCATCCGTCAAACTGGCTGATTACCGACCCCGCGCTGTGCGAGCGGATCTGGACCATCCGCGAAACGGCCGCCTCCGCATCTGCGCTGGCCATCCATCCCGATCAGCCCGACCCGGTGGTCGGCTGGGAAGATGCGGCCGTCGATCCACTGCGCCTTGGCGATTACCTGCGGGAATTCCAGGCGCTGGTCGATCGCCACGGTTATGAAACATCGCTGTATGGTCACTTCGGCGACGGCTGCATACACGCCCGCATCACCTTCGACACGCGCACCGCTGACGGCATCAGAACCTGGCGCAGTTTCCTGCGCGCCGCGGCCGAACTCGTCGTCAAATACGGCGGGTCGTTGTCGGGTGAGCACGGCGACGGCCAGGCCAAGGCTGAGTTCCTGCCGGTGATGTACGGCGAAGAGCTGATGCAGGCCTTCCGCGAATTCAAGGCGATCTGGGATCCGGACAACCGGATGAACCCGGGCAAGGTCATCGACCCCTATCGCGCCGACGAGAACCTCAAATACGGTCCCGACTACCGGCCGCTGCGCCCGGCGACGCAGTTCACGTTTGCCAGTCGCGAAGGCAATGGCTTCAGCCGCGCGGTCGAGCGCTGTGTCGGTATGGGTAAATGCCGATCGCATAGCGGCGGCGTGATGTGCCCGAGTTACCGGGCAACCCGCGAAGAGCGCCATTCGACGCGCGGCCGCGCGCGCTTGCTGTCAGAGATGCTGCGCGGCGAGATCATCCACGACCGCTGGCAAAGTGCAGAAGTGCGCGAGGCGCTGGACCTGTGCCTCGCCTGCAAGGGTTGCCGGAGCGAGTGCCCGACGCACACCGATATGGCCACGTACAAGGCCGAGTTTCTGCATCATCATTATCGCGGCCGGTTGCGCCCGCGGCAGGCCTACACCATGGGCCTGATCAGCCGGTGGGCGCGCACGGCATCGCTGGCGCCGCGCCTCGTGAACCTGCTCACCCATACGCCGGGACTGTCGATGCTGCTGAAATTCGCTGGCGGCATCGCCCGCCAGCGCACCATTCCGAAGTTTGCGCGACGCACTTTCCGCCAATGGTTCCTGCGCCGCCGCAAGGCCGCCCCCAGCGCCGGCACGCGCGGCAGGATCATCCTCTGGGCCGACACCTTCAACAACCATTTCCAGCCAGGGTCGGCGGCAGCAGCGGTGGAAGTGCTGGAAGCACTGGGATTCCAAGTGACCATCCCGCAAAAACACCTGTGCTGCGGCCGGCCGCTGTACGACTTCGGCATGCTCGACGCCGCGCGCAGCCATCTGCGCGAGATCCTCGATGCACTGCAGGACGATATTCGCGCCGGGGTGCCCGTCGTCGGACTGGAACCGGCCTGCCTGTCGGTGTTCCGCGACGAACTGCTGAATTTTTTCCCCGATGACAAACTGGCACAGCGACTGAGCGCGCAGGTGCGTCTGTTCAGCGATTTTCTGATGGACATCGCCGACTGGGATGCCCCGCAACTGGGCGGCGATGCGCTGGTGCATGGCCATTGCCACCAGAAGTCGGTGTTCGGCATGGCAGCAGAAATGGCGCTGCTCAAGCGCCTCGGTATCCGCGCCCACAGTGTCGAGACCGGCTGCTGCGGCATGGCCGGCGCGTTCGGTTTCAATCCCCGGCACTATGATGTTTCGCTGAAGGCGGGCGAAGCGGCGTTGCTGCCGGCCGTCCGGGCTGCGGATGAGCACACGATGATCGTCGCCAGCGGTTACAGCTGCCGCGAACAGATTGCACAGCTCTCGGACCGCAACGCCCTGCACATCGCCGACGTGGTTGCGCTCGCGCTCAATCGCGCGCGGACCTGATCTGTTATCCCGTGACCGGCCTCGAATCCCTGTCGCCCTGGGTCGTCGTGTACGTGGCCGTGGTCATTGCCGTGGCCGGCTGGGTACAGGGCGCGCTCGGGCTGGGCTTTCCGATGATCGCCACACCACTGATCGCTGCGGCCACCAACATGCAGTTCGCCGTGGTGATGGTGCTGATCCCCTGCATTGCGACGGTACTCGTCAGCATCCTGCGCAGCCCCGGGTTCGGCAAAATCCTCCGCCGGTTCTGGTGGATGCCATTCGTGTCCTTGGCCGGTGCGGCAGCGGGCGCGCGCCTGTTCGTGCTGTATCCGGGATTCCCTTATGCGCTGCTGCTGGCGGGCGTCATCCTGTTTTATCTGAATCTGGAGCGGCTGGGCCTCGCACAATGGCCCATCATGCGGCGGCATGACAAGGCGTTCGGGGTCACGTTCGGATTTCTGGGCGGCCTCAGCGAAAGCACCGCCAACATCGCCGCGCCACCGCTGATCATCTATTACCTCGGGATCGGACTGCAACCCTTGCTGCTGGTGCCGGCGATGAACATTTCATTCTTCGTCGGCAAGGCGACCCAGTTCGCGACGCTGGCCGCCAGCGGTATCGGTACTCCGGCGCACTGGCTGGTGACGCTGCCGCTGGCCATCATCGCCACCGTCGCCAGCCTGTTCGGTACTCGGGTGCGTAGCCGCATCGACGGCCCGACCTACCGGATCTGGATGCGCCGCATGTTGATGGCCATGGCCGGCGTGCTGCTGGCGCAGGTGGCCTACCGCTACGCTGCCGCATAAAAAAGCCGGCATCCGCCGGCTTTTTTCATTGATGCCTGCGCTTCAGGATTGCAGCATTTTCTGCAATTCCCCGCTCTGGTAGAGCTCGGTCACGATGTCCGAGCCGCCGACAAACTCGCCGTTCACATACAGCTGCGGAATCGTCGGCCAGTTGGCGTACTGCTTGATGCCCTGGCGGATTTCCGGGTCTTCCAGCACGTTGACGGTGAACATGTCGTGGACGCCACAGGCCTGCAGAATTTTGACCGCGTTCGCGGAAAAACCGCACTGCGGAAAATCCGGCGAGCCCTTCATATAAAGCACGACTTTGTGGCTGGTGACTTGATTCTTGATGGTTTCCTGCGCAGACATGGCAATGGCTCCTAAACTTGACCAAACTTATCGGGTATGGAGTTTAGCGAGGCGCCGCGGCGGGGTCAAGACAGCGGTGACTGCAGAACGCCGCACCACACGCCGAAACGCTGCGCCGGGAAAGCCGTCGCTTGCGCAGCAGGTTACGGTTCCGCGTCGCTGGGTCCCGAAAAATTCGGCGCGGGCATCCCCTGCGCCCCGGATGTCCTCTGCTGCAAAGCGGCCAGCAACGACCCCGGCATCAATGCGGCGCCGAAAATTTCCAGGGCGGCTGACTCCATCAGTTCGGCTTCCCAGCTGAACCAGCGGCCGACGCTGTCCGGCTGGCGCTGCCCGGCATCGCATAACGCCGGGTCGGTCACCACCAGCAGCTTGCGACAGGCATTGGGCCGGGATTCATACACCGTGCACGCGCCGTCGCCGCCCAGGAACACACAAGCCTTGTCGGCCGCCGGCTGTTGCCGCCAGGTATCGACGGTGTACCGGCTCTGGCGTTCGAGGCGCGCGCGGTCCAGCGCCGTGCCGGCGTCGCACGCGGCCTCGACCAGCAGCGCCGCCTCCTGCGGCCAGATCTCGACGGCCTCATGGCAGCAATGGCTGCACCCCTTGCCGCACCGGATGCCGCCGCTGCCGGGGGTTTTGGCCCGATCCCGTTGCAGCACGGCGTCCATGGCGATATGCGCGCTGCGCGCGACCGACAGCGCCTGCTGATCCCCGGCCGCCCGGAACTGCCCGGTATAGCGATCATAGATTGCGCGCAGGTACGCCTCCTTCCTTGCGTTGCGCGCTTGCCTGTTCGCCGCGGCCGTTGAGTCATCAGTCATGCGCAACCTCTCGCCATCCCTGTCCCCTGTCCCTGTAGTGCCGGCAACTTCAGCGCGTCGGCGCCCCTCCGCCACTGACGCGGCGGATGCCGGCGAGATCGCGCGCGGCAAACACCTCGCCGAACCCCGCCTGCCGCAGCAATGCCGCGCAGGCGTCCGCTTGATCATGGCCATGCTCGCACATCAGCCAGCCGCCGGGCACCAGATGCTCCGGCGCGCCGGCGACGATGCGTCTGATGTCAGCCAACCCGTCGACACCGGCCACCAGTGCCGAATGCGGTTCGAAGCGCAAATCGCCCCGCGTCAGATGCACATCGCCCGCCGCCACATACGGCGGATTGGCGACGATCAGGTCATAACGGGCATCGCCGAGCGCGGCATACCAGTCGCTGCACAGCACGGTGGTGTTCGTCGCGGCAAAACGATGCGCGTTCTCACGAGCGACGTCCAGCGCATCGGCGGAAGCATCGACCAGTGTCACCCGGACTTGCGGCCGCTCGGCGGCAATGGTGACACCGATGCAGCCGCTGCCTGCACCCAGATCAAGCACGCAGCCGCCGTTTTCCGGCAGGCGTTGCAGCGCCAGTTCCACCAGCAATTCGGTTTCCGGCCGCGGAATCAGTACCGCCGGCGTGACGACAAACGCGCGACCATAAAATTCGCGACTGCCGGTCAGGTAGGCCACGGGCTCACCGGCAGCACGGCGCGCAACCAGCGCACCATAGGCCGCGGCGTGCGGCGCGGCCAGATCGTCATCACCGTGGGCAATCAGCCGCGCCTCATCACAGTGCAGGACGTGGCGCAGCAGCGCGCGGGCTTCCAGTCGGCCGATGATGGACTGGGCCTCCGCCAGCACCGCCGCGATTGTCGACATACCCACTTAAAATATCATTAAAAACAATTACTTATATTCAGTTCTGCGCGGCAGCCAGCTCGGCAAGCTGCTCGGCCTGATGCTCTGCGGCCAGCGCGTCGACCAGTTCGTCGAGGTCGCCGTCGATGATCTGCGCAATCCTGTGCAGCGTCAGGTTGATGCGGTGATCGGTGACCCGACCCTGTGGAAAATTGTAGGTGCGGATGCGTTCGGAACGGTCGCCGCTGCCGATCAGTGATTTGCGCGTGGCCGCGGTTTTTGACTGCTGCTCACGCAACTGCCGGTCCTGCAGCCGCGCCGCCAGCACCGCCAGCGCGCGCGCCTTGTTCTTGTGCTGCGAGCGGTCGTCCTGACATTCGACGACGAGACCGGTAGGCAGGTGGGTAATGCGAATGGCCGAATCGGTTTTGTTGACGTGCTGGCCGCCCGCGCCGGAGGCACGAAAAGTATCGATGCGCAGCTCCACCGGATTGAGCACCACTTCGGCGAGCTCATCGGCCTCGGGCATCACTGCCACGGTGCACGCCGAAGTATGGACGCGACCCTGGGTCTCGGTCACCGGCACACGCTGCACCCGGTGGCCGCCGGATTCGAATTTCAGCTTCGAATACGCACCCTGGCCGATGATCCTGGCGATGATTTCGCGATAGCCGCCGAGATCCGACGGACTTTCCGATATCACTTCGACCTGCCAGCGTTTGCGCTCGGCATAACGCGCATACATGCGAAACAGTTCCGCTGCGAACAGCGCTGATTCGTCGCCGCCGGTGCCGGCACGCACCTCGAGGAAGATATTGCGTTCATCGTTGGGGTCGCGCGGCAGCAGCAGTTTCTGCAGCTCCGTTTCCAGCCTTTCCAGTCGCGCCCGGGTTTCAGTGACTTCGACTTCTGCAAATTCGCGCATTGCCGGGTCATTGGCCATATCCTGCGCGGTTTTCAGATCGGCCTCGCTGCCCCGGTAGCGCCGGTAGAGCTCGACCACGGGTCCGAGTTCGGCGTGCTCGCGCGTCAGCCGCCGGTAGTTGTCCATGTCGGCGGTGACGCTCTCGGCCGAGAGCAGCCGATTGATCTCTTCCAGACGGATCGACAGCTGGTTGAGTTTTGCAGCGATGCTGGGTTTCATGAATGCGGGATCAGGCCGCTGGCGCGGCGCGTTGCGGGAATCGGCGTCAGTCGGGCCGCCGGATCTGGTAGAGCCGGGTGATCATCGCAGCGAGTTCATCGCGCTCATCCTGCGCCGCATGATTCAGCGCGTGTGACGGCGGATGCATGAATTTGTTGGTCAGCGCGCGCGACAGTTCCTCCATCACCTGCTGCGGATCGGCACCATGCGCCAGACGCCGCTGTGCCCGCTCCAGCGCGTGGCGACGCGCGCGCTCCGCGGTATCGCGCAGTGCACGGATGGTCGGTACCAGTTCGCGATTATCGAGCCAGTGCATGAAATCCGACACCTGGTTCTCGATGATGACCTCGGCCTGCGCCACGGCGTTGCTGCGCTGATCCAGTCCTTCACGCGCAATCTGACCGAGATCATCCACGGTATACAGGAACGCATCGTCGAGTTCGCCGACTTCGGCCTCGATATCGCGCGGCACGGCAAGGTCGAACATCAGCATCGGCAAATGCTTGCGCGCCTTCAGCGCACTCTCCATCAGTCCCTTGCCGATGATCGGTAGCGGGCTCGCGGTGCAGCAGACAACGATGTCGTACAGCGGGAGCTGCGCACCGAGATCGTTCAGCGGAATGACATGGCCGAAGAACCGGTCGGCCAGTTGCTGGGCGCGTGCCGGCGTACGGTTGGCAAAGGTCATGCGCCGTGGATGGTGCGCGGCAAAATGAGTCGCCACCAGGTTGACCATTTCGCCGGCACCGACGAACAGTATGCTCTGCGCGGCGACGCTGGGATAAATGCGCTCGGCCATCCGTACCGCGGCGGCCGCCATCGACACCGTACTGGCGCCGATGTCGGTTTCGCTGCGCACCGTTTTTGCCACCGAAAACGTGCGCTGAAACAGCTTGTTGAGCAGCCAGCCCAGCGTGCCGGCCGTTTCGGCGGAGCGCACCGCACTTTTGAACTGGCCGAGGATCTGCGGTTCGCCAAGCACCATCGAGTCCAGGCCGCTGGCCACGCGAAACGCGTGCTTGACGGCCCGATCCTGCGGCAACTCGTAGAGATAGGGTGCAATCTGCGCCGGCTTCAGGCGATGGTAGCCGGCCAGCCAGTCCACCGCAATGCGCGGCTCGGACGTCGAACAGTAGAGCTCGGTGCGGTTGCAGGTCGAGATGATCGCCGCCTCCGTAACCGGTTGACGGTCGACCAGGTCGCGCAAAGCCTGGGGCAGCTGTTCGGCCTGAAAAACCACCTGTTCGCGCACGTCCAGCGGTGCGGTCTGGTGGTTTAGTCCAACGGCAAAAAGCGGCATGGGCGCGACGGCGTATCCCGGAAAAAGGCTTTGTATTTTAACCCCTTACCGCCACCGTCGCCAGCCGTGAAACCGCCGCGGTCCGGGCAAAAACCGGGGCCGGATCCGTCCCGGTCAGGAGACGATGGCGATCATGTCAAAGTCCGCCTTGGTCGCCGCGCAATGCGGACAAGTCCAGTCCGCCGACACCGCCTCCCAGCGGGTGCCGGGCGCAATGCCTTCGTCGGGCAGGCCCGCGACTTCGTCATAAATGAAACCGCAAAGTATGCATTGCCATTTTTTCATGTCGCGCACGTAACGCAGCCGATTGTCGAAAAACGCCCGCGCCGGTTCTCTCGATCCGGCGCGGGCCCCGGCAGACGGGCTAGTCGTCGCGACCGTAATGAATGCGGCGGTAGGGAACGCTCATGATCGTGCGTGAAATGCGCACATCGATGATCATCGGCCCGGGATTGGCCACCCATTCCTTCGCCGCCTTGGCAAGATCATCCATGTGGTGGACGATTGCACCCTTGCCCCCCATCGCCACCGCCACCTTGCCCAAGTCAGGGGTGTTAACGACCGCCGTATTCACATCCATTTTTTTGACATCGAGTTTGTAATATTCAGCGCCCAACGCTTGGTTGTTCATGACGACAACAAGCAATGGCATGTTGTAACGAACCGCCGTCTCGAACTCCGCCAGGTGCATCATGACGCTGGCGTCACCTTCGAGCAGCATGGCCGGCTGACCGGTCGCCGCCACGGCACCCATCGCCGCCGGCAGCATTTGTCCAATACAGCCAAAGAAATGCCCGCCCTGCATCAAAGTCCGGCGCTTCACCATCATCATGTTGGAAATGCCGGAGGCCATGCCGCTGCCTGACAACATGCCGACATGCGGCGGCATGATTTCATCCAGTAACAGGCAAACCTCGCGCGGATCGACCGTGTCCGGATCAAGCGGAAATTCCGTGGTATCGCCCCAATGGCGGACCAGCCTTGATTTCACGTCGGGCGTACGATAACCAACCGATTTGAAACTGCGGCCAGCGAGCAGTTTTTCGAGCGCTTCCGCCCCGACTTTCGCATCCGCCTGCAGATAGCAGTCGGCAGCCCGCACGCCGCTCATGATGACATGCGGCTTGCTGTCGATCTGCACATAACGGGCATTGGCATAGAGATAGCCGTGCTCGGTCGTGTACCGATTCAGGCTGGCGCCAATGCCGATAACGCAGTCGGCATCCTGCAACAGGCCCAATGCGCCACGCGTAGCATACAAACCGGAAATGCCGGCGTGATATTCGCACTCGTTAAGAAAAGTCTTGGCCAACAGGGTAGTCGCGATAATCGCGCCAACCCGCTCGCCAAGCTTTAATACGGCTTCACCGGCACCGGACCATTGTGCGCCCCGGCCGACAATGATGACCGGCTTCTTGCTTTTTGCGATGAGGTCGGCTGCGCGCTCCAGCGCCTGTTGATCGGGATACACTACGCCGGGGGTAAACAGTGTCGCGGAAGGTTTATAGGGCTCATCGTCGTCCCATTCCTTCTGCTGGAGATCCATGGGGACGCTGAGCAGGATGGGACGCCTTTGGGTCTTGGCGAGGTAGAAAGCCTTACGTACGACATCGTCTGCGGCATCCGCGGAACCGAGGCGCACAAACCCGGCCTCGCACGCCGTGGCAAAGATCGACTGGTCCAGGCGCTGCGTGTATTCATCGTCATTGGTGGGAAACTCGCCGCAAAAAGCGACCAGCGGGGACGCTGCCCGGGCGGCCGTTACCAATGCAGTCGCCAGCTGCGTTGTGCCGGGACCGCAAGTCGCTGTGGCAACACCCACTTTTTGTGTGGTGCGCGCCCAACCATCGGCCATGCCCAGACCCGCGCCTTCGTGGCGCACCTCATGCACCTTGACGCCACCGAGCTTGTGCAGCTCGTGCAGCCAGTACATGTTGCCGTCACCCATCATGCCGAAGGTTGCAGTCACGCCTTCCGCTTTGAACGCCCGCGCCATCCTTTGATAGACCTTCATGACTTCCTCTCTCCTTCAATAATTCAAAGAAATGCCAATTTGCAAAGCGGCGCAATGAGCAGACATGCCCTCACGTGCGCCGCCATAATTCAGTGCCATTTCATCCCAAGCCCGAATTCCATCCAGGCTCTGCTTAACCGAGCCGCAATCCTGCCTGCGCACTGTAGTGCGGCCGCCAGCAAACCTGCCATTACCCGGCAGAGCCCGCCGCCAGGCGCGCAACAAGACGCTCGGTGAACTCCCTGGTCATCCGCCCCACGACCAGGGATGCGCCGGATTCAACAACCGAAGAAAGCCTGCCGCTGACCTCGACATTGGAATCAATCAGGATCGAAGAGCCCGCGCCCCCCTCTTGATCGACAACCCTGAAATTCATGGTCGCATGAATACGCGTACCGCCCTGATTGTCCTTGCCGCGCGAAGTGACGGCCCCCGACAGCGCAGGCTCATCGAGCTCAAGCATGAAACGCGCATTGAATGTGATCTTTGCCGGACCAAATTTCACCAGCAACCCCGCATCGTAATACCCGTCCTCCTGCAACTCACCCAATGATGCACCGGGAACACACTCAACCACAGCGTGAGGATCGGAAAGGACCTTCCATACTTCCCGGGAGGACGAAGGCACATCGATGCGCTCATTGACTTCAATCATGGTTGCAACCGGGTTTTTCTATCGGGAATTGCTCATGCGCAACAAACCTGTCAGCAATAAGCACGTCATGACCACACCCCTCCCCGCGACAGCGATGGTCAGTTACTTGTCACGCTTGAACAGGGCGTCGAGCTTCTGCTCATAGGCGTGGTAATCGAGATAATCGTACAGGTCGTCACGCGACTGCATCAGGTCGACCACATTTTTCTGGTGCCCTTCCTTGCGGATGCTCTGGTAGACCTGCAGTGCAGCAGCATTCGCCGCACGCCACGCCGACAGCGGATACAGGGCCATCGCCACGTTAGCGCCGGCAAGCTCCTGCGTCGTGAACAGCGGCGTTTTGCCGAACTCGGTGATGTTCGCAAGGATCGGCACTTTTACCGCGTCGGCAAACTTTTTGTACATCGACAGTTCGGTAATCGCTTCCGGGAAAATCATGTCGGCGCCGGCTTCGACGCAGGCCACCGCGCGCTCAATGGCGGCATCCAGCCCTTCCACGGCCAGCGAATCGGTGCGGGCGATGATGACGAAATTGGCGTCGGTCTTGGCGTCCGCAGAAGCCTTGATGCGATCCACCATTTCGTCCTTGCTGACGATCTCCTTGTTCGGACGATGGCCACAGCGCTTCTGCATGACCTGATCTTCGATATGCATCGCCGCCGCCCCGAACTTGATCAGCGATTTCACGGTACGCGCAATGTTGAACGCGCCGCCGAAGCCGGTGTCGACGTCCACCAGCAGCGGCAGACTGCAGGCATCGGTAATGCGGCGGACATCGGTCAGCACATCGTCCAGCGTGCTGATTGCGAGGTCGGGCACGCCCAGCGAACCTGCGGCGACACCGCCGCCGGACAGGTAAATCGCCTTGAACCCGCTGCGCTCGGCGAGGCGGGCATGATAGGCATTGATCGCACCGACGATTTGCAGCGGCTTTTCGGCGGCCAGGGCAGCGCGGAACTGCGCGCCGGCCGACTGCCGGGTAATGCCTGAGTTTGATGAACCGGTCATGAAAGTGCTCCTGTGATGGCAACGGCAGCCGCGCAGGCTGCCGTAAGGGGGCGTGGGCAGGTTTGAGGGCGTGTTGGGTGCGTTACGGGCGCCGGCGGCAAGCTTGGGCCGCGGTCCGGCATCTGGACAAAACAGAGTTATGAATGAAAAATGATCTGTAAAAAGATAGCACAGGACGGGCTATTCCGCTAGGACGGACACGATGGCATAATCCCTCCTCCTCAGTCTCACGATTCGGACTACCCTCGGACAACCTTATGGCTATTGCGAAAATTTCCGGCGAAGACAATCAGGGCCGGCTGAGCGGCACCCAAAGCATCGAGCGCGCACTGCTGCTGCTGCGCGAAATCGCCGCGCACAACCGTTCCGGCTCGCGGTTGCTCGATCTGGCCACACGCACGAATCTGCAGCGGCCGACCGTACACCGCATGCTGAAGTGCCTGGCCTACGAGGGCATGGTGCAGCAGGACTCCGAAACGCATCGTTACTTCCTCGGCCCGATGGCCTTTGAACTGGGGCTTACCGCTGCACCGCGTTTCAATTTGCGCGAAATCTGCCACCCGGCAATGACCCGCATCGCCGAAGCCACGGGCGACACGGTATTCCTGACCCAGCGCAGCGGGCTCGACGCTGTCTGCATTGACCGCCGGGAAGGCACATTTCCGATCAAAACGTTCACGCTGGAAGTCGGCGTGCGCCGGCCGCTGGGCGTAGGCACCGGCAGCCTCGCCATACTGGCCGCATTGCCCGAAGAGGAATTCCGCAGCATCATCACCAGCAACGAGCCGCGGCTGGCGGAGCATGGTCTGAACGGCACGACATTGCTGTCGCAGGCGCGAAAAGCGCAGAAACTCGGCTACGCCGTACGCGAAACGCCGACGCTGGCGGGCGTACGGTCGCTCGGCCAGGTGCTGCGCAACCAGAGCGGTGTGCCGTTCGCCGCACTGTCAATTTCGGCAATATCCAGCCGTATGGCCGACCGTCGCGTCCA
>RPOR01000052.1 GCA_003820645.1 Betaproteobacteria bacterium
CTTCACGCTGCCACCGTAAACAATACGCACGTCATCTGCCACTGCGCGATCCGTATCCGCCAGGCGGCTGCGAATGAACGCATGCACCCCCTGCGCCTCTTCCGGCGTCGCAGTCTTGCCCGTGCCGATTGCCCAAACCGGTTCGTAGGCAATCACTGCGTTGCGCAACGCTGCGACACCGGCGCGCCGGAGCACCGCCTGCAACTGCCTTGCAACCACCTGCTCGGTCGACCCGCCGTCACGCTCGGCCAGTGTTTCACCGACGCACAGTATCGGCGTCAATCCGGCCTGCTGCGCCACCACAAACTTCTCCGCCACCAGTCCGTCCGTCTCGCCAAACACCGTGCGACGTTCCGAGTGCCCGACAATCACATGACTGCAGCCGCAATCCCTGAGCATCGCCGCCGAAATACCGCCGGTGTAGGCGCCGTTCCCGTACTGGCACAAGTCCTGACCGCCCAGCGCCGTCGTTGAGCCGAGCAACAGCTGCTGTACCTGCCCAAGATAAACATGGGGCGGACAAACCGCGCTTTCCATGCCGGAAATTTCCGCCAAAGCCGGCACCAGAACCTGCAACAAGGCCTCATTCGAGGCCCGGTTGCCATTCATTTTCCAGTTGCCCGCAACAAACTTGACCCGCATTTCCAGCCCGGCTTGAGTAAACCGTTGAATTTTACCGGGTGCGGTCACCCCGGTCAATTTCGACCAGGTCTTGTTGCGGCGCGAAAGCGCCATGAATTAAAAAGGATTTTCGCGGATTGCCCGGTCCGCGACCACAGCGCAGATGCGCTGAACGACGGCCGGCTTGGGCTGATCCACATATAGATCTTCAAACGCGACCACTTGGGCATCCCCAACGGCCCGCAGCAACTCGCCGCGCTGCAGCAGAAAATCCGGGTTTGCAGGACGGCCATAGGCCGCGTTGCCCTGTGCGAATGTCTCATAAATCAGCACCCCGCCCGGCTCCAGCGCCGCCATCAATAGCGGAAACAGCGGCCGATGCAGGTAGTTGGTGACCACCACGCCGGCATATTGACGCCCGGCATAAGGCCAGGGCCCGCCCTCGATGTCGGCACAAAGCGCACGGATGCCGACCTGCGCTGCCAGCGCCGCGATTGCCACCGGATCGCGGTCCACCGCATCAACGGGATGGCCGAGCGCCGCAAAAAGCAGCGCGTGGCGACCGCTGCCGCAGGCCACATCCAGCACCGGACCACCGGCACGCACCAGCGGTGCCCAGCGGCGCACCCAGGCAGACGGTTCGGCCAGCGGCGCATGGGACTTCGCGGGAGGATCCTGCGCTTCCATCGGCATTCGGGGCAGCAGGCGGCGGCAGCTTCTAGGTGACGCGGATATTCTTGAACTGCCAGGGATCCGCGGTATCAAGATCTTCCGGAAACGGATGATTGCGGCCCTGCAGCGGCGTCCAGTCCGAGTACTCGCCGACGATCTTGCCCAGATAGGGATTCGCAATCTCGAGCACCCGCCGGAAATCCATGTCGTCCGGATCAATGATGCCGACCTGCGGATGTTCCATCGCCCACACCACCCCGCCGAGCACCCCGGCGGCCACCTGCAGGCCGGTGGCATTGCTGTACGGTGCGAGCTTCCGCGCCTCGTGGATCGACAATTGCGATCCGTACCAATACGCACCTTTCTTGTGCCCCAGCAGCAGCGCGCCGAGCTCATCCATGCCATCGGTGATCTCGTCCCGGTACAGGCGCCGCTGTTCCTGGCCTACCCAGTTCCTGCCGGCAAGTTCGTGCACCGACAACACCGTGTCGTCACAGGGATGGTAGGCGTAGTGGCAGGTCGGCCGGTACACCACCTGGTCGCCTTCACGCACCGTCAGGTAATCGGAAATGGATATCGCCTCGCCATGGGTGATCAGCAGGCCATGAAACATGCCTTCATTGGGCGTCCAGGTGCGGACCTTCACCGAAGCCCCCGGCCGATTCAGGTAAATCGCCGCCTTGCAGCCAAAATCATGCTCACGGCCATCCGGCGGAAAATACTTTTCATGGCTGCCCCACCCCAGTTCGCAGGGCTGCGAGCCTTCACCGATGAAACCGTCCACCGACCAGGTGTTGACGAACTCGCCGCGGCGCTTGCGCGGGCTCGCAACCTGGGTGTCGCGCTCCGAGCAATGGATGCTCTTCACGCCCAGTTCCATCGCCAGCTGCGCCCATTCCGCCTTCGATGCCGGGATTCGCGTGCGGCCGAGGATGTCGCGGGCCAGATTGACGAGTGCCTGTTTTACCCAATGCGAAATCAGCCCCGGATTCACGCCGTGCGTGGGAATGACCGTGGGGCCCTGCGGAAACCGCTTGCGCAGGGCAAGGACCTCCTCGCGCTGGCCGTAGTTCGAGCGGCGCGAAGCCGATACGGACTGGTCGGTATATCCGCCCGCCCACGGCTCGATGCACGAGTCGAGGTAGAGCGCACCTTTTTCACAGCAGAATTCGATCAGCGCGGAACTTGCCACGTCGACCGACAGATTGATCAGGAAATCGCCACGGTCGAGCTTCGGGCCGAGAATCGCGCGATAGTTCTCGCGCGTCAGTGGATTTATCTCGTAGCGGATGCCGAAAGCTTCGGCCTCGGCGCGGCCGCGGTCATGGCCGGTAACGATGGAAATGCGTTCTTTCGGAATGTCGATATGGCGCAGCAACAGCGGCAACACGCCCTGCGCGACCGAACCGAAACCGACGAAAACGATTCTCCCCTGGAATTTGAAATATTTTTGATCTGCCATTTCATAAACTGGTGTTGTCGTTTTTCGGGAACCCGGAGTCTAGCAATTTTTGGCGGGCACGCACAGCAAAGCCGGACGCACCGCCGGCATGCGACATATGCATGTCCATCTATCGCGCCGGAACACGCTGCTGCATGCCCGTCAACAAAGCGCGACCATGCCCGGCGCTCTGCAGCGCGCCAGTTGCCGCAAGTAGCTGCGCAGCGTTGCGCGACACGTTCGCACCTGGAGTCGTCCACAGCATCACCAGCGCCGCCACAGGCGCGGCGCCAATCCGCTGTTTTCAATGCGTATTCTCCTGCCACCAAGGACGACATGGCGGCCGCAGCGCAAATGAAAGCGTTTGCATTTACGCCGCGCTTTCTCTACTCTTCACGTAGCGCGCAGCAACGCCGATGGCCGCACGGGTTCGCAGGCCACGAGCACACCGCACAACAAAACTGAAAGCGCGCACAGCAGCCACCACCAAAGGAGATCGCATGACTACCGCACTGACTCAGAGAACTCTGCTCGCGGCCTGCATCACCACCATAGGCGCGTTCGCAGCGGCAGCACCCGCAATCGCACAGGAAAAATATCCGTCGCGCCCCATCGAATTCGTCGTGCCGTGGGGACCCGGCGGCGGCGCCGACCAACTGGCCCGCAAGATCGCGCCGGGCCTCGAGAAGGCGCTGGGGGTTTCACTGCCGGTGATCAATGTCGCCGGCGCCACCGGACAAACCGGTCTCACCAAGATGCTGAGCGCGGCCAGCGACGGTTACTCCATCTCGGTCTTCATCGCCGACACGCTGGCGTTGCAGATGGAGGCATCGACCAAGTGGAAGCTCACCGACATGACACCGGCGGCGATCATGATCCAGCAACCCTCGGCTTTTTTCGTCGCCGAGAACAGCCCGCTGAAATCCTGGAAGGATGTCGAAGCGGAAGCGAAAAAGCGTCCGCTGAAAGTCGGCGTCACCGGCTTCGGCAGTGCCGACGACCTGCATGTGATCTATTTCAACGGCAAGGGCCTCAAACTGCAGTCCGTGCCGTTCCCCAAGCCGGCTGAACGCTATACCTCGGTGCTCGGCGGCCATGCCGACCTGATGTACGAGCAGCTTGGCGACGTGAAGAGCTTTCTCGACGGCAAGCAGATGCGCCCGGTGCTGATTTTCGCCGACAAGCGCTTCCCGGCTTTCAAGGACGTGCCCACCGGCAAGGAACTCGGCCACGGCATCATCATCAACCAGTTCCGCGCTGTCGTCATGAAAGCAGGCACCGACGCTGCGCGCGTGAAGGCCGTGTCCGACGCGCTGGCCAAGGTTGCCGGAACCGATGATTACAAAACCTGGCTGAATGACCAGTTTGCCGATGCCAACAGCTTCGTGCCGGCCGCCAAGGCCGCAGCGTTCATGAAAGGCGAACTCGACGCGATGCGCAAGTACGCGCCGAAAAAGTGAGCATCACCGGGGCGCACCGCGGTGCGCCCCGGCCCGCATACCGCGCAACACATCGTCATGTCTGCCCCGCACAGCGCCCGCCTGCGCCGGCTTGCACCTTACGCGCTGGCCGGCGGCGCCGGAATGTTTCTGTTCTACGTCGCCACGCAGTTCGATTTCCATCGCCGTGGCGGAACCCTGGGTCCGGATTTCTGGCCGAAACTGATTCTCGCGCTGCTGGTCATCGTCTGCGCCTGTGAATTCGCGCGCATCCTGTTTGCAAAGAATCCCGACGCCGATATCGGCAATGTGCTGGAAGCGATCGCCGAGGATGCAGACAGCAGTGAGCCGGTCGCACCGCCCGCGCCTGCCGCCCGGCACCCATGGCGGCTGCTCGCCGGCATGGCGGCCACGCTGGCCTATGTCGCGCTGGTCGCCACGACCGGATTTTTCCTGACCACCGCCGCTTACCTGGCCGCATTCCTGGTCATCGGCGGTTACCGCAACAGAAGGGTCATCGCCGCACTGAGCATCGGCGGCGCGCTGCTGCTGATGTTCATATTCATGAAACTGGTGTACGTATCGCTGCCGCTCGGCAGCGGCCCGTTCGCGGAGTTCACGTTCCTGCTGATGAAAATCATGGGGATCCGCTGAGTGGACCACAACTCGCTGACATTGCTTGCGCATGGCTTCGCCCAGGTCATGATGCCGGTGAACCTGCTGTTCCTCGTCGTCGGCATCGTGCTCGGGCTGCTGGTCGCGGTGCTGCCCGGCCTGACGCTGGTCATGGGCGTCGTGCTCGCGCTGCCCTTCACCTACAGCATGGCTGTCACCCCGGCGATCATCCTGCTCACCGCGATGTACGTGTCCGGCACCTACGCCGGGGCCTGGACCTCGATCCTGTTTCGGGTGCCCGGCGAACCCATCGATGTCCCGCTGCTGTGGGACGGTTATCCGATGGCGCGCAAGGGCGAGGCCGCCAAGGCGCTCGGATGGACGCTGCTCGCCGCCTTCTTCGGCGGCATGGTCGCTGCAACGACCATGGTGCTGCTGGCGCAGCCGGTGGCGAAGATTGCGCTGACCTTCTCCTCGCCCGAATATTTCGCGATTATTTTTTTCGGGCTGGCCAGCGTGGTCTCGCTCGGCGGTGGCACGCTGGCCAACGCGCTGATCAGCCTGTTTGCCGGCATCCTGCTCGCCACAGTCGGCGTCGATGACACGTACGGCGCGCATCGCTTCACCTTCGGCGTGCCGATACTCGCCGATGGCATCGACTATCTCGTGGTCATGGTCGGTGCCTACGGGCTGGGCGAAGTGTTCATGCGCATGGAGCAGGGTTTCCAGTCGCCACAACTGGCCAGAACCGGCGACATCCGCACGCGGCTGCCGCGCCTGACCGAAGCGCTGGCGATGAAAGCGACGTTCATCCGCGGCGCGCTGGCCGGCATAGTCATCGGCATCGTGCCGGGCGCCGGCGCCACGGTGGCGTCATTCCTCTCCTACGGCATCGAAGCCCAGTATGGCAAGCGCCGGCACAAGATGGGCACCGGCATCCCCGAGGGCATCGTTGCCCCGCAGGTGGCAGCGACCGCATCTGTCGGCGGTGCGCTGATTCCGCTGGTGACCATGGGCATCCCCGGCAGCGGCGCCACCGCAATCATCCTCGGCGCCTTTCTGCTGCACGGCCTGCAGCCCGGACCGCAGGTGTTCCAGACGTCCAGCCACATCATCTACGCGCTGTTCGCCTCGGTGTTCGTCGGCATCATCGTGATGTGCGCGATCGGCTATTTCGCGACCAAATACATGGTGAAGGTGCTCGACCTGCCGGAAGTCATCGTCTCGGCCTATGTCGTGATGTGCTGCCTGCTCGGCGCCTTCGCCGCACGCAACAACCTGACCGACGTGTGGATGATGGTGATTTTCGGCATCATCGGCTACCTGTTCGAGCGCTTCCGCTTCCCGATCACGCCGATGGTGCTCGGCGTGATCCTCGGCCCGCTTGCCGAAGCCAATTTCATGACCACGATGATCAGCTTCGAGAATGACTGGACGGTGCTGTTCACCCGCCCGGTCGCCAGCGCGATCATGGCCATCGCCATCATCACGCTGATCTACCCGCTGTTCCGCTACCTGCGCCACCAAGGGAAGGGACGGCGATGAAAAGGACAACCGGTCAGCCAACCAGCCGATCGAGCACCGCGACGAACGCCGGATCGAACACGCCCTTCTCGGTTTCGCTCCGAATCTCGCCGAGGGCCGCGGCGCTCTGCCACGGCTCGCGGTACTGCCGCCACGACGTGAGCGCGTCGTAGGCGTCGGCGACCGCGATGATCCGCGAACCGACCGGTATGGCGTCGCCGCGCAACCCGGCGGGATAACCGCTACCGTCATAGCGCTCATGGCTGTGCCGCACCATCTCCAGCACGGCCGGCGTCTCGTAGCCCATCTTGCGCATGATGCGGCAGGCTTCCTCCGGATGCTGCTTCACGAGTTCGAATTCGCTTCGCGTCAGCGTGCCGCGGCGGTTAAGGACGTGCTGCGGAATGACCTCCTTGCCGATGTCGGCGAGAGCCCCTGCCTGCAGGATCTGCAGCTTGTCGCGCTCTGGCAGATCCATGATGTCCGCGATCGCATAGGCCAGCGTGGCGACCACGCGTGAATGCAGCAGGCTGCCGTCGAGCACCTCCGAAGGCAGCGTCACGTCGTTCGGAATGAGGATCTCGTCGACCATCTGCCGGTACACGTGAGGCAGTCCCCGGGGCAGTTTGCTGCGGTCATCGAGCGGATCCTTCATGCCGACCACTTCGAAAGCCTCGACACGCTGGCGCTTGCCTTTGACGCTGATCTTCTCGTATTCCTTCAACTTCATGCCGGCCTCGGCGTACGCGACCTTGAACGCGGTGTTGCGGGGATCGAGTTGCAGCGCGCGCTCGATGTAACCGAGCGCCTCCATGGGCTCCTCCATGTCGAGGTGAAGCTTGCCCAGCCGGAAGTGCAGGTCCGCATCGTCGGGCGCCGCCGCGACTTCGGCGTAAAGCAGGTCGAGCTGATGCTCTTTCGCAAGATCCACCTTCTCCTTGGTCGGCAGCGCGCGCAGCTTCCGCGTATTGAAGAAATGCGCCACATCCTCGTGCGTATAGCGGTCGATCAGCACCCGCCCCGGCGCGCAAAACTGCTCCAGACGGGCGGCGAGATTGACGATGTCACCGATCGCGGTGTAGGTCTGGCGCCGGGTACCGATCAGGCCCGCAATCGCCGAACCCGATGCGATCCCGATGCGCATCTGCCAAGGGTGTTTGTGCTCGCCGAGTTTTTCCTGCATCTTCACCGCTGCGACCACCGCCATCAGCCGGTGGGTCTGATAGTCGAGCGGCGCGCCGAACTCGCACATGATGCCGTCGCCCATGTACTTGTCGATGTGTCCCCGGTACGCGAACAGCACCGGCTCCATGTCGTGCAGGAACCGGTTCAAATCGGTCACCACCGACTCCGGGGGCGTGCTCTCCGAATAGGTTGTAAAGCCGACGAGGTCGGTGAACATCACGCTCATGTTGCGCTTCTCGCTGCGCAACCGCCCCTCGATCATCAGATTGACCACGGATGAATCCATCGTGGTGTAGAGGGCGTTCTCCACTTTCTTCTTCAGGCCCTCCAGCGCCTGCTTGGACTCCTCGAGCTCGAAAGTGCGGTCGCGCACCCGTTCTTCCAGGTTCTGGTTGCTCTCGCGCAGACTGTTGTTGGCTGCTTCCAGCGCTGCCTGGCTGTCGCCAAGCGACTGGTTCAGCTCGCGCGTCACACTGACCTCGCCCGCGAGCCTTTCCTGCAGGCGGCCGACCACGGCGCCCGCGAGCACCAGGAACCCGGCCCACACCATGATGTGCAGGTAGGTGTTCATCTCGGTTTGCTCGATCACGAACGCCTCGTGGTTGAGCAGCACGTACGCCGACACCAGAATCACGCACAGGATCGCGCCCAGCACCGCGCGGCGCGGGCCCAGGTAATACCCGCCCAGGATGATCGGCAGGAAGTAGAAGTTAAGAAACGCGGTCTTCTGGGGAATAAAGTAATTGATCGTGACCGTAGCACCCAGCACGAGCAACACAAACAATTGCTCGAAGTTCTGCAGCAGATATTTTTTTAGTTTTTCCATTCAACAGGCGAAGATCCCGCGAAGGTTGCGCTGAGCCATGCTTATAGAATGCATTCTACGGCGCACGTGCAGGGGTCACAAGCGCGCGGAGTGCCGGGCCCGGCATTGCGCTCCGGAGAACGGTATTATTACCGCATTCGATCGGCAGACGACCGGTATTCCGGAGCAAACTGCAGCGAGACAAAGATCAACAGGGGTTCAACGCATGGCGACGATGATGAAAACCGGGACCGCGGCAAATGCTGCAGCACAAATCGTAGGCAATCTCGTCAGGCGCGCACGCGCGGCGCAGGCCGCCATCGCCCGATACTCCCAGGGACAGCTCGACGAACTCGTCACCGCCGCCGGCTGGGCGATCATGGAGCCGTCGCGCAACCGCCTGCTCGCCGAAATCGCCGTGCGCGATACCGGGCTGGGCAACGTCGACGACAAGATCAACAAGAACCACCGCAAGACGCTGGGTCTGCTGCGCGACCTGCAGGGCGCGATTTCCACCGGCGTACTCAATGAACTGCCGGAACTGGGCATCACCGAGATCGCCCGCCCGGTCGGTGTCGTCGCCGCCGTGGTACCGTCCACGAACCCCGGCGCGACGCCGGCCAACAACATCATCAATGCGCTGAAATGCGGCAACGCAGTCATACTGTCGCCCTCGCCCAAGGGATACTCAACGGCCGCCAAGCTACTGGAATTCATCCATGCTGAATTCGCCCGCATCGGCGCGCCTGCCGACCTGGTGCAGACGCTGCCGCACCCGGTCACCAAGGAGTCCAGCCAGGAACTGATGCGCCAGTGCGACCTGGTGGTGGTCACCGGCTCGCAGGCGAATGTGCGCGCCGGTTATTCCAGCGGCACGCCGGCGCTGGGCGTCGGTGCCGGCAACGTCGCGGTGATCGTCGATGACACTGCCGACTGCGCCGACGCCGCGCAGAAAATCATGCGCTCGAAGATTTTCGACAACGCCACCAGCTGCTCGTCCGAAAACAGCGTGATCATCCACGCCGCGGTGTACGACCGCATGATCGATGCGCTGACTGCCGCCGGCGGCGTGCTGCTCGCGGCCAGCGAAAAAGCCACGCTGCAGCAGGCGATGTTTCCCGGCGGCAAACTGTCGCCCGCGGTCACCGCGCAGGGCGTCGCCAGGATCTGCGGCGTCGCCGGACTCACCCGTGCCGAACTGGTCAACGCCAAATGCCTGATGGTCGAAGAGACCGGCACCGGCCCGTCCGCACCGTTTTCCGGCGAGAAACTGTCACCGGTCATGGCGATCTACAAGGCGCGCGACTTCGATCACGCCTTCGCCACATTGCGCGCCATCTACGACTACCAGGGCGACGGCCACTCCTGCGGCATACACACAACAAATAATGAACATATTCAAAGACTTGGCATGGAAATGACGGTGTGTCGCGTGATCGTCAACCAGGCCCACGCCATCGCCAACGGCGGCAACTTCGACAACGGCCTGCCGTTCTCGCTGACCATGGGCTGCGGCACCTGGGGCGGCAACAGTTTTTCGGAAAACCTGAACTACAAACACTTCATGAACACCACGCGGATCGTGCGCGTGATCCCGCCGCGCGAGCCTTCGGTGGACGAGATCTTCGCCGCCTACCGCAAAAAATACGGGGCTTGAACGCAAAACCGACTCTCACCGCCAAGACGCCAAGAACGCCAAGAACGCCTTTTAAGACGAAATGCAAAACACGGAAGTTCTCAAGGTTTTTGTTTCGATTTGGTTTTTCTTGGCGCTCTTGGCGTCTTGGCGGTAAAAAGGTTTTTCAGTCATGCGCACCATCCGCCACTACGTCGATCGCCGCGCCGCCGAGCAGCCCAACGCCACCTGGCTGATCGCACCCGAAACCGGCGCCACGATGAGCTACGCGCAACTGCAGCGCGACTCGCAGGACCTGACCCGCTTCCTGCTCGGCCAAGGCCTGAAAAAAGGCGACAAGGTCGCGCTGATGCTGCACAACAGCTACCAGACTGCGCGCTTGCTGATCGGCGTGATGTACGGCGGCTTCATGGTTGCACCGCTGAACCTGCTGGCGCAGCCGTCACAACTCGCCTATGTGCTGGAGCACTCCGACACCCGCGTGGTGTTCACCAGCGAGGAATTTGCGGAGCGGCTGCAGGCGGCGCTCGCCGGCATCCCGCGCGAGATCACCGTCGTCGCCATCGACCCCGACGCGACGGAAATCTTCGACCGTTCGGCACTGCCCGGCGTGCCACTGCCCGATGTCACTGCGACGGATGACGCGCTGCTGATGTACACCTCGGGCACCACCGGCAAACCCAAAGGTTGCGTGCTATCCAACCGCAGCGTCTGCGCCGGCGGCGAATTCACCAGCAGCGCGCATGAACTCGGCAGCACGGACCGCGTGTTGTGCGCGATGCCGCTGTACCACATCAACGGCCAGATCGTGACCACGGTCGCGCCGCTGGTGCATGGCGGCAGCGTGGTGATGCCACACCGTTTCAGCGTCAGCAATTACTGGGACCTCGTCGCGCAGTACCAGTGCACCTGGATCAACGTGGTGCCGACGATCATCGCCTACCTGATGAATGCGCCGACGCCGCGCGAGAGGGGACTCGACGTCTCGCGCGTCAGGTTCTGCCGCTCGGCCTCCGCGCCCTTGCCGCCGGAACTGCACCGCGCGTTCGAGGACAAGTTCGGCATCGGCATCATCGAAACCTTCGGCATGACCGAAACCAACGCGCCCTGCTTCACCAATCCCTGCGATCCGAAAAAGCGCAAAATCGGCAGCCCCGGCACCGCCTACGGCAACGAAGCCAAGGTCGTCGATCCCAACACCGGCCAGGAACAGCCGCGCGGCACACCCGGCGAACTGATGATCCGCGGCGACAACGTGATGACGGGTTACTACAAGGACCCGGAGAACACCGCGAAGACGCTGGAACCCGACGGCTGGCTGCACAGCGGCGACCTCGGATACATGGACGACGACGGCTTCGTCTTCGTCACCGGCCGCATCAAGGAACTGATCATCAAGGGCGGCGAAAACATCGCACCGCGCGAAATCGACGAAGCGCTGCTGAAACACCCCGCCGTGCTCGAAGCCGCCGCGGTCGGCATCCCCGACCCCAACTACGGCCAGGACATCATGGCCTGCGTGGTGCTGAAACCGGGCGAAACATGCAGCGTGGAAGCACTGTCCGAGTTTTCGGTGCAGGAACTCGGCAAGTACAAGACACCGAAGATCATCAAGTTCGTCGCCGAACTGCCCAAAGGGCCGTCGGGCAAGGTGCAGCGGCTGAAACTGCTGGAGTCGTGATGACGCGCGAAACCGCCATTTCCAGGGCCACGCTGCACTTCGACGAAGGCCGCTTCATCGAGGACCTCGCGCGCCGGGTCGCGATCCGTACCGAGAGCCAGATTCCCGAAAGCCGCGACCAGCTCGATCTCTACCTAAAGGATGAAATCGCGCCGGCCTTCGCGCGCATGGGCTTCGCCACCGACGTCCTGCCCAACCCGGTGGACGGCGTCGGCCCCATCCTGCTCGCCGAGCGCATCGAGGATCCGTCGCTGCCGACGGTGCTGATGTATGGCCACGGCGACGTGGTCCGCGGGCTCGCCGAACAGTGGCGCGAGGGCATCGGTCCCTGGCAGCTGAAACAGGAAGGCGACCGCTACTACGGCCGCGGCACCGCCGACAACAAGGGCCAGCACTCGGTCAACATGGCTGCGCTGGAGGTCGTGCTGCAAGAGCGCGGCTGCCTCGGCTTCAACGTCAGGTTCATGCTCGAAACCGGCGAGGAACTCAGCTCGCCCGGCCTGCGCGAATTCTGCGAGCGCCACAAGGCGAGGCTGCAGGCCGACGTGCTGATCGCCTCCGACGGCCCGCGCCTGAGCGCGCAGCGCCCGACGCTGTACCTCGGCTCGCGCGGCTGCATCAACCTGAATTTCACCGTGGAGCTGCGCAAGGGCGCGCACCATTCCGGCAACTGGGGCGGCCTGCTCGCCAATCCCGGGATCATCCTCGCACATGCGCTCGCCAGCATCGTCAGCCGCGACGGCCGCGTGCTGGTAAGCGAACTGCTGCCCGACGCGATTCCCGACAACATCCGCCGCGCGCTGCGCGACTGCCAGCCCGCGCCCGAACCCGGCGAGCCGCAGATCGACGGCTGGTGGGGCGAGCCGGGCCTCTCCAGCGCCGAGAAAGTCTACGCCTGGAACACCTTCGAGATCCTCGCCTTCCGCACCGGCAACCCCGACAATCCGGTCAACGCGATTCCCGGCAAGGCCGTCGCCACCTGCCAGATCCGCTTCGTCGCCGGCTGCGACGTCGAAAGCTACATCGGCATCCTGCGCCGCCACCTCGACGCGACCGGCTACGGCTGCGTGCAGATCGGCATGGCGCGCAAATCCTTCATGCAGGCCACGCGCCTCGATCCCGACAACCCCTGGGTGCGCTGGGCCGCCGAATCGATCCGCCGCACCACCGGCACCAACCCTGCCGTGCTACCCAACATCGGCGGCTCGCTGCCCAACGACTGCTTCGCCGAAATCCTCGGCCTGCCGACGCTGTGGGTGCCGCACTCCTATGCCGGCTGCTCCCAGCACGCCCCCGACGAGCACGCGCTGGGCCCGATCCTGCGCGAGGGGCTGCAGATCATGACCGGGCTGTTCTGGGACCTGGCGGAAGGCGACCGGCCGGAGATCAGTTGGTCTGTGCGCCCATCATCTATTTTATAACTATTTGTTTTTATTGATATATTTAGTAATTCAATTGATGCGAACCCGACCACCATGGCGCACACTGCAGCCGGCAACGACCCAATTCCGCTACCGTTCACGCGCAAACTGGAAACGCAGCTGATCGACCTTGCCGCCTCCGACAACACCGACAGCACAACGTGGCGCAAGCACGGCTCGCCTTTCTTCATGAGCGGACTTGCAGTGCTGCTCGCCAGTGCCCGTGGCGTCGACCGCGAGAAATACCCGGGACTTGCCGAAGAACTGCACCCCGGCATGATTGAACTCGAGGTCTTCGATCGCTGGTTAAAGCTGACGCCGATACGTGCCGCGCGCTTCCTGCCGAGGGTCCGACAGCAGAAAAAGCAGCCACGCCGTCACGTTGTTACTGCGCTCGCTTCCAGCCTTGAAGAATTTGGCAGCCTGTACCGCAAGTTCGCCAAACAAATCGAAAATCACAGGATTGCCACTTGACCCCGCATTTCACTACGTTCCATGCGGGCTACGCTTGCTCATCACGAAAATACACGACGTGAGCACTATTTTGCGGCCTTATTTTGTAGTGATACCTAATGATTGCCTCATATAACCCGAGATTTAATCCCTCCTCACGCCCATCAGTAACCATCGCGGTTAGTCTGCGCTCCCCTTCCAAAAAATCCTCGAGCGATTCGTTCAAATCAAGATCCCGCTCGTCAGCCCACAGCCCGAGGTGGCGCCGTTTTACGTATACCAGCGCATCGATTCGCAAGTAAGCTCGGTCAAGCGCCTCCAATAGACACACGCCCTCAATTACATAGCTCTTTTCATTGGAAACATCGGCCTTAAGTCTGTTGTAATCGATGAATTCAAGAAAACCGCCTTTTTCCCGCTCAAGATAATCGTCGAGGCAAAAAACGCGGCAATTGAATTTGGCTGCTATCGCCTTAGCCAGAGTCGATTTGCCGCTGCCGTTAATGCCATCTATCCCTACGCAGCGAGATCCAGCAGTTTTTAACACATCTATAACAGCGTCCGGAGTGTCGACTTCGACCATAGGCAGGCACTGCTTGTTTTAGCCCGTCACGGGCAACAAATTGGGGGCCACACCAATCAGCAAAAGTGCGTGCTCCACATAGTCCGACCTTTAAGGCTTGATCCCAGACGCCCGCACCACCTTACCCCAGCGCTCGATCTCCTCCGCCAGCATCTTCCTGAAATACTCCGGCGACTCGGCGATCGGGTCGGAACCCATCTGCAGGATGCGGTTGCGGAAGTCCTCGCGCTGCACCGCCTTCACCGCCACCGAGTTCAGCGTGGTGACGATGGCCTGTGGCGTGCCGCGCGGCACCAGGATGCCGTACCAGGTTTGCGTAACGAAGCCCGGCAGGCCGGCTTCGATCAGCGTCGGCACTTCCGGCATCAGCGACGAGCGCTTCTGGCTGGTGATGCCGAGCACGCGCAGGCGGTTGATCATCGGCTGCGCCGCGGGGATGTTGCTGAACGAGAACTCGACTTCACCGCTGGCCAGCGCGGTCAGCGACGGGCCGGTGCCCTTGTACGGGATGTGGGTGAAGTCGCCCTTGATGAACAGCTTGAGCATTTCACCCGACAGGTGCTGCGTGCTGCCGCTGCCTGACGACGAGTAATTCATCTTGCCCGGGTTCTTCTTCACCACGGCGATGAATTCCTTGACGGTTTTCGCCGGCACCGACGGGTGCACCAGCAGCAGGTTGGCGCTCGACGCGAACACCGCGACCGGGATGAAGTCTTTCACCGGGTCGTAGTTGAGCTTGGGATAGAGGCTGGCGTTGACGCCCAGCGCCGCCGAACTCAGGAAAATTGTGTAGCCGTCGGCCGGCTGCCGGATGATGAATTCCGCGGCGATGTTCTGCGCCTGGCCGGCGCGGTTCTCGACGATGACCTGCTGGCCCAGCGCCGCGGTGATCTGCGGCGCCATCAGCCGGCCCATGATGTCGCTGCCGCCACCGGGGGCGTAGCCCACGATCATGCGGATCGGTTTCGACGGATATTTGTCCTGCGCAAAGGCTGCGCCGCTGCATCCCAGGATTACGCCGAGCGCGCCGGCAATCAGTTTGTTCATGATGTTTCCTCTGTCAGTTATTTCAACTATTTGATTTAATTGATTATTTTTTACGGGCTGCCGGAAGCATCTCAATTGCCGATATCCGCGCCGTCGCGGTGCAGGATAGCGTAGGTAAAAATCATATGGGAACAGAAATCAGGCAGCGCGCGCTGCCGCGCGCTCAACGACGCCGCGGCAACGTCAACACTACCTCCAGCCCGAGCGCAGCCCCTGGTCGAGAATGCATAAAGATAATGTCAGACGCCATTTTTAATTCTTGCACCAGGCTGAGATTGGGAAAATCTTCGATTTCAGCAGTACCCCTGCAATGGTTTCATTTGGCAACGAGAAGTCCTGCGCCGATTCGCCGCAGCAGTTCCAGCCACAGGCCGATGCCGCCGAGCAAAGCCAGGCTCGCAACCAGCTGCGCAGCGCCGACTGGCGCAAAACCCATCACACCGCGCAGGAAGGGCACTGCGAGCACGATAACGAGCAGCAGGGCCACCGCCGCGAACATGCGCCCGATCCACGGGTTGTTTGCAGCAAGTCCCGCGATTGCCGTCCGTGACAGATCGCGGTTGGCCAGAATCAGCAGGAACAGTCCCAGCACCAGTCCGGCAAACACCGCGGCACGGCTCTCGGCGTCACTGAAGCCCTGCCCGACCAGCATACCGTGGCCCAGCAGCAGCACCACCGCCATGCCGATGCCCTGAATGACCGCATGCGTCAGGTTGCCGGCCTCGAACGGGCTGGTCGTGACGGGACGCGGCGGCCGGGTCATGATGTCAGCGGCGTCCGGTTCCGCCTCGAATGCGATGGAACAGGCGGGGTCAATGATCAACTCCAGCAGCACGATATGCACCGGCAGCAGCAACACCGGCCAGTGCAGCAGGGCCGGCATCAGCGCCAGCGCGATGATCGGCACATGCGCGGCAAAGACAAAACGCGTGGCCTTGCCGATGTTGTCGTAAATGCGCCGCCCCTGGCGAATCGCAGCAACGATGCTGGCGAAGCTGTCATCGAGCAGCACCAGCGCCGCGGCCTCGCGCGCCACGTCGGTACCGCGCTCACCCATGGCGATGCCGACGTCGGCGGCCTTGAGCGCGGGCGCGTCGTTAACGCCATCGCCGGTCATGGCCACCACCTCCCCGGCTTGCTGCAGCACCTGCACCAGACGCAGTTTCTGCTCCGGCTGCAGACGCGCGCACAAATCCACGTGCTGCAATCTCCCGCGCAGCGCGGCATCGTCGAGCGCTGCGATCTCCGGTCCCGTGATGACCGCCGCCCGCTCGCTCAAACCCACCGCACGTGCGATGGCCAGGGCGGTGACGGGATGATCCCCGGTCATCATGATGATGCGCACGCCGGCGGCGCGACATTCGGCGATCGCGGCCGGCACTGCCGGTCGCGGCGGATCGACAAAGCCGACCAGACCGAGAAAGGTGAAGCTGAAGTCATGCTGGCTTTGCGGCCACTCGCTGCCCCGCCAGTCCCCCTTCGCCACGCCCAGTACCCGCAGTCCGCGCCTGGCCATCAGCATGACCTGGCGCTGGATTTCGTCGCGTTCGGCTTGCGGCAGATGGCACAGGTCCGCCACCGCTTCCGGCGCACCCTTGGTGGCCAGCACATGGCGCGATGGCTCCCCGCTGGGAAACACCTGTGTCATCGCCAGGATGTCGGGCGACAGGTCGTAGTGAAATTCCGGGGCGCGGTTGTCGTGCAGATGCTCGGTGCCGGCGAGCCAACGTTCACCAAAGCTCTGGATGGCCTTTTCCATCGGATCAAACGGATCGGCAGGCGTGGCCAGCATCGCGAACTCGGCGAGTTCATGAAACGCTTCGGGCAGGTCAGACGCACCCTCGTTGCGGAACGCTTCACCTGTAACAGCAAGCTCCGCCACCTGCATGCGGTTCTGCGTCAATGTGCCGGTCTTATCCGCGGCCAGCACGGTGATCGCCCCCAGCGCTTCCACCGCCGGCACACGCCGCGTCAACACCTTCTGCCTCGACATGCGCCAGGCGCCCAGTGCCAGGAATACCGTCAGGATGACCGGAATCTCCTCCGGCAGGATGGCCATGGCGAGCGCGATGCCGGAGAGCAGGCTTTCCAGCAGCGAACGGTCATTCCACAGCCAGCCGAGCAGCACTTGTATCGTCGCCAGCAACAGCGCCGCCACTGTCAGATTGCGGATCAGTTTGCGCGACGACAGCTGCAGTCCGGACGGCGGCTCCTTCGTTGCCGCCAGGGCCTGTCCGATGCGGCCGACAGCGGTAGCGGCGCCGATCGCGCGCACCTCGGCCGTGCCCACGCCCTTGGTCACCACCGTGCTGGCGAACAGATACGGAGTGCCGTCGCCCCCAGGCTCGGCGAAGGCTGCATCTGCAGCGCCGGGTAACTTTGCCACCGGCACTGCCTCGCCGGTGAGCAGGGACTCATTCACTGTAAACTGGCCAGCCCGCAGCAGGGCATCGGCCGGAATGCGGTCACCTTCATGCAGCACGAGCAGGTCACCGCGCACCACCTCCCGGCCCGGGATACGGATCTCCTGTCCGTCGCGGATCACCAGCGCGCGTGGGGCCGACAAGTCACGCAACGATTCCAGCGCGCGCTGCGTCTTGCGCTCCTGTGCCAGCGTGATGCCGATAACAACAAAGACGAAGCCCAGCAGGAACAGCGCCTCGGCCCGGTCGCCGAGCGCGAGATAGATGCCGCCGGCCACCAGCAGCATCAGAAACATCGGCTCGGTGAAGACACCGGCCACGATGGCGAACATCGATTTCGGATTGCCGCCGGGCAGAAGATTCGGGCCTTCCTCTGCGAAGCGGCGTGCCGCTTCCTGCGCACCCAGTCCAGCCATCGGTTCAGCCACGAGCAACGGTTTCCCAGGTAAATTCATATTGTGCGCTGCGCTGAAGTCCTGCGCGCGCTGTCGTGCTGGAGGATCGCCCAGGTCATCGCAACAAGCGAACAGCGGCCGGGCTGCACCCGGCCTCGCGCGCACCGCGGATTAGGCCGCCTCGCGGATCCAGTCGACCACGGTCGCCGGCGCCGGAATGCGGCCCGAGGACACCAGTTTGCCGTTGATCATCAGGCCCGGGGTTTTCAGCACGCCGCCGGCAATGATCTCCTGCATGTCGGTGACCTTGAGGATTTCCGCCTCGACCTGCGCCAGGCCCGCTGCGGCGCGCGCGACCTCTTCAAGCTTTTTGCAGTTTGCGCAGCCAGGGCCGAGTACCTTGATGGTGATCATGATCAGACTCCTTTCAGTGCACGTGTATTCCGTCCGGCGACGAACAACAGTGTTGCCAGCACCGCGACGAATCCCGCCAGCGCAACGGCCAGCTTCCACAGCGCAGCGCCATCGACCCACGCGCCGTAGGTCATGCCGGCGCTGGCGCTGAACAGGGCGACCAGGCCGACATAAGTCCAGGCCTTCCTGCGGCCGATGATCGCGGCGATGATCAGTATGCTCTGCAATGACAGTTCCGGATCTGACATCAGGTACGCCAGCAGCGGCCCGCGGTGCATGCCGAGGTCGAGGAACATTTTCGCGATCGGCACTTCGACCAGTGTCGGGAAATACATGAAGACGCCGAAGGTGACCCCGGCCAAGTTGCCGAGCACGGTGTTGGCGCCGGCGAGCGCCTCGATCCATTCCGGACGGATCAGCATGCGGATCATGCCGACGACGAACACGCCGATCACGAGCAGCGGAAAAATCTGTTTCACGAACCGCCACGACTCCCACAGCCAGTCGCGGACCGCTTCCGGGGACAGGCGGCTGCGGACGATCCAGTACACTGCCGCCAGCGTCGCGATCACACCGAAGAATTTGCCAGTCAGGCCGACCCGCAAGCCGATCGGCGTAGCCTGCACCGCCAGGGATGCCAGCAGCAGCGTCGCCGCTATCAGCGCGAGGCTGGCCACAGTCCAGCGGTTGGCACCATCCTGTATGTTTTCCAGCCCGCGCCACGCGCTCCAGCCGATCGCCGCCAGCAGCACGATCAGCGCCACCCCCTGAATCGACACGCCCTCCTCGCCCTTGCTCGCGTCATAGGGCACGAGCTGGTCGAGGGTGCCCTGCCATGACGCAGCGGCAGTCAACGGCAGATCGAATTGCAAATGCGCGTTGGTCAGGAAGCCAAGCTTGAGCGTTCCTGCCAGCAGCAGCACGACCCACGCCAGCAGTAACAGCAGTGCTCCCGGCGCCATACCGGTACCGTGATGGGCAAACATGCCATCGGCTGCGAGTTCGTGCGCGGCATCGTCGGCGCGGAAAACCATTGC
>RPOR01000053.1 GCA_003820645.1 Betaproteobacteria bacterium
AATCCAAAAATGGCTGTCGTGATCGGCAAACAGCCGTCGCGTTTTACGTCACCTTGTTTTGCAAGGCGGGTGATTCAGCGTAATCCCGCTGACCTAGGCCAATTCGACGATCATCATCGCTCGCCTGATTTGCCTGGTGAGTGGGACTGGCTACCACCTCCTGGTTGCCGCGGCGAAAGCTCGTTGGCTGGTCTGCCCGGCAGTGCGCGCGCAGGCGGTGCCGTGTGTGGCGCCGGACGACTTTGTGCGGGCGGCGTACTGGCGGCGGGTGGAGCGGCGCGCGGAATGGGTTGCACCACTGCCGGAGGCGCGGCGGTGGGGGGCACACCGCGTTGTGGCGTTTTTTCCACCGTCGCCGGTGGCGTCGCACGCGGAGCAGGACGGGTCGCTGCTGGCGGTATGGTCGCCGGGGCACTGCGTTGCGGTACTCGTTCTGCTGCTGTCGGTGATTCGCGGCGCAAATCCTCGAGTCGTGGCGGACTCGGTGGGCGCGGGCGTTCCGTGCCCTTCTCGCCGAATGACGGCCTGGTCAGCGCAGCATCTGCTTCCGGACGCTTGAGCGGCGCGATCACCCGCGGCGCAGGAGCCGCAGTCCGTGGTTTCGCGCCCGGCGCCGGCTGCCAAGGCAGCGATGTCTCGCGTGGCGGACGGGTTGCGACGACCGATCTCGAGGCAACAGCCGCCGGCGGCCGGATCGTATCGCCTTTCACTGGCACCAGGCTGCCGGGCCCCGGGCGCACGGGATGAGCATCGCGGATGTGCTGGATCTCGCGTGGATGGGCCGGGGAGAACGGGATCCCGCGGATCGGACCGCTGCCAAATTGCTTTTCGGCGACGGCGACGAGCGCGCGCGGCGTTTTCGTATGTTCATAGACGATCGTGTTCACGTTCACGATGGTCGTGTGCGCGATTACGGTGTTGTTGACTACACGCGGTCCACCCCAGCCGCTCCACCATGGCCGGCCGATGAATCCCGGAGGGCCCCACCATGGAAGGAGAGGTTCGCCCCAGCCCAAAACCACCCAGCCTATGGCTGGCAGGCCGATCCCGATACGCACCGAAACATCAAGACCGACACCGAAGAAGGCGACGAGCGCGGGCGCATAAATCGGCCGGACAATGATCGGGCCGGGCGCCCACGCCCAGTAGCCGCCGATGAAAACCCAGCGGCCGTAATGAAACGGCGCCCAACCCCAAGGGGCGTCGTCGACCCAGGTCCAGCCATAGTAGGGATGCCAGACCCACGATCCCGTGCTGTAGGGTGTCCATCCGGGGGCCACTCTGTCGGGTACCCATACGGACCCGTACGTCGGCACGACGCGCCATGTGCCCCAATCATCGAGGGCGCCGACGCCGTAGACGCCTTGGGACACGTAGCGTCCGCTGAGCGCCTCGATCTCGTGATCGGTCCGCGCGTAGTTCCACCGGTCCCATGCATCGAGCGGAGGCGCGACGTAAGTCACGACCACTGGCGCACCGCTTCCGCTCACGACCACTTCTTCGCTCGGTGAAATCGTCTGTTGCGGGCGTCCGGCAACGGTGACCGTTGCCCGTCCGCCGCGGCGTGTGGTGAAGCGCGTGACGCCATTTTCCACCACCGCGCGATAGTAGCCCGGATGCTCGATGGTGAAAATGGCGTTCGGCGTGTCGAGTTCGACGGTGTGGCTGGCCGGCAGACTTCTCAGGTCAAGCGAAGCTTGCCCTGCGTTCAGACTGAACTGCACGAAGTCGGGCTCGAGATTGACAAGACCGAACTGTGTATTTTCCTGTGCGCGGGCGAACGCACGCGGGCCAACCTGAATTTCGATGTTCGCCCGCGCCCCGGTATAGAGCGTGTCGCCCGCCGCGAGCGGTGTGTTGATCCGTGCCGGCGCCCAGTCTTCGGCGCCGGGGCGCCAGAAAGAGGCGTTGCCTTCGATGAAACTCAACCGCGGGGGCGTCAGCTCCAGTCCTGCAAGCGCAGTGTCGTTAGCGCCAAACGCGAAGTTGCTGGCAGTAATCACCAGCGCCGCCAAACCGACCTTTATCCATTGCATACCCATCGCCTGACCCCGCTAATGATGATTTCCGGGAAACCACGAGAGCCCAAAATAGCAGCGGGATACCACCGCACCTTGAGCTGGATCAATGGACAATGACAAAACGGCAAGCAGCCGTGATCAGGGGAAAAACCAACTTGATTTAGTCAATTAAATCAGAGGATTGCGAGAATTTTCGGTCTCGCCCCCGTCGCTTTGTACCCGCGTATGGAGGGTCCGCGGGCCGCTGCAGCGCGGCGCCCATCGCGGCATTCGATCCACCGGCGTCGCGGGCGTTCTAATCCTGGAACCGTTGCAGCTTCTCTTTCCAGACATCGGAGAGCAGGCACGGGATCCAGGCTTCGTTTTCGGCCTGCAGGCCACCGGAGAGCATGGTTTCCTGGGATGCGTTGATCGCGAGCTTTGCCTGTATCAGCGACATGCGCGGATTTTTTGCGATGGCACGGGCGAGTTCCGTCGCTGCCAGCATCAGCTGGGCCTGCGGCACTACCCGCAATACGACGCCGAGTCGCTCCGCTTCGTGCGCATCGAATGTTCTGCCGGTGAGGATCAGTTCCTTGGCTTTCTGCACGCCGATTTCCCTGGGCAGCCTCTGGGTCCCGCCTGCGCCGGGGAGAAAACCCAGCGTCACCTCGGGAAGGCCGAACCTTGCGTTGTCCGAGGCGAGCCGGAGATCGCACTGCAATGCCAGTTCAAGGCCGCCACCGAGGCAGTAGCCGTTGATGGCCGCGATGGTGGGCTTGGCCATGCTCGCGACCGCATTGACCCATTTTCCCCTGAAAAAGCGCCGCTCGTTGTACAGCTCGTCCGGGGTTCGCTTGCCGCGCTCTTTCAGGTCGGCCCCTGCGCAAAACGCCTTGTCGCCGGCGCCGGTGATGACGATTACATTCACGTCAGGGTTGGCATCGAGATCGCGGGCCAGCTGCATGATTTCTTCGCGAAGCTGGATGTTGAGCGCGTTCATGACATGCGGTCGCGTCAACGTCACCAGTGCAACCCCCTGTTCGATTTTGATCGTTTTAACGTCCGTCACCGTTGCTGTCATATTTTCTCCCTGGTTTAGCGCTTCGCATTTTGAGCGATCCCGTAGCTGCGGCTGCACACAGCTCGAGTCCCTGACACGAGCTCCATTCTGCAGTGAACGGTGTCTACGTGCAGCGCATCATGACTCCCGATACGGCCGGATGGCGGGGCGATGGGATGGCGTAACCGTTGGCTATGCCGGTAGCTTCCCCGTTTGCTACTGCATCGGCTCGAACGACAGCTTCACCGGCACACCATCCTTGGCAATTTCCTCCACGGCCCCAACCGGCTTGCTGCCCATCCGTGCCGGATCGAACCGGAGGCGGCTGGTGAAGGCGTTGGTAATCGCATCGGCACGTGCCCTGGCCAGTGCCGCCAGCGCCGGGGCCGGCAGCGGCTGCAATTCGACCAGTCGCTGGTGCATGGCTACATAAAGGGCACGATCGCCAGCGCCCCGACCCATGACTGCCAGCACCGGATTCACGCGGTCGACTTCGCGCCCCGCGGTCTTGCGGAAGGCCGCGACAAACTGCGCGACGGCGTCGCCACCGGCGCGCGCCTCCAGCATGTTCTCCAGCGCGCGCTGCGTTTTCGCGCTGTCAAATCCCACCGGACCCGGGTCCTCGCCCTGTGTCAGCCTGAGGCCTTCGCGTGCGGCCAGGTCGGCGCGCACGGCCTGCGTGCGCAACGCCCGGCCGTCATGGTCCTGGTGATAAAGTCCCTGCACCACCAGCTTGAGCTGCGGGCGCTTCTGCAGCCCTTCGGCGACGCGTCGCAATTTCTCGTGCTCGGTCGGCAGGATGCGTGCGCTGCCCGGATCGAACACGATGTCGCCCAGCGTTTCGGCGCCGGCACCGAACAGGGCGCCCAGCGCGCGGAACGGCGCGGTGACGATGCGCGTGATCACGGTGCGGATCGCCTGCCAGATGACATGGCCGTAGCTGAACTCCGGATGGTCGACATCGCCGGATACCGGCAGCGTGAGGTCAATCTTGCCGTCACTGTCGGTCAGCAGCGCGATCGCCAGATCGAGCGGCAGGTTGACGGCCGTTGGGCTCTCGACGCGTTCGCCGAGGGTGAACTTGTCCAGCACGACCTTGTTGTCGCCGGCCAGTTGGCTGTTTTCGATCTTGTAGTGCAGATCGAGCGATATTTTCCCGGAAGCAATCTTGCGGCCGGCAAAGGTAGCGGAGTAAGGACTCATCGGCGGCAGGTCGACATTGCGAAAGGCCACGGCGATGTCCGTGAACTTCTTGGGCGCAAACGGCTGAATGGTGCCTTCCGCGCGCGCCAGTCCGAATTCGTCGATACGGCCTTCGAGTTTCAGGTTGGCCCGGGAATCCGCCGCGGATGACAGGCCGTTGACTGAACCACCCAGCCCCTGGATATAAGTGGCGAATGGCAGCACGAGACCGAGGTCGGCGAAGTCCATCGAGCCGCTGTCGATGCTGACGCGGTCGATGCTGATCGAAAGCGGGGTGCCCGCCGCGGTTTCCGCCGGTGCGGGGGGTGCGGCACGTTTGATACCGGCAAGATTGGTGGAGCGGTCCTTGTTGACGATCAGTCTTGCATACGGCTCGGACAGCGTGACCCGCGCGACGCCAAGCCGGTTGTCGGTCGAGTTGAAGTCGATGTCGGCTGCAGTGACCCGTTTCCAGCCGACCAGCTTTTCGCTGTTTGCGGCGGTCTGCACGTCGAGATCGGCGACCGTGGCCGTGCCGGTGTAGCGGATCGCCGGCTTGGCACCCTTGCCATCGAAGATCGCCCGGCCGCTGGTGCCAGCCTTTCCCGAAGCGAGCGTCAGCGTGGTTTCGCGCTTGAGTATGGTGTCGAGCGGGGCGAGTGCGACATCGGCAACCTCGAAGCGCACGTCGGCGCCCGGACGCCGCAGGTCGACCATGCCCTTGGCCTTGACCGTGCCGCCCTGCTTGATCCGCAGCGACATCTCGAAAGGGCTGGGATTTTTGGGCGGCATCGCCACTTTGGTGATCGTGGCGTTGAGCTGCTCGAGGTCGTAGTGAATTGCCGGCTGGAAGGTCTGATCCGTCAATGCCACGACGTATCCGGCGATTTCGGCCCGGTTCACGGCAAGGCTGAACCCTTCCTTGCGCAGTTCCTTCACCAACTGGACCTTGCGCGGCGCGAACAGGCTGACCAGATGCAAATCTCCGGTGGCGTCGCGCCTGACCCAGGTGCGCCCACCGGACAGCCGCGCCAGCCCGGCGCGTATGGTCTTCTGCTGCAGATCGACAGCGATGCCGCTGATCTCGGCGGCTTCGACGGTCACCGGCGGCTCTTTTTCCTCGACTGCCGTGGTGTGGATGTCCTTCAGCTTGAGCACGCCGCCGTCAACGACGGCCTGCAACTGTTCACCGACTGACGCGGACATGCCGAGTGTGAGCTCGGTGCGTGCCGCCGCGACGCGTACCGGTTTGGCGCGGCTGTAGTCGATCAGGGTCAGCGCCAGCGGGCCGACATGGACCTGAGGCAGCGCTATTTTCCAGGGCGCCGCCGCCGGCTTTTCCGCGTCTTCGGGCGGGGCATTCTTGGCGGCAGGTCCGGCATGGCGAGGATTGCTGCGCACCAGCTTCGCCCAGTCCGGCATGCTGTCTTCGTCGAGGATGATGCTGAGCGCACCGTCAGCGACGCGAATCTCCTTGAAATCGAGGCTGCGCTGCGCCAGGTTGAAGGTGCCGCCCTCGACGGCGACAGTCGCCAGTTTGGCCAGCACGGTACCGCCTTCCTCCTGGGCGATGACGAGGTCCTTCAGGCCAAATGCGAGATCGTCGGCTTCGAACTTCAGCGCGCCCCCGGCGTAGCCGAGCCGGTAACGCACGCCAAAGTGGACGGTGCCCTGCGGTTCCGCAATCGTCAGGTGGTCGCGCACGAATTGCCAGGGTGTCGCCAGCCGCGCATCCTTTAACCCGATCGAGCCGCTGGATTCGATCGGCGACAGCGACAGCTTGCCCTGCCATTGCAGGCTGCCGCCGTCAGGCAGCCTGGCGCTCAACCGGTGTTCGCCACTGTGGTCGGGCAGCGTCGACACGTCATGGATCTCGAAATTGATCGGATCGACCTGGGTCCGCGCTGCCGGCTGCAGCGTATGGTCGGTGAACCTGAACGCGCCGCCGGACATGGCGAAATGCTGCAGCAGCAGCCGCGGCAGTTCACCCGCGGGCTCTTTTTTCTCCGGCGCATTTTTCTGCAGTGACGCCAGCACCCGTGCGAGGTTCAGGTTTTCATTGGCATCCAGATCAACGTTGATCACCGGTCTTTCGATGCGGATCTCGCGGAACGTCCATGCCCAGCGCAGCAGGCTGCTGGCTTCCAGGTCCACGAACAGCCGGTCCACCTGCAGCAGCGGCAATCCGCCTTTTTCGGCAATCGCCAGGTCCCTGGCCTCGAAGCTGAACAGAAATGGATTGATGCGCACATCCCCCACCGACGCCTGTGTACCCAGGTGCTGCTCGACCAGTTTCGGCAATTGCTGGCGCACCAGCCACGGCGCGGCCAGAAACCCGAGCAGCGCGTAGAGCAGCACCAGCAACAGGCTGATGACGGTCAGCCTCGATGTGGCGATGGCCAGCAGGCGGTGCAGTTGCGGTGCGGCGTTGCTCATGGGGAGCGCCGGTCAGTTGTTGTCGGCGCGCAGGATGGCGAAGCCAGCCTGTAGCGCGCGTTCGATGCGGCCTTTCTCTTTTTTTATTTTCTCGTCATCCCAGTCCCACATACCGGCTCTGGCTTTCATGCCGGTGCGCCCCTTGTCCACCATGGCTTTGAGGAAAGCCGGCGGTGCCTGCTCGGTGTGCAGGTGCGGATACAGCGCCGCGCCGACCAGATAGTTGGTGTCCCAGCCCGACATTTCTTTTTGCATCATCGGTCCGCAGGCAATGAAGCGGAAGCCGAAACCGTAACGCACGGCGGTGTCGATGCCCTCGGCGTCGGTAACGCCGTCGGCGACCAGATACAGCGCTTCGCGCATCATCGCATGCTGCAGGCGGTTGCCGACAAAGCCCGGCACATCCTTCTTGACCCAGATCGGCGCCTTGTTCAGATCTTTCAGCAATTGCACCAGTGCTTCGGCGACCTTGGCATCGGTCAGTGATGAACTGACCACTTCGACCAGCGGCACCAGGTGGGCCGGCATGAAGAAATGCAGGCCGGCGACGCGCTGCGGATGCTTCAGGCCTTTTGCGATGTCACCGATCGGGAAGTTCGAGGTGTTGCTGACGAGCGGGATGTCCGGTCTTGCCAGGACCTCGACTTCGGCAAACAGTTTCTGCTTCAGCGGCAGGTCTTCGGTGGCCGCCTCGACAACGATGCCGACGTTCTGCCAGGGGATGGATTTCAATTCGGGGTAACAGTGCACGGCGGCGGCGTGGCTGGCGGGTGCGCCGAGTTTGGACAGCCCCGCCGCAATGCGCGCGGGCAATGCGTCGCGCGTTTTGGCGGACGGGCTCATCACGTGCACGGTCCAGCCGTGCGTGGCGAACACGGTTGCGATGTCGCCACCCATGATGCCGCCGCCGATGACTACTGCGTGTTTGGTGGTGCCGGACATTTCAGGTTCCTTGTCGGGATTGATACGGACTATTGGTGATTTTCTTCGATTTTAGCCGTTACACGCCTGGTTTGTGCCGGTGGAGGCGGGAATGGTCTAATGCGCATGTCGACACTCGTGACAGATCAAATCATGCCCGACTCCCGCCGTCCGTTTCACCATCTGTTTCTGGTGCTGGTGGCGCTGGCTGCGCTGTATGCGCCAACGCTGCAGGCGCAGTTCGACCCGGAGCGCGCCTACCGGCAGAGCGCGGAAGTGCGCCAGCGCTATCCCGACCCGCAGGCGGTTTACGATACGCCGGCATTCAGACCCGGGCGTGCGGATTTTACGTCTCACGACGAAATGCTCGCCTATGTCGAAGACCTGCGGCAGATGTCGGATACCGTGCACGTGCGCACTAGCGGCGTCTCCCAGGAGGGCCGTGCAATGCCGGCGCTGGTGTTGTCGGGCGACGGAGTGCGGACCGGGGCGCAGGCGCGCCGGCTGGGCCGTCCGGTGGTGCTGCTAGTTGGCTTGCAGCACGGCAACGAGCCGGCCGGCGGCGAGGCGATGCTGGTGCTGGCGAAGGAACTGGCGACCGGCAATCTGCGGCCGCTGCTCGACAAGCTCACCGTGATCGTCGTGCCGCACTCGAATCCCGACGGTGCCTACTACTTCCGGCGGTCCCCGTACAGCACCGTCGACATCAATCGCGACCATGTCAAGATGGATCTGCCGGAAACGCGTGCATTGCACCGGGTCGTCAATGAATTCGAACCGCATCTGTTTGTTGATGCCCACGAATTCAGCGTCGCCACGCGCTGGATCGAGAAGTTCGGTGTCATCCAGTCCAACGATCTGATGGTGCAGTATGCGACCAATCCCAATGTACATCCCGCGCTGACGGCGCTGGCGGACGGCAAGTTCATGGCCGGGTTTCGCGAGACGACCGGCCGCGCCGGCTACACGCATTTCTGGTACTACACCACCAGCTACAACATGAAAAACCGGCTGGTGTCGATGGGCGGTACCACGCCGGATATCGGCCGCAATTTCGCCGGGTTGCAGAACGCAGTGTCATTTCTGGTGGAGAGCCGTGGTGTCGGCATCGGGCGCGAGAGTTTTCGCCGGCGGGTGCATAGTCATGTCGTGGCGATTACCGGTCTGCTCAACACCGCAGCCGAAAACGCCAGCGAACTGATGGACACGGTAGCCGCGGCGCGCGCCGACACCGTACGCCGCGGCCGCGATCCGCAGCCTGGCGACACGGTGGCCGTGCGCCTGAAGAGCCCGGTGATCAGGCAGAAGCTGGACATGCTCGATCCGGCCAGTGGCGAATTAAGGACGATCGAGGTCGACTGGTCGGATTCTCTGAATGCAGCGGCTGATATCGCGCGCCAGCGGCCTTGGGCCTATGTGATGCCCCCGGTGTTTCACGATATTGCCGAGCGGTTGATGCTGTCGGGGGTCGAGGTGCGGCGACTCGACAAACCCGTGGCACTGGAGGTCGAAACATTCCAGGTGACTGACCGCCGTCCGAGCGCCACGTACGTTGAAGGGCGGATCACCAGCCGGGTTACCACCGAAGTTGCGCCGAAGCGCGTGCGGTTTCCGGCAGGCAGTTATGTGTATCTGATGGCGCAGGCCAACGCCAATGTCATCGTGGTGGCGCTGGAGCCGGAATCACCCGGCAGTTTCGTGTCGTATGGCATGGTTCCGGTAGACAAGAAGGGATCGCCAGCCACCATCGCGGCGCCCAGCGAAGTGCCGGTTTATCGCGTGTTGCGTCCCGCCGAACTGGATCTGCGCACCGTCAAGCCGCCGGCGCGGCCATGACGGTGCGGCGTACCACCGTCATTTGACGAGCGTCGCGCTCCAGGACGTGGCCGGTGCGTCGGGGCGCGGCCGCATCATGCCCTGCATCACCGGGCCGCTGACGCGTCCGGTGTAAATCGCGGTACCGACGGTGAAGCTGATCTGGTCGCCGCGCAGGTTGGTGCTGGTGACGCGCCAGCTCATGCCGTCGCCGTTGCGGAACACCCCGTCGAAGTCCTGGAATTTCTGCTTCAGTTCCAGCGTCCCATTCTCGAATTTCCAGTTGCCTTCCACCTTTGCCGGCACGATCCACAGATAGGCCGTACGGCCCTCGGTCGAGTCGGTCTGGTCCGGCGCCCAGTCATCCATCGTGAACGCATGCGATACCACACGCGTGCCCGGTTTCATGTTGAGTATCGTCGGACGCAGTTTCAGGTTCAGGTACGGCAGCAGGTACATGGTCACCACGGTGGCCTTGCTGAAGTCCGTGGCGAAAATGTCACCGCGGATGAATTGCGCCTTGTCGGCCACGCCTTCGCGCTGGGCATTGCGCTTCGACAGTTCGACCATGTCCGGGTTGAACTCGATGCCGGTGGCGCGCACGCCGAATTGTTTGGCCGCAGTGATTACCGTGATGCCGTCGCCGGAACCGAGATCGAATACGACGTCGGTGGGTTTGACATCAGCCATTTTCAGCATTTTTTCGACCAGACTTTTCGGCGTCGGCACCCAGATCACATCTTTGCCGGCCTGGCCGACCTGCGGCGTGAATTCGGTCGTCGCAGTTTGTGCCTGCGCGTATCCGCTCAGCGTGGCTGCAACGAAAAACGTTGTCAATAAAGTGTTACGGACAATCGAAAACATGTTGATCTCCATGAATGGGTCTGGTGATTATGCCTGACCGCGCGACTTATTCAGTTGGCCCAACGGTTCAATCCGGTTTTGCGCCCGAGGCTTTGACCACTGGCGCCCAGCGCGCGATCTCGGCCTTGATGTGCGCAGCAAACTGTTCCGGGGTGTTGGCCACCGGCTCGGCGCCGTCGGCAGCGAGACGTTCCTTCACGTCGGGTCGCGCCAGCACTTTGACGATGTCGGCATGCAGTTTGGTAACGATATCGCGTGGCACAGCCGCCTGCGTGAGTACGCCATACCACTGGTTGGCGTCGTAGCCGGGCACGCCGCTTTCGTGGATGGTCGGCACATCGGGCATGATCGAGAGGCGTTTCATCGTCGCCACGCCGAGCAGTTTGAGACGGCTGGATTTGACATGGGGCATCAGTGCGACCATGCCGGTGATGGTCATCGTGGTCTGTCCTGAAATCATGCTGATCATTGCCGGTGCAGTGCCTTTGTACGGTACGTGCACCATTTCGATCTTGGTGAGCAGCTTGAAATATTCCCCGGCGAGATGCGAGGCGCTGCCGCTGCCGCCCGACGCGTACAGCAACTCGCCCGGCCGGGCCTTGGCCAGCGCCACAAAATCGCGCGCGGTCTTGACCGGCAGCGACGGATGCACGGCCATGCCATTGGGTACTGTCGCCAGCACGGTGATCGGCGCGAAGTCGCGCACCGCGTTATACGGCAGTTTCGGATACAGCGTCGGATTGACGCCGAAGGTGCCGACATGACCCATGACGATGGTGTAGCCATCGGGCGCCGAACGCGCGGCGAGTTCGACGCCGATGGTGCCGGCGGCACCGCCGCGATTCTCGACGATGACCTGCTGGCCCCAGGCCTCGGTCAATTTCTGCGCAACCAGCCGCGCCAGCAGATCAGTGCTGCCACCCGGCGGAAACGGCGCGATGAAGCGTACCGGCTTCGCCGGATACTTTGCCGCGGTCTGCGCCACGGCGGTGTGGCTGATGAATCCGAAGCTGAGCAGGATCAGTGGATATAAGTATCTGAATTTATTCAATTAGTTCTCCTGTGCCCGGCGGGGCGCTAAGTTTTGGGGCGGCCGTCGAGGGTTGCGCCGCTGGCCAGCAGCGCGTCGATCTCGGCGTCGGACAAACCGGCCTCGCGCAGCACTTCGAGACTTTGCTCGCCGATTTTTGGGGCATGCCGGAAATCCCTGCGTGCGCCGCGCGACAGTTTGTTCGGCAATTTCATGTTCCGGATTCTGCCTTCGGTCGGGTGATCGATGTTCTCGAAGAAGCCGATGTCCCTCAGGTGCGGATCTTCCATGATCTGATCGAGCGTCTGGAACGGCATGGCCGGCACATCGGTGCGATCGAAGATTTCGATCCATTCCGCGGTGGTCTTCCGTTTGAGACCCTCTGCGCGAATGCTGAAATATTCCGGCGTGTTCTTGAACCGTGCCGCGACAGTATTGAAGCGCGGGTCGGTTTTCAGTTCCGGCCTGCCGATGGCGTCGAATACCGCAAAAGCCTGACCGTCGGTGTTCGCGGAAACGCAGATCCAGCCGTCCTTGGTCGGCAGCGGACGGGCCTGCGGATCGGTCAGCCGCGGATCCCCGACCGGACCCAGCGGCGGATCGAAGGTCTTCAGATACATGTGCTCCTCGAGCACCGACTTCACCATGTTCTCGAACATCGGCAGCTCGATGGACTGGCCTTCACCGGTACGCTCGCGGTGGAACAACGCCATCAGGATCATTTGCACGGCGATCAGTCCGACGGTACGGTCGGCAATGACCATCGGCAGATAGCGCGGCTCCCCGGTGGCCATGTGGTACAGCGCGGCGATGCCGGCCGAGCCCTGGATGATCGAATCGTAGGCCGGCTTGTCACGGTAGCGGCCGTCCTGCCCGAATCCGAACATGCCGCAATAGATGATTTTCGGGTTGACCTTGCAGACGTCCTCATAGGACAGCTTCAGCCGCGCCATTGCCGGCGGCCGCATGTTCCAGATCAGCACATCGGCCGTTTTCAGCAGCTGCATCAGCGCGTCGTAGGCGCCGGGTTTTTTCAGGTCGAGTACCAGCGAGCGCTTGTTGCGGTTCAGGTGCAGGAACTTGCCTGACATGCCCGGCGTGCGGCCGCGGCCGGCGAGAAAACGCACGATGTCGCCGCCCGGGGCCTCGACCTTGATGACGTCCGCGCCGTGGTCGGCGAAAGTCTGGGTGGCCAGCGGTCCGACGACCACTGAAGTCATATCGATGATTTTGACGCCTTCCAGCGGTCCGCCGGCCATCAGGCAAACTCCGCTTCCGCCGTCAGCGCCACGGCGCCGGTGTCGTCCTGCGCCCACAGTTTCGCCGTCTTGTTGTCCGTGCTCGGTTCGCCGCAGAAGGTGATGGTGCGATTGACGAACAGCGCGCGCACGTTGCGCGAGGACATGAACCGGATCGGCGTGGAGGCGTGAGTGCGCGCGAGTTCATATGTCAACAGCGTCGTCAGTCCGCCGTTCATGATCAGGTCGGGATAACCCTCGGTGCCGGTCACGTAGGGCTTGTCGTAATGAATGCGGTGGCCGTTGAAGGTCAGTGCCGAATAGCGGAACAGCATGACCGGATCGGGCGTGACTTCGTGTTTCCAAACTGCCCTGCCCGGGGCCTTTTGTGCCGGCTGCGGCGGCGCGTTCCTGTCGGGCTCGCCGCGATAGACAATGTCCTGCTCCTCGACGATGGCCACGCCGCGGGGGCTCTTGATGTCGGTCTTGACGGTGACGAACACCATGCGCCCGCTGCGCCCGTCCTTGATGGTGACGTTCTGGATCACGGATTCGCGGTGCAATTCGTCGCCGACCAGCAGCGGTGCTGCGAACGTGGTGCGCTTGCCGGCGAACATGCGTCGCGGCAGCGGTACCGGTGGCAGGAAATCGCCGCGCTGCGGGTGCCCGTCGGGTCCGATCTGGGAATGGCGCACCACGCGCGGGAACAGGATGGCATGCCAGCCGACAGGCAGCGGATCGCCCATTTTGGGAAACGGATCGTCGCGGTCGAGGGTTGCCGACAGGCGGTTGACCGCGGGTACGGTCACGTAATCGGTCGCCGTTTCGGTGCGGCCTATCCATTGTTTCAGGGATTCCAGATCTGCAGACATGCTTGATTGACCTCGAACAGTAAGAGGGGAACCTGCCGATTTTACGGCACGGACCGCTTGCGGCGATGGATTACCGGCTCAGCCGGAAGTCGAACTCCACACTATGAAACGGCAGCGGCAAGCGGTGGCGTTGCGCCAGCGCCGCATCGGTGCTCAGCCGCGTGTCGACCAGCAGGGATTCGCGTACGCCGAAGATGGCGTCGCTGTCGATATACGGATCGTCGGCGAAGAACACTTCGGTGGTCAGCGCACGACAGCCGGTGGCGCTGACGATGAAATGGAAGTGTGCGGGCCGCCAGGCGTGGCGGCCACCCGCACGCAGCAGGTCACCGACCGGGCCGTCGTAGGGCACGGTGTAGGGCGCAGGCCGGACGGTGGTAAAAGCATACGCGCCGTCATCGCCGGTGATCATGCGGCAACGCAGATTGTGCGGATCCTGCGCGGGGTCCTGCTGCCAGTATTTGCCGTTGACCGCAGCCTGCCAGAAATCGAGCTGGGCACGGGGCACCGGCAGTCCCGCGGCATCGACCACGCGTCCGCGCACCAGCATCGGCTCGCCATCGTTGTCGCGCTTCAGGTCGCCGCCAACTTCGAGCAGAGGCGAACCGTCGGCATGAAACGGCCCCAGTGCGCTGCGCTCGGTCGCGCCGGAGCCGCTGGCCAGCAGGTCGACCAGGGATGACAGGCCGAGCACGTCGGAAGTCAGGATGAACTCGTTGCGCGCTTCATCCGAGATCCTGCCGGCACGGTAGAGGAAGTCGATGCCGGCCTGCCACTCCTCGGGCGTCAGGCTGACCTCGCGCGCGAAGGCGTGCAGGTGATGGGTCAGCCGTTCGACGATGTGCCTGAAGCGCGGATCGGCGGCGCCGTCGAATGAATGCACGACGGCCTGGGTGATGCTGGCGGCGGTGACTTTGCGCATCGTTTGCCTAGTCGACGCGCGCGCCGGACTGCTTGACGATCTGCGCGTATTTGGCAACTTCCGTTTTCAGCCGCGCCGCGAACTCGGCTGGCGTGTTGGGGAAGAACTCCAGCGACAGGGCACTGAGGCGTTCCCGTGCGACCGGCGACTGCAGTGCGCGGGTGAAATCGCGGTTGACCTGGTTGACGACGGCTGCGGGTACGCCGGCCGGGGCAAACACCGAGAACCAGGTGTAATCGTCGAAGCCGGGAAAACCGGATTCGGCGACAGTGGGCACATCCGGCAGCACGGCGGAACGCTTGGCGGTGGTGACGGCGATGGCACGCAGGCGCCCATTTTTGACGAACGGCACCGCCGGCGGCATCGACGTCGAACCCACCGGCACCTGGTTGCCGACCACGGCGCTGGCGGCGGCGGCCGGACTGTAGGGTACGTGGGTGATATCGGTCTTGGCCAGTGTCTTGAACAGCAGTTCCATGTCGAGGTGCGGCGTGGTGCCGGTGCCCGAAGAGCCGTAGCTCAGCGGTGTCGTCTTCGCGAGTGCGATCAGTTCCTGCAGCGTTTTTGCGCCCACCGTCGGATGCACGGTGATCAGATTGGGTGTCGTCGGTCCCTGCAGGATGGGCACGATGTCTTTGATGGCATACCCCGGTTTGGCGTAAAGGCTGACATTGACCGCAATGGCCGAACTGTTCATGAACAGCGTGTGCCCGTCGGCGTTGGCGCGCAGCGCGACCTGCGTGCCGATGTTGCCGGAGGCGCCGGGCCGGTTTTCAATGATGACGTTCTGGCCCCAGGCTTCGCCGAGTCGTTCGCCGACTACGCGCGCGACGATGTCGGTGGAACTGCCCGGCGGGAAGGCGACGATGATGCGCACGGGTTTTGTCGGAAACTTCACCGCGGTCTGGGCGCCGGCCGGCAGCGCACTGGCGAGCATTGCGGTAATCAGCAAATATTTGATTTTATTTATATTTTTCACGATTCCTCCGGGGTTGCGCAACAGCAATTGCCGCCGCGACGGATCACATCCTAGCCGAGGCGCAGCGGAAAGAGAATTGCCGCGCCGGCGATCGGACCGGCGATGCGGCCATCAGCCTTTCATCGCGGCCAGCGTCCGCGTTTCGCGGGCCGTGATGGCGTCGAAACGCCTGAGCAAGCGTTCGGCACGTACGATGATCGGAATGTCGATCATCTTGCCGTCGAGCGCGAACGAGCCGCGTCCGGCCGCAGCGGCCTCCTTGTCCAGCGCAATGACCTTGCGCGCATATTCGACTTCGGCGGCGCTCGGTTTGTATTCCTCGTTGACGATGGTGACCTGGCCCGGGTGGATGCAGCCGGCACCCATGAAGCCGAAGTCGCGCGAGCGGCGCACCATCTTGCGGAAGTGTTCCCAGTCGCCGAAAGTCGCGACGCTGTCGATGAAGCCCAGCGGCATGATGCCGGCGGCGTTAGCGGCGATGATCATGTGCTGTTTCGGGTAGAACAGCGCCTCGCCCGTGGGCTGCATGTTGCAGTTCAGCGCGAAGTCTTCGCCGCCGATGTTGCAGGCGATGATGCGGCTGCTGGCAGTGGTGATGTCGCGGATCCGGAAAAATGCCTCCGGTGTCTCGATCATGGTGATGAAACGGGTGTGGCCGACGGTCATGCCGCGTTTTTGCTCGAGTTCGCTGACCAGTTCGTCAAGCAGCTGCAAATGCGAAACACCGGTGGCCTTCGTCACCGCGATGCCATCGACGTCCGGACATACCGAATGCTCGATGTCGCGCACCGCCAGCGACAGCGGCTGGTTGATGCGCACCACGACATCGGCGCCGCCGCGGCGCACGCGGGATGCGTTTTTTTCGACCAGCTTGCGGGCATGCGCTTTCTCGGCGGGCGGCACGCTGTCTTCGATATCGAGCTGGATCACGTCCGCGCCGCGCGTATGGGCCTTGTCGACATACTTTTCGACATTGACCGGCACGTACATCAGCGAGCGCCAGACGGGAAGTTCACGGTACATGGTCGTAATCCTTTGCCGAGGTTGTAAAGCGGACGCCCGCGATGCGGCTATTCTTCCACAGCCGGCGCGGCATTGCCGGTGCAGACGATGCCCGCAGCGAGCAGCTTCCGGTATTTGGCGGCGTCGATTCCGAGTTCGGCCAGCAGCGCTGCGTTGTGCTCGCCGATCTGCGGCGCCGGCGTGCGGATTGATGCCGGCGTGCCCGACAGCCGCGGCACCACATGATGCATCGGATAGGCGCCCATGTCGGGATCGGGATAATCGGCGATCAGCTCGCGCGCCAGCACATGCGGGTCTTCGACGATTTGCGAAATGTCGTAGATCGGGCCGATGGTGACATCGGCCTGTTCGAAAAACGCGACATTCTCGGCCTGCGTACGCTGGGCAATGAACCCGCCGATGATGGCATCGAGCTCCGCGGCATGCTTCACGCGGTCGGCGTTGGTCCTGTAGCGCGGATTGTCGATCAGGTCGGGACGACCGATCGACTGGAACACGCGTTCGGCCATTTTCTGGATCGACGCCGACAGGCCGACGTATTTGCCGTCCTTGCACTTGTAGGCATTGCGCGGCGCCGCGTTGGTCGAGCGGCTGCCGGTGCGCGGCTTGATCTTGCCGGTGAGCCGGTAATTGGCGGCCTGGGGACCCAGCACGGCGAACAGCGGGTCCAGCAACGGCAGGTCGATGACCTGGCCTTTGCCGCCATTGTGTTCGATCTCGCGCAACGCGATCAGCACACCGCTCGTGCCGTAGAGTCCGGCGATGGTGTCGGCCAGGTACATCGGCGGCAGTACCGGCTCGCGGTCTTCGAAACCGTTCAGCGCGGCGAAACCGGACATGCCTTCAACCAGGGTGCCAAATCCGGGGCGCCGCCGGTAGGGGCCGTCCTGGCCCCAGCCGGAGATGCGCACGATGACCAGCCGGGGATTGCGCGCCAGCAGCGTTTCCGGCCCGAGACCCATGGCCTCGAGCGTGCCCGGACGGAAGCTTTCGACGAATACTGCTGCGGAGGCGACCAGCTGCAGCAGCAGTTCGCGCGCCTCGGGCTTGCGCAACTCCAGGCCGAGACTTTTCTTGTTGCGCGCGTACAGCTTCCAGTTGGTATCGACCTGCTCGACCTTCCACGCGCGCAGCGTGTCGCCGGCCGGCGGTTCGATCTTGATGACCTCGGCACCGAAATCGCCGAGCACCTGCGTCAGCGTATTGCCGGCGACCAGCCGCGACAGGTCGATGACGCGAACACCGTTCAGTGCCCCCCGTGCGGACGGATCATAAGTCCGCTGCACCACAGCCATGGCGGTCAGTCCGCCTTGATGCCGGTGTCCTGCGCGACTTTGCGCCAGCGCGTGATCTCGTTGGTGACGAATTTCGTGAATTCATCGCGGGACATCGCGCTGGGCTCGGCCCCTTCGCCGGCGAAGCGCTGCTTCAGGTCCGGCGATTGCAGGGCCTTGGCCAATTCGGCAGACAGGCGGTCAATGATCGTCACCGGTGTTTTTGCCGGCGCTGCCAGGCCCCACCAGAACTCTGCGACGTAGCCGCGCACGCCCGCTTCGCTGATCGTCGGCAGCTTGGGCATGAACGAGGTTCGTTTTTCGCTGCCCACTGCCAGCGCCTTCAGGCGTCCGGCCTGCACCTGGGTCATGCCCGAGGGCAGGCTGGTCATCACCAGCTGCGTATGGCCGCCCATCAGGTCGGTCAGCGCCGGGGCAACGCCCTTGTAGGGAACATGCACGATATTGATGCCGGCCATCCGCCGGAACAGTTCGGTGGCGAGGTGGTTGTGGCCGCCGGTTCCGGTGGAGCCGTAGTTGATCTGCCCGGGTTTGGCCTTGGCTAGGGCAATGAACTCCTGCACCGACTGCACCGGCAGCGACGGGTGGACCACCATCAGCAGCGGGCCGCGCGCCATCATGCCGATGTAGGCGAAGTCGCGCAGCGGGTCATAAGCCATTTTTGTGCGCAGGGCGGCATTGGCCGTGAACGAGGCCTGGACATTGACGATCGAATAGCCGTCGGCCGGGGACTTGGCGACATTGTCGGCGCCGATCATGCCGCCGGCGCCGCCGCGGTTGTCGATGACCACCGGCTGGCCAAGGCCGGGGCTCATGGTCTGGCCGACGATACGCGTCAGGATGTCGTTGCTGCCCCCGGGCGGGTACGGAACCACGAAGCGTATCGGCTTGGCCGGCCAGGTTTGCGCCTGGGCGGCGCCAAGGACGGCGGCGAAAAGCAGGGCGCTGAGCCCGCGGGCGACGAGTTTCATGGCGATCTCCTTGTGGGTTGACGCCGACCAAGCCATACGCCGACCGCGTGCATTTAGCGGATTTCCATGCCGTTGGCGATCTGGCGTTCGATCAGCCGCGACTCATTGCGCAGCATCGTCGCCAGTTCCTGGACGCGACGGTCGGCCATACGGCTGGATATTGCCGAAATTGACAGTGCGGCGAACGGCA
>RPOR01000054.1 GCA_003820645.1 Betaproteobacteria bacterium
AGACCCATCTGTTCGGCGCGCCACAGGCGCCCGGCGTCTACGGTGATCAGGACGTCGGCGGGGGAGGACGCGCCTTCGTTCCTGATGCGCTGGATCAACGGATCCTCCCCGGCTTCGATGCGATTCAGCTTGATGCCGGTGGCCTTGGTGAAGCCGCTGTAGAGCGCCTCATCGGTCTGGTAATGGCGGGAGGAATACAGGTTCAGATCCTGCGCGGAGGCGTTGGCGCTATACACGATGGTTAGCGCGACCATCAGGGATGCGGAGCGACGCATATAAAAAATCCTTTAATAACAATAAATTAAGAAATTTCTGCCGAACACGACGCGACGGCTGCTGTAATATTAACAAGAATTGTTCTCATTTTCAATATTAATGAGAATCATTGTTAACAAGTTGGCGATTGGACAGCTGAAGCAGGCTGCCATGGCGGTGTGCCGCGGACTTTGAGCGGACACAAACCGGTGCGGGAAAAACGACGGGGTGCGGAATGCCGGGCAACGCGTGCGTGGGTTTAAATGGGCAGGCGGCGGGCGCCGTTGTAGCGCTCATTCCAGTAACGATTGTTCATGTCGCTGATCTGGACCTTGCTGCCGCGGCTGGGGGCATGCAGGAACCGTGAATCCCCCAGATAGATACCGACGTGGGAGAACGGCTCGCGCAGTGTATTGAAAAACACCAGATCGCCCGGTTGCAGCTCGGCCGTATCGATGGTGTCGCCGATGCGCGCGAGGCCGTATGCATTGTAGGGCAGCGCACGGCCGGTCATTTGCTCGTAGACATAGCGGATCAGACCGCTGCAGTCGAATCCCGAGTCGGGTGAGGTACCACCCCAGCGGTAGGGTACGCCGACGAAACCCAGGGCGCGCAGCGCAAACTCCTGCCCCGCACCGGGTGTGGCCGGGGCAGTCCCGGTCAGGCCGGCCGTTGCAGATGTCTCCTGCCGCCCTGGTGTTGCACAGGCGCTCAACAGCAGGATCAGCATTGCGATGCCGCATCGCTTCATGGGTTAACTTTATCGAATAACTTTTTGATTGTAAACAGTAAATTGTTTCTTTGTCGCGATCGTGCAGTGACGCGTAAACTGGACGCGTCAGCGTGTCGTTATGGTTCTCATGGGCGCCTTTGCCATTGCTCAAAACTGGTTTGCCGCCGTCGCGCTCTGCGTGGCGACCGGCACTGCCTTGGCGCAGACCATCGTCGAAGTGATTCCGCTGCAGTATCGGAACAGCGAACAGGTGATCCCGGTGATCCGGCCGTTGCTCGGGCGCGAATCCAGCGTCAGTGGCTTCCAGCACCAGCTGGTGCTCCGCGCAACCCCGGCAGAGCTGGCCCAGGTCAGGCGCGTGCTGGCGAGCATCGATACCGCGCCGCGGCGGCTGCTGATCACCGTGCGTCAGGACGCCGACGTGGTGCGCAGTCAGCGCGAGGTGGAAGTCTCCGGCAGCATCGGCAATGACAATGCCCGTGTCACAGTGCCCGGCAGCAGGTCGCGCAGCGGCGGCAATGTCGTGCTGCGCGAAGGCGACGACCAGCTGCGGGCGCGGGTCGTCGAGTCGCAGCGCGCCGGCAGCGCCAATATCGCGCAGACCATCCAGGTGCTCGAGGGTCATAGTGCGTTTATCCGCATCGGCGAATCGCGCCCGGTGCGCAACCGCCAGGTCGTGCGCACGGTGGTCAACGGCCAGATCGTCGATCGTGTCGTCGAGGGCACCGAATATGTCGATGCAACGACCGGGTTCAACGTATTGCCGCGCCTGCAGGGTGACCGTGTCACGCTGGACATCGATCCGCAGCGCGATACCTTCGATGACTCGCGGCGCGGTACCGTCAATGTGCAGCGTGTGGTCACTACCGTCTCCGGCCGGCTCGGCGAATGGATAGACCTGGGTAGCGTCGGCGATTCGCGCAGCGACGAGCGGTCAGTCCTGTTCGGTCGCAGCAGCAACCGCAGCGACGAGCGGCGCGGCGTGCAGGTGAAAGTCGAAGAATTGCCGTAACGGTTCTGTGGCCCGCGCAAAGGGACGCGCCGGGCCCCTGCAGCGTGGTTCCCTGCCGCGGTCGCCGCCGGACCGCGCCGCGATTCAGGAATCGCGTCGACGTCAGCCGCTCCGTGCCAACTCCACCGCCATGCCCGGCTGCGCCATTTTTGCCCCGGACCGGCAGGCGCAGGGCATGCTGCCGCAGCGGCCGCTATCTGAACGCCTCGGCGCGCTTGAGCAGTTCGGCGAGTCCCGGCTCGGCCGGATTGCGCGGCTTGCCGGGATGGATGATCGAGACCTGGCAGCTTTCCGCGGCCTCCACCAGCTGCGCATAAGTGCCGGCGTCGGGATTGGCGATGTACGCCTGCTTGTCTTCGTTGTAGGCAAACATCTTGTCGTTGATCTGCGTACACTCGTTGCAGGTCGTGCAGCGCGGCGTCTCGATGTAGGCCTCGTCCGGAGACTTCTCTTTTTCCGGCTCGGCGGCCACTGCGGCCGCGACAGCAGTGGCGGCTGTTGCCGGGGCAGCAGCCTTGGCTTCCGGCGAGCGCGCCGCAAGTTCGCTCTTCTCGTGTTCTTCCCGGTTCTGCTTTTCCCGCGCGAGCAGCCGTTCCGCATGTGAATTGTGGATACCGCCAAGTTCCTGCAGACTGTGCCACGATTCGCGGCAACGCAGCGCCGCGCGCATCAGGCGGTCATCGACAATGGCCCGGTACAGCGTGTTGTCACGATCGACGAGCGTCACGAACGGAACCTTGTCCGGCGCGCTCCCGGCGGCAAGGCCGAGATACTCGCCGGCCGGTATCATGCTGGCATTCCACTTGGCGCGCGGCACGCGCGCAAAATGCCTGGCATAGCGCCGGTCGCAGGCGACAAAGTCGACGAATGTGAAGCCGGTCCTGGTCTGCACGCGCTGATGATTGGCGTCTTCATAGGTGAAGTCCTGGACCGGCCAGTCGGCTTCGACCTGTGAATTTGCTTCGAGATGGAAGCGTGAAGCCCAGTTCGGGCCTGCGGACGGGTCGTAGCAGTACGCCGGGAAAGCGCGCGATTCCATGGCAGCCGCCGCGTTCAGGTACGGCGGCAGTGTGCCGGTGTCGCCGGACGCCCCCGAATACACGCTGAACAGTGCCGGGCCGGTGTAGGACATGCCCTTCAGGATGCGATCGCGGAACTGGAACAGATTCGAAGCCGCCGACTGCAATACGTAAACGTCGTTCAGCCCGATCGCCATGTTGGCGAGCTGTTTGCCGCGCATGCCGAGGGCAAAGTGTCCGTCGCCACCGGTCGGCGATTCCTCCAGCAGGTCGTCGGTCTGCACCAGTACCTTGACCGGCAGCCCCGCAGAAAGCATTTCCATGAATATGTCGCTTTCGGCTGCGTGCAGCTTGTCGGCGGTCATCGCGATCAGATAATCGGGGAAACGCGCCAACTCCTCCTGGCCGAGGTCGCCGTCGCCGAAGTCATTGAAGAACGCATCATGCGTGGCTTCGCGGTACTCGCCATTGGCTTCGAGCTCGGCAATCGCAATGGATTTGGCGAGTTCAATGGCCTTGGGCAATCGCTCGCGGTAAGCCGCGAGCGCGGCGGTGCAGCTGTCGAATACGAATGAGTAAGGGCGGTCCTGCGCACCCGGAGCGCCGCTCTTGCCCGGTACCGGGACAAAGCGCTGTGCCTTCAGTGCGGTCAGCAGCGATTCGATGCGGCGGCGGCGCCCCAGGGGCAGATTGTCTCCGTGCGACGCCTTGCCGAGCAACTGCGACAGTGCCTCGAAATCGAATACCTCCGCATGCCCGGTGCCGATGCCCGCCTTGAGGCTCGCCGCACTGCGCCCTGCTGCAGAATGCGCCACGTCGACCGTGAGGATATCCGACAACCTGATGATGAGACGCGTGAGATCCGCCTGGAGCCTGCGCGCTTTCCGGTCCTGCGCGACGGTCCATGCGTGATGGAGCAGGCGGGACGGCATGGTCTTGTCGCAATCAGCGACCCGTCCGTCCACCTTGAGCGCCGCGCGCCCGAGCTTCAGGCTGTCCTGCAACGCTGCGTCACCGCGCGCCGCCAGCCGGCCGGCGGCCTCGTCCCATAAAGCGGACAACGCGCCCTTGGCGCCGCCGCTCAAGAGGACGCGGATTTCCTGCTCCAGCCGCAGCAGATGCCGGGTCAGCCGGTCACCCTCATCGTCTTTGGCGGTGGCGTTGGCGACGTTGTCGACGATCGCGGACAGGCATTGCACGTAGCCTTTGTCGGTGGCGTCCCGCAGCAGCACCAGCGGGAAATCGTAACGCAGCGCAGTCAGGTCGCGGTACCTCGCGAGCAGCGCGGGGCGTGCGTCCGCATCCGCCACGGCTGCGAGTTCGGCGCCGGGCTTCCTGCCGGTCAGGTGAAAGGCGATTTGGGTTTGAAGTTCAGCTTCCATTTGTCTGGCTCTGCCGGTTGGTGCTGCAGGTTGAGTCGGTTGAGGATGTGCATGTATTGCCGCATGTTCAGGCGCCCGGCCGCGTCGCCTCCTGCGGCCACACCGTGAATTTGTCGAATTCGGCCTCAAGGCCGGCCCGGACGTATTCGGGGGTATGCAGCTGTCCCGCATGCCGGGTTTCCTCGTAGCACGGTACCTCGGGGTTGCGGTACAGAATACCGACCGGAATCGGGTCCGTGCCGCTCGCCACCTCGCGTGCACGGTGGATATTCGACGGATCATGCAGCTGCTGGTTCGGATAGGTTTTGGCGAGTCCTGCGCTCAACTGCAAACCCTGCTCGTGGTGCAGCAGCAGGATGCGGCCGGTATCGTGCAGCCACGGCTCGAACAGCCTGGGCAGCCACTCCGGGCAGCGCTGGATGATGCGGATGAACGAAAAGCCCTTGTGGTGAAATGCGGCCTTCACCACCGCGTGCAGCACCTCCGGTATCCAGTCGACGACCTGGGCGACGAACGACACGTTCTGTACGCCGAGCGTCACGGTAAGCGGATTCAATGCATCCAGGTACGAGCCGCGCGGCGTGGTGTTGCTCTTGGTGCCCAGGGGAGATGTAGGCGAAGCCTGCATCTTGGTCAGACCGTAGATCTGGTTGTCGTGCAGCATCAGCGTCATGTTCATGTTGTAGCGCACCGCATGGATCCAGTGTGCGGCGCCGATACTGCAGCAGTCACCGTCGCCCGTGTTGACGAACACGTGCAGATCGGGTCTCGTCATTTTCACGCCTTCGGCGATGGGCAGCGCGCGGCCGTGTATGCCGTGGAAGCCATAGGTGCGCATGTAATGCGGAAAGCGGCTCGAACAGCCGATGCCCGAGACAAACACGGTTTTTTCCGGGCGCAGGTTCTCGTCACGGCAAAGCCGTTGCACGGCGCTGAGTATGGCATTGTCGCCGCAGCCGGTGCACCAGCGCGGCACGCCGCTCTGGTAGTCCTCGAGTTCGTGGTGCTCCTCAACCATCCGGAGCAGGCATTCGGTCGCAGTATTCATGATTGAGTCGCCTTGTTGTTCGCGGGCTTCAGTTTTTCGCGGATGACGCGGCACATGGTGCCGGGCTTGATCGGCTGCCCGCGTACTTCCGTCCAGCAGTCGACGTCGACCAGATAGCGCGCCCGCAACAGCATGGCGAGCGCCGAATAGCGACGGTTGTTCTCGTCGATGATCTCGTCCTGCGGGCTGTCGCTCCAGTTGTTCTCGATGGTCATTACCTGTTTGAAGCGCTGCATCGCTGCCTTGATGCCGGGCGGCAGCGGTTGCAGGAACCGCAGGTGCATCGACGACACCTTGAGACCCTCGGCGTTGAGGGTTTCGACCGTTTCCTCGATGGCGCCCTTGGTGCTGCCCCAGCCGATGACCAGCAGATCCCCGCTGTCCTTGCCGAATACGGGCGGCGCCTTCAGCGTCTTCTGCAGCGCGGCGAGCTTGAGACTGCGCGCGCGCAGGCCTTCCTCGTTGACGTCGGGGTCGTAGGCGACATGGCTCAGGCGATCGTGTGCGAGGCCGGTCACGGTATGCATGCCGTTCGCCTGCCCCGGAGCGAAGCGCCGCGCCAGGCCGGTGGCCTTGTCCCAGTCATAGGCCTTGGCGCCCGCCGGCACCGGGCTTTGATCGATCGGCGGCGCCAGCCAGCTTTCACTGAACTGCGGTCGCGGGAACGGCTGCTGCGAGGTCGCGAGCCCGGCGTCGGTCAGCACCACCACCACCATGTTGAAGGTCTCGGCGATCTTGCGCGCGGTAATGATCGAATAGAAGCAGTCCTCGATGGTGCTTGCCGCCATCACGACCTTGGGCGCATCGCCGTGGCTGCCGAACATCGCCGCGAAGAGATCGCCCTGTTCCGCCTTGGTCGGCTGTCCGGTGCTCGGTCCGCCGCGTTGCACGTTGACGACGACCAGGGGGATTTCGGCCATCACGGCAAGCCCCAGCCCTTCCTGCTTGAGGGAGTATCCCGGGCCGGAGGTGATCGTCACCGCGCACTTGCCCGCATACGAGGAGCCGATTGCAAATGCGCAGGCGGCGATCTCGTCCTCTGCCTGGTGCACCAGGCCGCCGACCTTTTCGAACACCTCGCTCAGATAATGCGATGCGGAGGTGGCCGGCGTGATCGGATACATCGCGCAGATTTCCATGCCCGAGGCCAGCACGCCGAGTGCCAGTGCGGTATTGCCGTTGACCACGATCTGCGGCACGGTGGAGCGGGTGGCGGGGATGCGGTACTTGAAGTCGAGATTGTCCTCGGCCCACTGAAAGCCCGCATCCAGCAGCCGGACGTTGGTGTCGACCACGCTCTGTGCCTTTTTGCCGAAGGTGAGCGCGATCTGCTCGCGCGCCAGTGCAAGATCGAGGCTGTAGATGCTGCACAGCATGCCGAGCGCGAACATGTTCTTGCCGCGCCGCGCATCATTGACCAGTGTCAGGCATTCGCGCTCCATCGGCACTTCGCGCACCTTGTAGCCGGCCGCCACCAGCTTGTCGCAGGTTTCAGCATAGGCGGCGCTGATCTTCGGGTCGCTGTTGTCGCGCCACATGCTCTCGAGCAATATGGTGCAGCCGGGCTTCAGTTCGCGGTCGCGCACGCGTCCGAGCAGCACCTGCTCGTTGAAAGCGATGACGAGATCGGTTTCGTCGCCGCCGTTGGTGATGTAGCCGGCGCCGATGCGAATGCGGTTGCCGCTCGCGCCAGCGACGCTGCGTGCCGGCGGCCGGATCTCTGCCGGAATGATCTCCACCGTCCAGATCCCGTTGCCCATCCTGGCGGCGATCGAACCCAGCGACTGGCCGCAGCGCTGCGCGCCTTCTCCGGAATCGCTGATGATCTCGACGATATGTTCCTTCAGCGTGATGACCGGTTTCCTGCGTGCAGCGGCCGGGTGGGGTGCGTTCTTGACTGACTGCAGCGTTGTGGTGTCGTTCATGATGTGGGTTTCAGTGATATTGGTTGTCGGGTCGCTGCCGTCTGCGGTCTGGTCCTGGTGTCGCTCCCGGTCAAGCGACCCGGATGCGCGCGAAATTGCGCTCTGCGGGATCGATGCCGAACATCCGGTTGCTGCTGCCGCGGCCCTCGATCGCGTACGGCTGATCGGCATCGCGAATGCCGAGATAGGCCTTCATGCTGCGCGCGGCCCGGCGGCCGGCGCCCATGGCCTCGATGACGGTTGCGGCACCGGTGACGATATCGCCGCCGGCGTAGACGCCCGCGACCGAAGTCGCGAATTGGTCATCGGCTTCGATGTAGCCCCGCTGGTTGAGCTTCAGCGACGAAGTCTGTCCCATGATGGGGTTGGCGTTGGTGCCGATGGCGAATACCACCAGATCCGTCTCGATGTCGTGCTCGCTGCCGGCCACGGCGACCGGGCGGCGACGGCCCGATTCATCGGGCTCGCCCAGTTCCATGCGCATGCAGCGCAGGCCGCGGACGCCGCCCTTGCCGTCGTCGAGCACTGCCACCGGGTTGGTCAGCCAGTGGAACTCGATGCCTTCTTCCTCCGCGTGATGGACTTCTTCCGCGCGCGCCGGGGCCTCGGCACGCGAGCGGCGATAAACGCAATAGACCTTTTCCGCGCCCAGCCGCCGGCATACGCGCATGGCGTCCATCGCCGTGTTGCCGGCCCCGATTACCGTCACCCGCTGGCCGAGCGGCAGCGGCGTGTCGTAGTCTGGAAATTCCTTGGCGCCCATCAGGTTGCAGCGGGTCAGGAGTTCATTGGCCGAGAGCACGCCGTTCAGCGAATCGCCCGGAATGCCGGGCATCGTCGGATAGCCGGCGCCGGTGCCGACAAACACGGCGTGGAAACCCAGCTCGTCGATCATCTGCTCGATGGTGAACAGGCGGCCGACCAGCGTATTGCACTCGAATTTCACCCCGAGCTGCTGCAACTTGCCGATCTCGGCATCGATCACTTCGTTGGGCAGGCGAAAATCGGGAATGCCGTAGCGCAGCACGCCGCCCGGTTTGTGGAAGGCTTCGTAGACGGTCACGTCGCACCCGGCCTTGGCCATGTCCGCGGCGCAGGCCATGCCGGCAGGACCCGAGCCGACGATGCCGACCCGGTACGGGGCCGGCTCGATATACGGGATATTGGCCCAGCCTTCCGCGATCGCCTGGTCGCCGACCCAGCGCTCGAGGCGGCCGACAGCCACCGGTTCCAGCGTGTCACCCACGGTGCACACGCCTTCGCACTGGTTTTCCTGGGGACAGACGCGGCCGCAAATGGCCGGCAGCAGGTTGGTGTCGGTCAGCACATCATAGGCGCCGCGAAAATCCTTCTGGTTGATCTTCTGGATGAAGCCGGGGATGTCGATGCCGACCGGGCAGCCTCCCACGCACGGCTGTTCGGGGCAGAGCAGGCAGCGTTCGGATTCCCGCAATGCATCCTCCAGCGTAAAGCCGCACGCCACTTCGGAGAAGTTCCGGACCCTCGCCGCGGCCGGCTGCTCGCGCATCGGCGTGCGTTCCTGCGGAATGGTGCGGATCGTTTTTTTCTTGGCCATGGCAAACCCTTCAAACGATGGTTCTGTCATCCGGCCGGCGCACCCGGCAGCGGTCATTCACTACAGCGGTCTGCCCGTTCATCCGGATCATCCCCCCGCGACCTCGTCGAACGGATCGGGGAGCGTCTCCACGGCGGGCTGGCCGGCGCGGACTGCCAGCGTCTGCAGCGGGTTCGCCATGCGGCAGTGTTCCGACCAGCGCTCGACGGCGGTTCGCTCCTGCGTGGCGAAGCGACGCAACCGCGTCATCAGATCGTCGAAATCGACCTGGTGGCCGTCGAAATCCGGGCCGTCGACGCAGGCGAACTTCACCTGGTTGCCGATCTTGACGCGGCAACCGCCGCACATGCCGGTACCGTCCACCATCAATGGGTTGAGGCTCACCATGGTCTTGATCTTGTGTTCGCGCGTGGCTTCCGCGCAGCCCTTCATCATGATCGGCGGGCCGATCGCCACGACCTCGTCGAGATCGGGGTGGAGCTGGATCGCGCGCTTGATGCCGACCGTGACATTGCCCTTGATGCCCGCGGAACCATCATCCGTGCAGACGATGAATTCATCGCAGCAGGCCCTGAACTTGTCTTCCCAGAACATCAGGTCCTTGGTGCGAAACCCGACGATGCCGATCACGTAGGCGCCGGCCTCCTTGAAAGCACGCGCGTGCGGGAATATCGGCGCCACGCCGAGGCCGCCGCCGACGCACGCCACCTTTTTCACCTTGTCGATATGGCTCGGAATGCCCATCGGCCCGGTCACGCCGTAGAGGCTGGTGCCGACCACGCATTGCTGCTGCATTTCCTTGGTGGTCTTGCCCACGGCCTGGATTACCAGCGTGATCGTGCCTTTGCTGCGGTCGAAATCCGCGATGGTCAGGGGAATGCGCTCGCCGTGCTCGTGCGACATGACGATGACGAATTGGCCGGGTCGCGCCGCCTTCGCCATCAGGGGATGGCTCACTTCCAGCAGGTAGGTGACGTCCGAGAAATCCTCGCGCGCAACAATTTCGAAATTCGACATATCCGATCCTTCCCCTTATCGAGCCGGGTGTCGGACGGAATGCCCTGGGGACGATCCCCATGTGCCAGATCCGGAGAGATAAAGGCTGCCGTCCGACTTGATGGCTCGAATCTATTCTTCGTGGCGCTGAAAACCTTGATCTAGCTCAAATATTTTTTCTTTCCTGAAGGGGAAATGGTCTGCCGGCGTCGGAATCCCGAAGTGGCGGCATGAGCGCTACCCCGGATTGCATCCGGGCACGTGCTGCGCCGATCCGCTCCGTGCCTAAAACGACGAACCGGGCTGCTGCAAGAATTGTTCCTCGGCTGCTGTCGATGTGCGGCCGAGGATGCGGTTGCGGTGCGGAAACCGGCCGAAGCGGCGGATGACGTCGCGGTGGCGCACCGCATAGTCGGCAAACCCGGCGAAGGTCTTGCGGTCGGCTTCCGGCACACTGTCGGCGAGTGCCGTGAACAGCGCCACGCTGCGCTCCTGCAGGGCCAGTGACTCCGCATGTTCCAGCGGCAGGTAACAGAACACGCGCTCGATTGCGCGCAGCGGCCGATCCGCTGCGGTAGCGATGCCATCCAGCGCGAGCCGCAGCGCCAGCCCGTCGTGGGCGAAGGCCTGCGGCGTTTCGCGGTATATGTTGCGCGGAAACTGGTCGAACAGCAGGATCAGTGCGAGCCGTCCGCGGGGCTCGCTTGCCCATTCGCGATAGGCACCCGCTGCCGCGGCGGCCACTGCCGGGCCGAAGCGCTCGCGGATCTCCGCATCGACGACGGCGTTCTTGGACCACCACAGCTGCTGCCGGGCCTGCGCGGTGGCGCTGTCACCGGCATGCGCGCCGAACCAGAAGTCGAGGATGGCCGTGGGGGAGGTCGTCTGCGGCATCGTGGTGCTCAGCGCGATCTGGCGGCCGTGATCAACTGGCCGAAGGCTTCGCACCCGATGATCACCGTGTTACAGGTGGCGGGGTCCACCGACTCCGGCACCGGCACGATGAAATTGTCGAAGGTCTTCACGTCGCCGCCGTGCCCCAATGCAGCAGGTCGCTGTCTTTCAGCTCACGGCGGAACTCGCCTTTGAATAGCACGGCGCCGGACTGTGCCCGGACGTCTGCCGCGGAGGGCGACGCCGGCGCAGCGAGGACCGGCAACAGGCATATGCCCAGGGCAACACCGAAGGCGAGCGCGATTGCGCGGGTGATGCCGTAGCGCAGCCACTTCCTCATCGCCGGTGTCCTCCCGATACTGCAGCATAAACCAGAACGCGACGGGCTTGACGCTGCGCCGGCATCTGGTAAGTATGCGGTGCGTCGTCCGCATTTATCACATCACGGAAAGTGCCATCCCATGCTCATCAAGCGCGGTTTCGATTCCATCGTCGCGACCTGGCTCGCCGGCCTGGTGGTATTCCTGCCGCTGGCGCTGACGCTCGCGGCGCTGGGCTGGCTCGCCGGTCTGCTGAACCGGTATCTCGGTCCTGACAGCGCCGTCGGTCATTTTTTCTCCGCACTGGGGTACACCGTAGCCGGCGATTCCACGGTGTCGTATCTGCTGGGCACGCTGGTGCTGATGGTGGCGATCTACCTGCTGGGCCTCGCGCTGCGCCTGGGCCTGCGCGGTCCGCTGGCGAAGTTCCTCAACGTCACGCTGCGGCGGATCCCGCTGGTCGGCGGACTGTATGACTTCACCCATCGTTTCGTCGGGTTGCTGGAGCCGAATCAGGGCGACATCGGTACGATGAGCGCGGTATGGTGTTTTTTTGGCGGCGACGGCGTGGCGGTACTGGCGCTGGCACCCGGTTCCGAACCGATCGACATCGATGGCCGGCGCTATTTTGCGGTGCTGGTGCCGACGGCCCCGGTGCCGATCGGCGGTGGGCTGCTGTATGTGCCGGTGGAATGGGTGAAACCGGCCAACATGGGCATCGACAAGCTGACGGAGATCTACGTGTCGATGGGGTTGACACCGCCGCCCGGTGCGGCGCCGGAGTCCGGCCGCACCATCGCCGACGCACAAGACGGCGCCACAAAAAAAGAAACCTGAGCCGACTTCGCCCGCGCAAAGGGGGTGCCGTGGGCACGGCACAGCGTGCCCACGCGCGAGTAGGCAGATGATCATAAGCATCTGTTTTATTTATAGTTTTCACCTTTTCTGATGTGCGTAGCCCAGTGCCAGCCAGATTGCCACGCCGAGGACGCCGCTGCCGAGGCACGCCCAGTACAGCGCGTCGATCGACAGCAATCCCAGCAGTACGTGATCCGCAGACCACGGCCGCAGCGGCAGCAAGTCGGCATGCATGATGCCGTCGAACAGTACATGGCTGTAGGTGCCGATGAAAGCGCCCGCCGCAGCGGCACTGCGGGTGATCGGTTCCCGGGAGCGCAGCCAGTGCAACCGGTGGTATTCGAGTTCCCGGTTCCAATGCCTGAGGAGCCACTGGCATAACGGCGGTGCGAGCAGGAACACCGCGATCCCGATCAGTGTCGCGCCAAGATAAGTATGCGTCCAGCCGTGCAGCACAGGCCAGCCGCGGATGATGCCGAGCAGCGGCTCGATGTCCATGGCCACCTGCGCGATGCCGAACACCAGCACGCTGAAGTGGCGGCCACCGGCTGCCTTGATGACCAGAGCCGGGCCCATGTGGAGGGGGGTGAATGGCATGCGGGTCAGCTAACGTTCGACATGGGGGGACGATGGGGGCCGCAGGCCGGCGGCGGCCGCCGCGATGGCCGGATGATGCGTCCTGTTGAACAGCAACTCTGCAGCCACAAGATTGGGGATCCAGCACAGCCAGGCGATTGCGGGGTAGGCGGTGTCGAACGCGATGCCGGAAGCAACGGCGGCCGGCAAGTACAGGCGCAGGGTGACGGCCGCGAAGGTGAGCGCGAAGTTGCGAACCATCCAGCGGCGATGCGCCGCAATCTCGCCCGACCGGATCGCCAGATAGGCGCGATAACCGCTGTAGAGCCAGGCGAGCGCCAGGCAGGCAAACCCCAGGCGCGCAGGCAGGCCGCCGAACGCGTGAAACGCCATGAACAGGCCGGCGACACCGCCGCCGAGGACGCCGATGCCCAGATAGAGCCGACCAAGCCAGCGATGCAATTGCACGTGGCGGGTGCGCAACAGCGCCGAGAACTGGAACGGGCCCAGCGCCAGCGCGACCACAGACCCGAATACATGCGCGTAGATACCTGCAGGATAGTTCGCGTAAGTGGCGCGCATTTCCGGGTGGAGCAGCGAGCCTATTGGCAGCAAGCCATAGACGGCGACCGCGTAGCCGGCAACGCCAAGCGACAGGAGGATCAGTGCGACAAAGCCGGCGCGACGCATGACCTTGAACCGGGTGGCGCCGCAGCGGGCGGATTGTCCGGTGACAGGCTGTTTCTACGGCCTCCCCCTCGACGGCCGAGTTCATGCCGGGCGGGCAAAACGCGGTTGGTCCGCCGGACATCGCCGGTTACGGTATTTTCCATCCCAGCCACTCACAAACCCCGCGCCCCAGCACCCATTCCTTGTCCGCATCCTTCAACCACGGCGCATCGTTCAGCCACATGTCGACATGCTGGCGGTACGGCACCGGTGAGCGCGACCAGTCGCTGCCCCAGAACAAACGCTGCGGGCCGAAGGCCTCGTAGGCGCGTTTCGCATAGCCCTGCATTGTGGTGAACGGGTAGGGTTCCTTCAGGTAACACGGCAGCGCGCTGGCCTTGACCGCGACGTTCGGGCGCCTGGCGATGGGCAGCAATTTGTCGAAATCGCGGAAGGTTTCGTCCTCCGGTTTGCCGCTGCTCAAGGCCATGTGGTCCATGATGATTTTCAGGTCCGGATGCCTGGCCGCGACGCCATCGATGACATGCACGAAGTTCTGCGGCACCAGGATCATCAGCTTGATGCCGAGTTTTTCGGCATCGCGCCATACCCAGTCGAACTTGCCGTTGACCAGCGGTTCCTGCAGCACCGGGATATGGAAGGAAAAGCGCATGCCGAGCATGCCGGGTTGCCGGAGCCAGGTCTTGATCGCGGTCTTCGCATCCGGTGCTTCCGGGTTGAAACGGCCCATGATCGCAAAACGGTCGGGGTGGGCCTCGACGGCGGCGATGGCGAGGTCGTTGCGGTCGCCTTCCCACGATGGCGGCACGATGACCACGCGGTCGATGCCGGCGCCGTCCATATCGCGCAGCAGTTCCGCATGACCCAGGGGCACGTCACGCTGCGCATGCGCGCGTGCGGGCCACGGCCGCTCCGGTGTGTTGGCGCCCCAGATGTGTACTTGTGAATCGACGATCAGCATGTTGTTCTCCGGTTTCGGGAAGCCCGATTCAATGACGAACCGCGGGGTGCGTCAAGGCGTCCGGAACGTGGAGCGCAGGGCCGTTCAAGCGGTGGTTTTCACGCAGCGCGCCCGTTACACTGCACTGCGCCCGACGCGCCATGAGCCGTTGCGGGTCACAGTGGCACTGCAGGCGACAAATAACTATAAGCAATGGTTTTAAAAGGAAAACTTATGAATGGCGCGGAAAGCCTGGTGCGCACGCTGCTGAATGGCGATATCAATGTCTGCTTCGCCAATCCCGGCACTTCGGAAATGCATTTCGTCTCCGCGCTCGATCGCGTGGAAGGCGTGCGCTGCATCCTCGGCCTGTTCGAAGGCGTGGTCACCGGCGCCGCTGACGGTTATTTCCGCATGGCCGGCAAACCGGCGGCGACGCTGTTGCACCTCGGGCCGGGGCTCGGCAACGGATTGGCGAACCTGCATAACGCCAAGAAGGCCCGCTCGGGCATGGTCAACATCGTCGGCGAACATGCGAGTTATCACATCAAACATGACGCGCCGCTGACCGCCGACATCGAAGGCGTGGCGCGGCCGATGTCGGACTGGGTGAGGACTTCGCATTCGTCGAAGGCGGTTGCCGCGGACGGCGCGCTGGCAGTCGAAGCCGCGCGCCAGGCGCCGGGCCAGATCGCGACACTGATCCTGCCCGCCGATACCGCGTGGGGTGAGGCGGAAGGTCCCGCCACCGTGAACGCACCGGCACCGCGGGCACGCGTGCCGGACAGTGCCATCACCGACGGCGTACGTGCGCTCACTGCTGGACCACCGGCAGCGATCCTGCTCGGCGGCGCGGCTCTGCGCGGCAAGGCGCTGGACCATGCCGCGCGCATCGCTGCCAAAACCGGTTGCACATTGATCTCCGAATACAACAACGCGCGCATGGAGCGCGGTGCGGGACGCGCGGTGGTGAAGCAGTTGCCGTTCGTGGTGGATAACGCGCTGGCGATGCTGAAGGACGTGCGCGAACTGGTGCTGGTCGGCGCCAAGTCGCCGGTGTCTTTCTTTGCCTATCCCGGCAAGCCCAGCGTGCTGGTGCCCGAGGGTTGCACGGTGACCAAGGTCGCCGGCGCGGAAGCCGATCTCGAAGCAGCACTGGAAGCGCTGGCCGATGCGCTGGGCGCGCGCGGCACGGCGCCGCGCATCAATGTGCCGGCGTATAACGTGTCGCTGCCCACCGGCCAAGTCACGCTCGACGGCCTGGGGGCGCTGTTCAACGCGCTGATCCCGGAGCATGCGATCGTGATCGACGAAGCGGTGACCAGCGGCCGCGCCTTCACCGGCGCGACCCTGGGTGCGCGGCCGCACGACTGGCTGAACATCATGGGCGGCGCGATCGGCTGGGGATTGCCCGCGGCGACGGGTGCAGCGATCGCGGCGCCGGGGCGCAAGGTCATCGCCTTCGAAGGCGACGGCAGTGCGCTCTACACGCAGCAGGCACTGTGGACCATGGCGCGCGAGAACCTCGATGTCACTGTCGTCATTTTCGCCAACCGCGCCTACAGGATCCTGATCGGTGAACTCGCCAATGTTGGCGCTGCGGCGCCGGGACATAACGCCACCGCGATGCTGACGCTGGACCGGCCGGATCTCGACTGGGTCTCGCTGGCGAAGGGCTTCGGCGTCGAGGCGGGAAGGGCGACGACGCTGGACGAGCTGGCGGTGCAGTTCAGGCGCGGGCTGGCGACGCCGGGGCCTTATCTGGTGGAATTGATGATGCCCTGACGATCAGATTTTTAACCTGACGCACTTTCTGCGTAATTAATAAGTTAAGTCGGAGGCTTTTTGCGGTGACGCCAGTCGTAAAGGTGCGTTCGGTAACGAACAGAAGGTCTTTATGGAATAAAGCAATATTGATGCGGATAGCTGTTTCCCTGAAAGCGAACACATGCCCCGGCATGAAAGGTAAATACGATGCAACACATCATTGCGGGACGATTTCAATCAAAAGACCGTGCCGATGCAGTGGCTCTATTGCTTGAGCAATATATAGCAAAGACCGACATCTGCATTTTTCACAATAATCCTCCGGGCCAGCACGATGCTTTTATTCTCGGTGGCGATGAGGCTGCCGACCCCGGTGCAGAAGGTGCGGGAACGACGGCGGTGAACACGGCGATTACTGCCGGACTTGGTGCCGGCGCAATCGGTGCGTTGGGCGGTCCGGTGGTCGCACTTGCCGCTGCCGCGACTGGCGCCTATGTGGGGGCGTTTGGCGGCGCATTGCAGGGATTGGGTGATGATGATGGCAAACCACATGCCCCGGATAATCGTCCGGGTGGCGTCATCCTGTCAGTGCGCATTGCGGACCCCGTCAATGAAGGGCGCGTGATCGCCACCCTGCGCGCGGAAGACGCCGCGGACATCGAACAGGCGGAGGGCGAATGGCTCGATGGTGACTGGGTGGATTTCGATCCGGTCACGGCGCCGCGATTGGTGAAAAAACAAGCCATTGATTCAGCGAGTCGAAGCGGCGCAGGAAAGCGCTGACTTTTCATGAATCCGCACATCGTACTGCTGCCGGGTTTGCTCAATAACGCAAACCTTTTCACGGCGCAACTTCCCGCCTTGTCGACCATGGCCACAGTCGAGGTGGGCGACCTGACCACTGGCAAGACGATCAGCGAGATGGCTGCCGGCGTACTCGAGACGGCCTCCGCCAAGCACTTTGTCCTGCTCGGCCTGTCACTGGGCGGCTACGTTGCCTTCGAGATCATGCGCCAGGCACCTGAGCGGGTAGCCGGCCTCGTGCTGATGGATACCACAGCCCGGCCCGATACTGCAGAAGCCCGCGCCACGCGTGAAACACTGATTGAGCTGGCCAAAACGGATCTGGACGCCGTGACTGAGAAACTGCTGCCACGTCTTTCACATCCGGAGAAAATGAGCCTCCCGGCTGTGCGTGGTGTGATCCATTCGATGGCAGCCAGTCTCGGAAAAGAAGTGTTCGAGCGCCAGCAGCGGGCGATCATGGATCGTCTCGATAGTCGGCCAACACTGGCGGGTATCACGTGTCAGACGCTGGTCATTTGTGGCGAGAATGACCTGATCACGCCGCCGGCATTGGCGACGGAGATCGCAGCGGGCATCAAAAACGCCAAACTCGAGATCATCCCGCAGTGTGGTCATTTGTCGACGCTTGATCAGCCCGACGAGGTCAACCGCCTTTTGATCGACTGGATCAACGGCGCGACATTCTGAGTCCATGATTCTGAATCCATGATTCGCGCCCGCGCGTCATGAAAAATTAACGATGAAACTGCAGAGGTAGTCATGAATTTCAAAAAAAGTTACATGGTGGCTTTGGCGCTGGCCAGTTGCGCCGTTGGGTTATCTGCGTATGTCAGCCGTCGGCGCAATCTCCGGGTGAAAGCCCGCGAACTGCAGAACGCGCTGGAAGTCTGGGAAAACGAAGGCGGCATAGTGCTTGCTTCCACGGCGCAACCTGCGGAAGCCCCTTGAACCAGGGAGTTGTCTTGATGTTTGACAGGTGCTAGCGATGGGAAAAAAGGCTTTTGATCGAGACGCTGTCGCTTCGGTGAAGCGCGCTATTGGCGCGGTTATTGAACCGGTGCTGTCTGAGGAGCAAAAAGACGCCATTCAGCCTGGAAGTGAGGACGGATTGCGCCGCCGGAAAGCCAGGGCCAAAAAGCTTCCGGCCAAAAGGAAGCGGGCCGCTTTTTTATAGCTCGCTTCAAGTTCGAAACTACAGCAACTTTTAATCCGTGGGCCGAGTATCGGCCCGATCGGGGCAGCTTATGCCGCAGATTCCAGCGGCACTTCACAGCCCGGGAAAACAAGCACTGCCGGATGACATTTAAGCGCCTTCGCCAGTACTTTGGCGCGCTCGATCCCGAGGTCAACCCGGCCGTTCTTGATAGCGGACAGGGTTGCCTGGGAAATCCCGGTGAGAGCAGCGCGCTGACTTTGATTCGGCTCCTGAAGCTCGCGCAGGGTGTGGACTGACTCGCCGACCGAGACTTCGACGCGTTTTTTTGCGGGACGAAATTTTTTCATTTCATGGTCTTTTGTAACGTCGTGTTTACCGGCGCGCGCGTGGCGCCAGTTGTGAAAAAGCGACGACCGCTTTCGCGCGTCCGGTACGACTAAAGCTAGGCGCGTGGCGGGCCAACATACGGAACCTAGCGGTCTTTCTCCCAGTGGAACCTGTGCATCACACGGTGCACTACCGGCGTGACCACGAGGACCGCCGCGACCAGGAGTATCAAGCCCGCATAGAGTGCATACAGGCCAGCGAACAACTTACCTCCATCCGTTCGTGGCGCGTCT
>RPOR01000055.1 GCA_003820645.1 Betaproteobacteria bacterium
ACCGACCCCATTTACACGGGTGTTTTCCGCCGGTTTTGATTTTTCAGCCGGATATCGGCCCCGGTTTTATCAGGCTGCTGCCTTGCAGGAATCGAATACAGCGCTGTTCGCCGCACGGCCTAAACCGCAGAGTTTCAAGCAGGAAACCGGCACTCAAAAACAGCTGCCGTGTCCGGGGCCAGCGCTGATTCGCGACGGCCTGCCAGCAAAGATACGGCAATGAACAAAATGCACCTCACTGCTGGCCAAGATTCACCGCCGGGCATCACTGAGCTGATGCACGGCCGCCTCATACTCACGCCGGTGACGGTTGCTCTGGTAGGCACGAATGTGCTCGTCTTTGCAGCCATGCTCGCCTACGGTGCCGGGCTCTGGCATTCCCCGAACGATATCCAGCTCGCCTGGGGTGCAAGTTTCGGCCCGGCGACCAAAGACGGCGAGTGGTGGCGGCTGGCCACGGCGATGTTCCTGCATTTCGGGCTGGTCCATCTGGCGATGAACATGTGGGCACTCTGGGAAGGCGGCCGACTCGTCGAGCGACTGTACGGTTCGGGGCGCTTCGCCGTTGTTTATTTTGTCAGCGGCCTCGCCGGCAACCTGCTATCCCTGGTTGCGCAAGGCGACCGCGCGGTTTCCGGCGGAGCCTCCGGTGCCATCTTCGGCATTTATGGCGCGCTTCTGGTCTGGCTCTGGCGTGCGCGACGCCAGGTACATCCGACGGAGTTTCGCTGGCTGTTCGGCGGTGCTGCAGTCTTTTCCGCAGCAACCATCGGCCTCGGGCTGCTGATCCCGGGCATCGACAACGCCGCGCATATCGGCGGCCTCACGTCCGGCGCATTGATCGCTACCGCGCTGACAAGTTCCGGTTCAGTCGGTGGCCCCACGACGCAATACGGCCGCTGGCTGGCCGCCGGCACGTTCCTGCTGGCCATGGTCGTTCTTGCCACCCGCATCCCGGAACCGGAGTACCGCTGGCGCGAAGAAATGCAGGCGCGCGAAGAAGTCCGCGAATTTGTCGCCACGGACGAGCGCATCATCCGGCGCTGGCACGAAATTCTCGACGCAGGTACCCACGAGGGCGCCTCGTTCGAGGAACTGGCGGGGCGCATCGAATCCGACATCACGCTGGAATACCGCAAGAGCTTCGAGCAGCTGTCGGCGCTGAATCTCGACCCTGCGGCGCCATCAGCGATGACGCTGGATATCCTGAGAAAGTATGCCCAACTGCGGGGCGATGCCTCGCACTGGCTCGCAGAAGGGCTGCGATTGAAGGACCAGCAACTCATCCGCGAGGCACTTGAAATGGCGCGCCGGGCGCCGTACGAAGCACAGGGTATCGAACCCCCGGCGTTGCCGGAGCGCTGATGATTTCCGGCCGGCGTTCGGCAACGCCTTCGGCCCTCCCGCTGCGATGCCGGATGTTGTAGTGTTCCACCCGCAACGACATGACCGCGGGACGGGACAGCGGTGGGCCTGCGGCTGCAGGAAACGCTGATGGCTCGGACAGTCGGGCAGGCAAGACTGACGGGCATGGCTGCGGCAAAATGCAGCGCCCGCCGGGTGACGGTCGAAGGCGGTGCCACCGGCAAAGCAGTACGGTCAATCTGTGGCAATGAATCCGGCCGCAAGAGATTGTAGATACAGTCCATTCACAACGATGGGTTAAATGCAGATGCGGCTTGCAACATGGAACGTCAACTCGCTGAAAGTCCGGCTGCCGCAGGTACTCGACTGGCTGGCCGCACATGTGCCGGACGCGTTATGCCTGCAGGAAACCAAACTGGAGGATGCGAAATTCCCGCTGGCCGAAATCGAGGCTGCCGGATATCACGCATCGTTCAGCGGCCAGAAAACCTATAACGGTGTCGCGATACTGACGCGGCAGCCCGTTACTGCAACGGCGCAGGGCATCCCCGGCTTCGCTGACCCGCAGCAACGCGTGATCGCCGCCACCCTCAACGGCGTGCGCATCGTCTGTGTCTACGTGCCGAACGGCGAATCCGTGGCCTCGGAAAAGTATCGTTACAAGCTCGACTGGCTGGCCGCGCTGACAGCGTGGCTGCGCGCCGAGCTGGCGCAGTATCCGTCGCTGGCACTGCTCGGCGATTTCAATGTTGCCCCCGAGGACCGCGATGTGCATGACCCGCAGGCCTGGGCCGGCAAGGTGCTGTGCAGCGCGGCCGAGCGCGCCGCGTTCGAACAGCTGACAGAGCTCGGCCTCAAAGACACGTTCCGGCTATTCGAGCAATCCGAGAAATCCTTTACCTGGTGGGATTACCGGATGAACGCGTTTCGCCGCAAAATGGGCCTGCGCATCGACCATATCCTCGCCTCCGGCATACTGGCTGCCCGATGCAGCGCCTGCAGCATCGACAGCGAGCCGCGGCGCCATGCACGGCCTTCGGATCACGCACCGGTGATCGCCGAGTTCTCATAGGTCGCAAAATGCGCCGCATCGGAAAACAGCTTTTTCGGGATGCAGCCGGCATTGACGCAGGTGCCGCCGAGCCGATCGGCCTCGACCAGCGCCACGCAGGCACCATAGCTCGCCGACATGCGGCTCGCGCGCACGCCACCGGAGCCACCACCAATGGTAATCAGGTCAAAATCGTAGTGCGCCATCACCATGGCCCTCCGCAGTTATGCCGCGGAGCATACTCCGGCGCGCCGTTACGCGTCGTCGCCGCGGGAAGGTTCGATCTTCAGTTCCTGAATCTTGCGCGTCAGGGTGTTGCGGCCCAGGCCGAGCAGCTGTGCCGCTTCGATGCGCCGCCCGCCGGTCTGCGCCAGCGCTTTCAGAATCAGCGCTTTCTCGAACTGGTGGGTCAGTGCTTCCATGATGCCGGTCTCGCCGCGATGCAGCCGCATCTCGGCTTCGCGCCCGAGCGCCGCGACCCAGTCTTCGGTGCCGGCACTGGCGGTCTCCGCGCGCATCTCCGGCGGTAAATCCTTGATTTCAATGGTCACGGCCGGTGCCATCACGGTCAGCCAGTGGCACAGGTTCTCAAGTTGCCGCACATTGCCGGGCAGATCCTGCACCGCGATGTATTTCAGCGTCGCATCCGACAGCCGTTTCGGCTCGACGCCGAGATCGCGCGCGCTTTTCTGCAAGAAATATTTGGCCAGCAGCGGGATATCCTCGCGCCGCTCGCGCAACGCCGGCAGCCGCAGGCGGATGACATTGAGACGGTGGAAAAGATCCTCGCGGAACAGGCCCTGCTTGACCCGGGCCTCGAGATCCTGGTGGGTCGCTGCGATGACCCGCACATTGGCCTTGATCGGCTGATGGCCACCGACGCGGTAGAAATTGCCGTCGGAGAGCACGCGCAGCAACCGCGTCTGCAGCTCCTGCGGCATGTCGCCGATTTCGTCGAGGAACAGGGTGCCGCCCTCGGCCTGCTCGAAGCGGCCCCGGCGCATGTTCTGCGCACCGGTAAACGCGCCGCGCTCATGCCCGAACAGCTCGGATTCCAGCAGCTCCTTGGGAATCGCCGCCGTATTGATGGCGATGAATGGCCGGCCGGCGCGCGGGCTGTGGCGGTGCAGCGCACTGGCTACCAGTTCCTTGCCGGTGCCTGACTCGCCGGTGATCAGCACCGTCGCGTGCGATTGCGACAGGCGGCCAATGGCGCGGAACACCTCCTGCATCGCCGGCGCCTGGCCAAGGATCTCGGGTACCGCCTCGCTGACTTCGCTCGCACTGTCCTGACGCACGCTTTCGTCCATCGCTCGCCGGATCAATTCGACCGCATGATCGACGTCAAAGGGCTTGGGCAGGTACTCGTAGGCACCGCCCTGGAATGCAGTAACCGCGCTTTCCAGGTCGGAGTAGGCCGTCATGATGATCACCGGCAACGAAGGATGGCGGGCTTTGGCCTGTTGCAGGAGTTCAAGGCCGGACTCGCCCGGCATGCGGATGTCGCTGACCACGACCTGCGGCGTCTCATCGTCCAGTGCCGCCAGCGCCTCGCGTGCCGAAGCAAACGCCTTGAACGCGATATTCTCGCGGGTCAGGGCTTTTTCGAATACCCAGCGTATCGACCGATCGTCGTCAATGATCCAGACAGGTTTCATGAAGGTTCACAATCATTAAAAAGGTAGCTGGATGCCGACATTCAGCGATTCGCAGCCGGCGGAGCGGACTCCTCGTCGTGTACCGGAAGCAGCAAAGTGAAGCAGGTCCTGCCCGGCACGCTATCGAACTTGATGGTGCCCTGATGCTGCATGACAAAATTGTGCGCAATGGTCAGACCGAGGCCGTTGCCGCCCTCGCGGCCGGACACCAGCGGTTGGAATACGCGTTCGCGCATGTGTTCGGGGATGCCGGGGCCATTGTCGATGATCTCCACCTGCACCGCATGCCGGTATCGGCGGCGGGCTAGCGTGACCTGGCGCGCGATCCGCGTTTTGAGACGGATCTCCCCGTCATGGATATCCCTGCCGCTGCCCTTGATCGCCTGCGCGGCGTTGCGCGCAATGTTGAGCACACTTTGTATCAACTGCTCCCGGTCGCCGGTCAGCATCGGCATGCTGGTGTCGTAATCGCGGCGCACGGAAATACCGGGAAATTCGGCGACGATCACGCTGCGCACGCGCTCCAGCACTTCGTGGATGTTCACCGGACCCGGCAGCGGCAGCCGGTGCGGCGTCAGCAGCCGGTCCATCAGCGACTGCAGCCGGTCGGACTCCTTGATGATCACCTGCGTGTATTCATGCAATGCCGGTCGCTCGAGTTCGCGATCGAGGAGTTGCGCCGCACCGCGGATGCCGCCCAGCGGGTTCTTGATTTCATGGGCGAGATTGCGTATCAGTTCGCGATGCGCCTGGCTTTGCTCGAGCAGCCGGGCTTCACGCTCGACACGCATTTGCTGGTCGATCTGGCGAAACTCGAGCAGGGTGCCACTGGCACCTTCCGCACCGCGTTCCATGGGGCTGACCGTGCAGGCCAGATGCAGCCGCAACCGGCCGTTGATCGCAAGTTCCAGTTCATGCTCGGTATAACTGCAGTTGTTGGCATGCGCGTAGCTGATCGCGGTGCCAAGGACGGCGTTGTCGCCGAACAGCCGCTCGAGCGTGAGCCCGGCGACATTGGTGTTGGATGCCTCGAACAGGTTTTCCGCTGCGGGGTTCATGTAGAGCACGGCTTGTTTGTCATCGACCACCGCCACTGCGGTAGCGAGCAGATCAAGTCCGTTCAGCGCCGCCGCGTTCATGGTGTCGCTTCGTGGCGAGCAAGAAACAGGCCAGCACACGCCTGCCGTCGTCGCTGCGAAATATTCGGGAAAGACTGCCGCCCGCGGGCGGCGCACATGCTGTGGCTGGACGCCGCCAGGACGGTTACCGCAGCGTGGAGAGTTCCTTGCGCAGGTTTGCGACGTTGTTCTCGTGCAACGCAACCTTCTTCTTGAAAGGTTCGAGCCGATCGAGCACGCGCTGGTAATTGCGTTCGCTGCCGAGCCGGGTGGCTTCTTGCTCCGCGAGATCCTTCTTCGCCTGGTCGAGCAGTTTCTGCTCGCTGGCAAGTTCCTGCTCCAGAATTTTGCGCCGTTCGGCATCGCGCTGCTGCTGTGTCGGCGCATCGACTTTGGGGAAATTGCCCGCCGCAGCGGGAGGCTTGGCCTCTGCACCCTTGGCCGGGGGCCTGGGCGGCGCCGGCACAGTGGATACCGGCGGCAGGTTCATCGGCTTGCAACCAGCTGCTTCTGACTTGACGTTGGTGAAGCGCTTGTTGCCGTTGCTGTCGACGCACTCCCAGATTTCCGCCCGGACCGGGCCGGACACCCCCAGCAACAGCAATGAGAACATGAAAAAACGCATGGGTAGCCCCGGTTGATCCTGCACGAAGGCTGGCAATTTTCCCAACGGGAACAGCATCCGTGTGGTAGACATGCAGCATGAAAATTCGAGGGCTAAGTCTATGTCAGTAAAGAAAAAATCGCAATCGCGCCGAAAAGCAAAAGGGCGGACATGCGCCCGCCCTTTCGCCGAAGCGCATGCGATCAGAGGCTGTAATACATCTGAAACTCGAGCGGATGCGTGGTCATGCGGAACGCAGTGACCTCTTCCATTTTCAACGCAATATAGGCGTCGATCATGTCATTGGAGAACACACCGCCGCGCGTCAGGAACTCGCGATCCTTGTCGAGATAGTCCAGCGCCTGGTCGAGCGAGGAGCAGACATTCGGCACTTTCTTCGCTTCTTCCGGCGGCAGGTCGTACAGGTTCTTGTCGATGGCATCGCCGGGATGGATCTTGTTCTGGATACCGTCGAGGCCCGCCATCAACATTGCAGTGAAGGCCAGATACGGATTTGCGGTCGGGTCCGGGAAGCGGACTTCGATGCGGCGCGCCTTCGGGCTCGCAACATGCGGGATGCGGATCGATGCAGAACGGTTCTTTGCGGAGTATGCAAGATTGATCGGCGCCTCAAAACCGGGCACCAGCCGCTTGTAGGAATTGGTTCCCGGATTGGTGATCGCGTTCAATGCACGGGCATGCTTGATGATGCCGCCGATGTAGTACAGCGCAAGTTCCGACAATCCGGCATAGCCATTGCCGCTGAACAGGTTCTGGCCGCCCTTCCAGACCGACTGGTGCACATGCATGCCCGAACCGTTGTCGCCAACAATGGGCTTGGGCATGAAGGTTGCCGTTTTGCCGTAGGAATGCGCGACATTGTGCACCGTGTACTTGAGAATCTGGTTCCAGTCCGCGCGTTTCACCAGGCTCGAGAACATGGTGCCGATCTCGCATTGGCCGGGCGCCGCTACTTCATGATGGTGCACTTCAACCGGAACGCCCTGCTCTTCGAGCGCAAGACACATCGCAGAACGAATATCCTGCAGCGAATCGACCGGCGGCACCGGAAAGTAGCCCCCCTTGATCGCGGGACGGTGGCCCATGTTGCCGCCGTCCACGTCTTCGCCGAAAGACCACGGCGCTTCGGAAGTCTTCACGCGTACCGAAGCACCGGACATGTCGATATTCCAGGTCACCGAGTCGAATATGAAGAATTCCGGTTCGGGTCCGAAATATGCCGTATCGCCGATACCGGTTGATTTCAGGTATGCCTCGGCGCGCTTGGCAATCGAGCGCGGGTCGCGGTCGTATCCCTTGCCGTCGGACGGCTCCACTACGTCGCAAGTCAGAATCAGCGTCGCTTCATCGGTGAATGGGTCCATGCGCGCACTGCCCGGATCCGGCATCAGCAGCATGTCAGACGCCTGGATGCCCTTCCAGCCGGCGATCGACGAACCGTCGAACGCATGGCCATCGGTAAACTTGTCGTCTCCGAATACCTTGGTCGGCACGGATACGTGCTGCTCCTTGCCGCGGGTATCGGTAAACCGCAGATCAACGAACTTGACTTCGTTGTCCTTGAGCATCTTCATTACATCGGCAGCGCTTCCCATCTAACTCTCTCCTAACGTTTGCTTATGATTAAGGGGGGATTGATTTTTCCGCATGCAGCATGCAGCAGGATGTGTACCAAGGCGGTGCATCGTTAACTTTTTGATTAATAACAATTTTTAATCGTCCCGCCGGCCCGGATCGCACCAACATTGTGCAGCAGAGCTCGTGGAGCCCCATTATAGTGCGCTCACCGACTTGTTGCACTCGGTTAGAATTCCCGCCCCTCTTCCTTCCTGGCCAACATCATGAGCAACACCGACCAAATCCTTGAGTCCGCACAGGCTCGGGCCCGGCAAATGGGCCTGCCCTACAGCGGCGCATTACTGCCGCAGGAAGCCTTCCAGTTGTGGAAATCGCTGCCTGGCGCACAGTTGGTGGACGTGCGCACCCGCGCCGAGTGGGACTGGGTCGGGCGCATCCCCGGCGCCATCGAGATCGAACTGCTCGCCTATCCCGGGAATCGGCCGAACCCGGCGTTTGTGCAGGAGCTGGGGCAGAAAATCAGCGCCGACGCACCGGTGCTGTTCATCTGCCGCAGCGGCGGCCGCTCGCACAACGCCGCGATGATCGCCATGCAGGCGGGTTTTGCCGACTGCTACAACGTGCTCGAAGGCTTTGAAGGCGACCGCGATCCGCAGGGGCATCGCAGTACGCTCGGCGGCTGGCGCGCCGCGGGGCTGCCCTGGGTACAGGGCTGACCGCAAGCGCAGTCCCTGCACCTTAGCTGCCGCGCCAGACCACGCCGTAGAAATCGTCACGGCGGTTGCGCAGATCGCGCACCGTGCCGTTGTTGCGCGAGGTCACCAGGGTGTCTGGGCGCAAGTCGGTGATCGCCACGGTTTCGACATTCGGCACTGCCGCGCGATTCACGCCACCCGCAGCGGGCGGCACAGTATTACCAGTTGATGATGCCGGTATAAGCGCTGCCGAGGATGAACAGGCCAAAGGCGATCCGGTACCAGGCGAAAATCCGGAAATCGTGCGTGGCTACATAACGTATCAGCCAGCGAATCGTGATGAATGCCGAGATGAACGCGGTAACCGTGCCGATGCCGAACAGGCCGACATCATCCACTGACAGCAGTGCGCGATTCTTGTAGAGATCGTAGGCGCCGGCGGCGATCAGCGTCGGCACTGCGAGGAAAAACGAAAACTCCGTCGCCGCGCGGCGCGACAGCCCGAACAGCATGCCGCCGATGATGGTCGCACCCGCGCGTGACACTCCCGGAAACAGCGCAAAAGCCTGGGCAAACCCCACATTCAATGCGTCGCGCCAGGTCATGGCATCGACGTTGTCGATGTGCGCAGGACGGTCGCGCCGCTCGGCCCAGAGAATCACGAAACCGCCGACAATCAGCGCAATCGCGACGGGTACTGCATGAAACAGGTGGCTCTTGATCATGCCGCCCAAAGCAAGCCCGATGACTGCCGCCGGCATGAACGCAGCCATCAGGTTCAGCAGGAAACCTTGCGCCGAGCGATCCCTCGCGAGACCGCGCAACACGCCGAGGAAGCGTACGCGAAACTCCCAGCACACCGCCAGCATCGCGCCCGTCTGGATCACCAGTTCGAAAACCTTGCCTTTTTCGTCGTTGAAGTCGAGCAGGCTGCCGGCGATGATCAGATGGCCGGTGCTGGAAACGGGAAGAAACTCGGTGAGACCTTCGACGACGCCCATGATCAGGGCTTTTAGTGCGAGGGTGGGATCCATCGCCGCTATTTTACTGTAGTGGGTGGTGAGCGGTGAACGGTAAGCAGTAAGCGGTGAGCGGCAAGTTGCTGAGACGATACTGCTCACCGCTTACCGCTCACCCCCTACCAATCACTCGTACCGCAACGCCTCAATCGGCAACAACCGCGACGCCTTGCGCGCCGGATAGAACCCGAAGAAAATGCCGATTCCTGCGGCAAAGCCCACGGCCAGCACCACCGGCTCGATGCCGAGCGCTATCGGCCAGCCGACAAACTGCGAGATCGCGACAGAGCCGCCGACGCCCAGTGCGATACCGAGCAGGCCGCCAATCAGCGCCAGCGTGATGGCCTCCACCAGAAACTGGGTCAGGATATCGCGTCCGCGGGCGCCGACCGCCATGCGCAGGCCGATCTCGCGGGTGCGTTCGGTCACGGAGACCAGCATGATGTTCATGATGCCAATGCCGCCGACCAGCAGCGAAACGGACGCCACGGCAGCGAGCAGCAGGCCCATGATACGGCTCGATTCCTCACGCGTCGCCAGCACTTCCGACAGGTTGCGCAGCGTGAAATCGTCTTCCCGGTCCTGCTGGATGCGATGGCGCTGGCGCAGCAGGCTGCGGATCTGCGCTTCCGCTTCAGCCATGTCCTCACCATCGCGCACCTTGATCGACACCGATCCCACGGTACGTAACCGGCCCGCGCCCTGGCCCAGGACCCGTTTGCGCGCCGTCGAGATCGGCATCAGGATCACGTCATCCTGATCCTGACCCATCAGGCTCTGCCCCTTTTTCTCCAGCGTACCGATGACTATGAACGGCACCTTGCGGATGCGCACGACCTGGCCGATCGGATCGGTCTCGCCAAACAGGTTGCGCACCACGGTATCGCCCAGCAGCGCGACCTTGGCCGCACCGGCAATATCCGCCGGTTCGAACCCCTTGCCCTGCGCAACGACCCAGTTGCGCGCCTCGAAATACTCCGGCGTCACGCCGTAAAACACGGTGGACCAGTTGGCCGTGCCGCCGACGACCTGGCCGGTGCCGCGCAGCGTCGGTGCCGACGCCTGCACAGCCGGCACGTCACGCTGGATCGCGTAGGCATCCTCCTCGGTCAGGGTATTACGCGAGCCGGCGCCCATGCGCGCCCCGCCGCTGGTGGTGGATCCCGGCAGCAGGATGATCAGATTGGTGCCGAGACCCTTGATCTGATCCTCGATGCGCTGCTGGGCACCCGAGCCCACCGCGATCATCGTGATCACCGCGGCCACGCCGATGATGATGCCGAGCATGGTCAGCGCGCTGCGCAGCTTGTTGATGCGCAGCGCGCGCAATGCGATGCGGATGCTGGCCAGAATATTCATGCCGGCTGCTCCGCGCGCAGTTCTATGGCAAGCGCCGCGGCATCCCTCGGCTTCTCCACGGCACGATCCTCGACCACGCGACCGTCGCGGAACGTGACCACGCGCTTCGCGAACTCGGCAATGTCGTGCTCGTGCGTCACCAGGATGACGGTCATGCCCCGGGCGTTCAACTGCTGCAGCAGTGCCATCACTTCGCAGCTGGTCAGGGTGTCGAGGGCACCGGTCGGCTCGTCGGCCAGAATCAGTACCGGTTCATTGACCAGCGCACGCGCAATCGCGACGCGCTGCTGCTGCCCGCCCGACAGTTGTGCCGGATGATGATGACCGCGATCGGCGAGCCCGACTTCGGCGAGGCTGGCCGCCGCGCGCCGGTTGCGCGCCTCGGCCGGGACGCCGCAGTAGAGCAGCGGCAGCGCGATGTTTTCGAGCGCCGATGTGCGCGGCAACAGGTTGAAACTCTGGAACACAAACCCGATGCGCCGGTTGCGGATGCCCGCCAGTGCGTCACTGTCGAGCCCGGAAATGCGTTCTCCGGCGAGCAAGTATTCCCCGCTGGTCGGCGTATCCAGGCAACCGAGGAGATTCATGAACGTCGATTTGCCCGAACCCGATGGGCCCATCACGGCAACGAATTCCCCGGCGTAAATGTCAAGTGACACCCCCCGCAGCGCCTGCACGACAAAACCCCCGAGTTCGTATGTCTTGCTCAGATCGCGGGTGGTAATCAGCGGTGTCGGCATGGTTATGGCCTGTTGCCCGTGGACAATATGGGCTAACGGCTCCCGTTGTGCTTACTAGAATCCGAATCGCGGCGCCGCGCTTTTCGTCGTCGCGGGGGCTGCGCCGCCGCTGCCGACGATCACGACATCGCCTTCCTTCAGTTCGCCGCCGAGCAGTTCGGTGAACGAGCCGTCGCTGATGCCAAGCCGCACGTTGACCGACTTCGGCGTGCCCGAGGTATCGGGAACCCAGACCGTGCCACTCGTCGTCACGACCCCGCGTTGCTCGGCGGCCAGCGCGTCGTAGCGCCGACGCTGCTCGTCGCTCAGGATCGCGGCAATCTCGGTGCGTGACTGGGCGCGCAAACGGCCAATTTCCTTTTTGCGCTGCGCCGGATCATCGACGCTGATCGCGGCAATTTTTTCTGCGGTCGCACGTTGTATCGTCTCGAGCTTCGCCTGCTGCTCGGCGCTGAGCGCCAGTTCCCGGGTCAGCCGCTCGCGGGTCGCCTGCGCCTGGCCCGTGCCGCCGGTGGTGCCGGCCTTTGGCGCCGCGCCTTTTTCAGCCTTGGCGGGCGACGCGGCGCCTGGCGGCCGGTAACGCAGCGCGGCGTTGGGCACCCGCAACACCTGATCACGACTGGCCACCGTGATGCGCACATTGGTGGTCATGCCCGGCAACAACGTCAAATCGGGGTTGGGCGCAGAAATGATCGCCACATAAGTCACCACGTTCTGCACTACCAGTGCGGCCTTGCGCACCTGGGTGATTTTTCCACGGAAGGTACGCCCCGGAAACGAGTCCACGGTAAAGGTGGCGTCCTGGCCAATGGCAATGCGACCGATTTCCGATTCGTCGATCGAAGCTTCGACCTGCATGTCCGTCAGGTTGCGCGCAATCAGGAACAGCGTCGGGGCCTGCAGGCTGGCCGCAACCGTCTGGCCCGCATCCACGCTGCGCGAGATGACGATCCCGTCCACCGGTGCGCGGATGGTGGTGCGTTCAAGGTCGACTTTGGCTTGCGCCAATTGGGACTCGCGCTGCTTGACCAGCGCCTCGCCATTTCGTACCTGCGCGTCGCCCACCGCACGCTGGGCCTGCGCAGTCTTGACCTGCTCGCGGGCAATGGCCACTGCCGACTGCGTTTTCTCCAGCGCCGACTGCGACACGAAGCCCTTCTCGACCAGCATCTGGTTCCGCTTGTAGTCACGCTCGGCCTCGGCCAGCGCCACCTCGGCGCGTGACACTTCGGCCTGCAGCGCGGCGACATTCGCACGCTGGGTCATGGCCGTGGCGCGCCCGGCCTCGAGATCCCCCATCGCCTGGTTGACGCGCAGCGCAAATGACTCCGGGTCGATGCGCGCAATCACATCGCCCTGCTTCACCACCGAGTTGTAGTCGACAAAGATTTCCTTGATCTGTCCGGAAACCTGTGAGCCGACCTGCACTGACACCACCGGATTAAGCGTACCTGTGGCCGAAACCGCAGCAACGAGGTTACCGCGCTCGATCTTGCCCAGACGAAATCCCTGCGGCGCCGGCTTGCCGGCGTAATACCAGTAGGCCGCCCCAGCAATGCCCAAGGCCAGGGCTGCACCGGCAATCATCAATATTTTTTTGTTCAAGATTTACTCAATGGAAGAACAGCAACCGAAATCGATCACGGCCACGGCAGCCGACGACAGCCACCTCCGTCGCGTCAGATGCCGTCGCGCGGCGTTGGTGGCGGCGCCAGTTCGCGCACGGCATCGCGGACGGCACGTTCGACGAATTGGGTCAGCGCCATCCCCGCCAGCAGACCGCGGAGCCGCAATTCGCCACCGGCGGATTCGAGCCGTTTGCCGAGAGCCTCCGGCAATGGCGGCGGTTCGCGGCCTTCGGCAGCGGCGAGCATCGCCGCACGCAAATGCGCGAACAGCAGGCCGACGTCGTCTTCGGTTACCAGCCCGCCCAGCAATACCCGCGGATCGAGCAGCGCGTCAACATGCGGCGCATGCCGGGGATCCGGTTGCACTGGGTCCCCGGCATGCGCCGCAGCCGACAGGGTTACGCCCAGTGTCATAACCGCCAATGCGCGTTTCAGCAGCATAGTCACCCCACATTCGGCAGCATAGCAGCAACCATATCATTCAACGCCTGCAGTTGCCGGGCGGTGTACCCGACAGGGTCGACACCGCATCGTTCCGGCCGCAGCGGCTCAGGCCTTGCGATAAATCTCGGCACCCTGCTCGACAAATTCCTGCGCTTTCTCCTGCATCCCCTTGTTCAGCGCATCGTTCTCGGAAACGCCCTGCGCCGCCGCGTACTCGCGCACATCCTGGGTGATTTTCATCGAGCAGAAATGCGGGCCGCACATCGAGCAGAAATGCGCCAGCTTGGCGCCGTGCTGCGGCAGGGTCTCGTCGTGGAACTCGCGCGCCTTGTCCGGATCGAGGCCGAGGTTGAACTGGTCCTCCCAGCGGAACTCGAAACGCGCCTTCGACAGCGCGTTGTCGCGGATCTGCGCACCGGGATGCCCCTTGCCGAGATCTGCAGCATGCGCCGCCACCTTGTAGGCCATGATGCCATCCTTGACGTCGTCCTTGTCGGGCAGCCCCAGATGTTCCTTCGGCGTCACGTAACACAGCATCGCCGTGCCGTACCAGCCGATCATCGCCGCGCCGATCGCCGAGGTAATGTGGTCGTAACCCGGCGCAATGTCCGTGGTCAGCGGCCCCAGCGTGTAGAACGGCGCCTCGTCGCAGTATTTGAGCTGCAGTTCCATGTTCTCCTTGATCATGTGCATCGGCACATGGCCCGGGCCCTCGATCATCACCTGCACATCGTGCTTCCAGGCAATTTTCGTCAGCTCGCCCAGCGTCTTCAGTTCAGCCAGCTGCGCTTCGTCGTTGGCATCGTAGATCGAACCGGGGCGCAAACCGTCGCCCAGCGAAAATGCGACATCGTACTGCTTCAGCAGTTCGCAGATTTCCTCGAAATGGGTATAGAGGAAGCTCTCTTTGTGATGGGCGAGACACCATTTCGCCATGATCGAGCCACCACGCGAAACGATGCCCGTCATGCGTTTCGCGGTCATCGGGATGTACGGCAGACGCACGCCGGCATGCACGGTGAAATAATCGACACCCTGTTCGCATTGTTCGACCAGCGTGTCGCGGTAGATTTCCCAGGTCAGCTCCTCGGCCTTGCCGTCAACCTTCTCCAACGCCTGGTAAATCGGCACGGTGCCGATGGGTACCGGCGAATTGCGGATGATCCACTCGCGGGTCTCGTGAATGTGCTGCCCGGTGGACAGATCCATCACGGTGTCGCCGCCCCAGCGGATCGCCCAGGTCATTTTCTCGACTTCTTCCTGAATGCCGGAGGAAATCGCCGAATTGCCGATGTTGGCATTGATCTTCACCAGGAAATTGCGGCCGATGATCATCGGCTCGATTTCCGGATGATTGATGTTGACCGGGATGATCGCGCGGCCGCGCGCGACTTCATCGCGCACGAATTCCGGCGAGATTGCTCTCGGGATCGCCGCACCGAAATTCTGGCCGGGATGCTGGCGCGTGATCAACTCGGAAAGCCCCTCGCGGCGCTGGTTTTCGCGGATCGCGATGTATTCCATTTCCGGCGTAATGATGCCGCGGCGCGCGTAATGCATCTGCGTCACATTCATGCCCGCCTTGGCGCGGCGCGGCTGACGGCCGAGGTTGAAACGCAGGCTGGCGAGTTTCGGATCCTCCAGCCGCTCACGGCCGTAACGCGACGTCGGGCCGCTCAGCGCCTCGGTATCGCCGCGGGCTTCGATCCACGGCTGGCGCAGCGGCGCGAGACCGGAGCGAATGTCGATCTTGACGGCCGGATCGGTGTACGGACCCGAGGTATCGTAGACAAGGATGGCAGGATTTTTCTCCGCACCCATGGATGCCGGCGTGTCCGACTGGGTGATTTCGCGCATCGGCACGCGCACACCGGGCTGCGAACCCTCGATGTAGACCTTCCGCGAATTGGGCAAGGGCTTGACTGTGCCCGCATCGACCTGGGCCGTCGTGTTCAGAAACTTGGGATTGGCATTCATGGCTCGCTCCGTGTATCCGGGTCCGGCAGGTAAGCGAGGGGAGAAGTATAGAAGGGGTCTTCGCCACGCTTCCCTACGACGGCATTATCCGTATCAGGTTATAAGGGTTTATCTCACCCTGCCGCGTTCGCCGCAAGGACCCCTACGTGTGGTGTTTAAGCTAATGGAAATATGGGATAATTGCAAGCCTAAGACTTTCATTTTCAAGCACCTTTTTAAATTCACCCAGATTTCTTTTATTGTCATTTTCAGGGTCCGATTCGCCTTTCTTGACAACCAGTTACCTGGCCATGACCTCTCTCGCCAATACAGCGCTCCCCATAGACATCGAACACGTCCGTTTCAACATGATCGAACAGCAGATCCGGACCTGGGAAGTGCTGGATCCGACCGTACTCGACCTGCTGCTGCGTGTGCACCGCGAAGATTTCGTCCCCGAACAGCATCGCGCGCTCGCCTTCGTCGATATGGAAATCCCGCTGGGCCACGGCGAAACGATGCTCTCACCCAAGCTCGAGGCGCGCATGCTGCAGGCCCTCGCAGTGCAGCCTGGCGACGCGATACTCGAGATCGGCACCGGCAGTGGTTACATGACTGCGCTGCTCGCCAGTCTCGGCCGCCATGTCTACAGCGTGGATATCGTCCCTGATTTCACGCGTGCCGCCGCAGCACGCCTGACCGCAAGCGGCATCAACAATGTCACGCTGGAAACCGGCGACGCCGCGCGCGGCTGGGACAAGCATGAACCGTACGACATTATCGTGCTGACAGGCTCCGTACCGGTGCTGTCTGATAAGTTTCAGCAAAGCCTGAAACCGGGCGGTCGGTTGCTTGCCATTGTCGGCACTGCCCCGGTAATGCAGGCGCAGCTCATCACTCGCGCTCTGGGCGGTGCCTGCAGTTCGGTGACACTGTTTGAAACCTGCATTGCACCGCTGAAGAATGCGCCGCAACCGCAGCAATTCATTTTTTAGTTCATCATGCTCGCCATGCGCTACGCTTTCATCAATTCCGTCATTGGTTTAATGCTGCTCGCCGGTCGACCGGCAGCGGCAGCCGATCTGGTGGACATTTATCGCCAGGCGCTGGCCTCGGATCCGGTGTACAGCGCGGCGCGGGCCAGTTGGCAGGCGGCGCAGGAAAAACTGCCCCAGGGCCTGGCAGGCCTGCTGCCCCAGGCCTCGCTGTCGGCATCCACACAGTACAACGACCGTGAACTGCAGTTCCGCGACCCGACGATCGCCTTCAACCGTAACCAGTACAACTCGAATTCAGCGTCGGTATCGGTAACGCAGCCGATCTACCGCAAGCAGAATCTCGTCGCCTATGACCAGGGCAAAACGCAAGTCGCGCTGTCCGACGCCCAGTTCGCCGTCGCCGGCCAGGATCTGATCCTGCGCGTTTCACAGGCCTACTTTGACGTGCTGCTCGCGCTCGCCAACCTCAGTTTTACCGAGGCCCAGAAAACGGCGATCGGTCAGCAACTGGAGCAGGCCAAGCGCAATTTCGAAGTCGGCAACGCGACGATCACCGACACCCACGAAGCGCAGGCCCGTTATGATCTGGTCACAGCACAGGAAATCGCTGCGCGCGCCGACGTCGACGTGAAGAATCGCGTGCTGGAGCAATTGATCGGCCGCCCGGCGCCCGTCCTCGCGCCGCCGGCCAAGAATTTTGCACCGACACCGCCCACCCCCAACGCCATGGAGCCCTGGGTGGAACGCGCACGCACCACCGGTCTGGCAGTGCGCATCGCCCAAGAAAACTTGACTTTTTTCTCCCAGGACGTCGAACGCAACCGGGGCGCCCACCATCCCACCGTCGATGCATATGCGACAGCGACGGCCTTCGGCTCCGGCCCTACCAACCCCGGGACCGCCGGGACCGACCTCAACTCCAGCGTGATCGGCCTGCAATTGGCGATTCCGATCTATCAGGGCGGCATCGTCAATTCCCGCGTGCGTGAAGCCTTGGCCAACGAAGACAAGGCGCGGCAGGACCTGGAAGACGCGCGCCGCAGCGCGGAACTCTTGGCACGCCAGGGCTATCTCGGCGTCACCAGCAGCATCGCGCAGGTGCGCGCGCTGGAAGCGGCGGTGGTGTCCAACCAGAGTTCGCTCGATTCCACGATACTTGGCCAGCAAGTGGGCGTGCGCACGCAGGTCGATGTGCTCAATGCGCAACAGCTGTTGTACAGCGCGCAACGCGACCTCGCGCAGGCCCGCTACAACTACATCGCGTCATTGCTGCGCCTGATTGCGTCGTCTGGCGAACTCACCGAAGCCGATCTCCAGCGTATCAATTCCTGGCTCGAGAAATAGACGGTGCCGGTGCCGCGACCCTCGCAGACACCAAAAAATAATCAATAAAAACAAATACTTATTTTATCCCTGCGGCCGGATCAATTCCAGCACGCGCGCCGTCGCGCCGCGATGCGCCGCCGTAAACAACAACCCTGACGCCCCCATGTGCTGGCAGCGCGCCGGATCCGCGGCCAGTTGCAGCGCCAGCACCATCGCCTGCGCCATGTCAGCCGCGCGCAACGCGGCGCCGGCAGCAACAGCCGCATCGGTGGCCTCGGCAAAATTGTAGGTCGACGCTCCGATGATTACCGGTTTGCCGAGCGCACAGG
>RPOR01000056.1 GCA_003820645.1 Betaproteobacteria bacterium
GACGCCAATCTCGACTGGCTGCGCATCGGCCGCAGCCTGCGCGTTGAACTGCGCGACGCGGGCCAGCATGTCACGGGCCGCTGCGAACGCCGCAGCGCACGGGTTGTCGAGCGCGTTCGGCGCACCGAATACGGCCATGATGCCGTCGCCCATGAAGCAGGTGACGGTCCCGCCGTGCCCATGGATCAGCCCCACCACATCCTCGAAATAACGGTTGAGGTATCCGACGATCGCCTCCGGCGACATGCCTTCGCTGCGCGTGGTGTAACCCCGGATATCCGAGAACAGCACGCAGACAAACTTGCGTTCGCCGCCGAGTTCCGCCCGCAGTTGGCCCGCGATGATCTGCTGCATGACGGCGGGGCTGACATAACCGGAGAACACCCCGCGCAGGCGACGGCGTTCCCGCAGCTTTAAGGAAGCTTCAAGTCCGTTGCGGCCACCGAGCGCGACCAGCCCGGTTGCGGCCGCAGCGACCACCGGCAGATGCAGGCCGTAGGCCAACAGCAGGGTCGACACGGCGAGCAGCAGGCCCACGAACGCAGCGGAAATCAGCATGAAGTACACCGCACCGGTCGTCACGAACCAGAGCAGCGCAGCGACCGCGCCCATCGCGGCCACGACGAACGGGGATACCCGGGATATCAGGCCGCCGTCCGCCAGCAGTCCGCGCAGGATCTGCGCATGCAGCAGGACACCCGGGCTTCCGGATTCACCTTCCTCCCAGGCAGCCAGCGGCACCGGCAAGCGCTGCCGGTCCTCGTACGGCAGCACAAACCCGAGCAATACCGGCCGCCCGCCGAACGCCCGCACCAACGCCGCATCGTCACGCGCATCGGCCCAGGCCAGCACCTGCTGCAGCGGCACATAGCTGAATTTGTCGCCGCGGGCGAAATCGATGATGCCGCTGCCCGGCGCGACCCCGAGCCGGCGCGCGACCTGCCCCGCGAGCGTCGCCACGCGTGCCCCACCCTCACCCAGCCGCTCGTCAAAATGCCTCACCACGCCGTCGTCGGCGACATTGATCAGCGCATAGCCGGTTGCACCCTCGCCCGCAGCAACCAGAAACGGCCTGTGGATCGGGCGTGTCGCGCCCGACGGATCGACCGTCAATGCCAGCACCAGAGGATAGGTCCGTCGCGCCTCGACAATGCCGCGCAACAGGGCTGCGTCATACCCCGGTAGCACCGTGTCGTAACTGCGGTCTGGCAGCACGATATCCACCGCCACTGCCGCAGGTCGCGCGATAACCAGCGCCTGCAGAAACCGCGCGAGGTGGCGGTGCCAGAGCGTGACCGGTTCCGGCAGCGCCTTGACCGTTGCGTCGTCAATCCCGACCACCACCACCTCCTGCAACGCCGGCCGGGGATGCCACGAGCGCAGCACGCCGAACTGCCAATCGAGCAGGCGCAGATCGATGGGCTCAGTCGTCTGCACCATGCCCAGCAGCGCTCCGCACACCACAATCACAGGGAAAAGCAGAGCCCGGCGCATGTACGTCAGGCCTGTTGAAACGCAACCAGTTCGGTACGCGTTGCCCGAAGGATTTTTCCCGAAACGTGATGGTTGAACCACTCGAAAGCAATCGGCCGGCGCACCTCCCGCGGCGCATACCAGGTCTTCCAGTCCCAGCGGACATGCAGGTTACGCCCACCCACAGAGGAACCCGTCTGCCAGCCCGTTGTTTCCACGCGGAATGCGTAAAAAGTGCCCGCCGGCACGGTGATTTTCTCGCGATCTACGATCCGCAGCTCAAGCTCAACCGTGCTGTTGCCGCCCTTCGGTGGAATCACCCGGAACCGGGTATTCCAGCGCTTGCCCACCGCAAAATCGAAAGGGGCGGTCTGGTTCGGTGACCAGACTGCGCCTTGCGGCGTTCGCAGCATGTTGCCGAGGCGATCGGTCACGAGCGTCCCGTCGTTGTAGATCACCTCGTGTTCGGTGATGGCCGTGATCCTGGGCCGCCCCGGCTTGAGCTGCTGCTGCGTCAGCAAATCAAATTGCCGATACTGGTAAGAGTCGCCGACCCGATAGGCTGTGTCCGCCGACGCTGCTCCCTTGCCATACGGGTTGTCGGGCGCAGACACGATCTCGACCTTTTTTTCACCCAGCTTCGCCAGCACACGGTCGAGCTGCAGCTGTGCCAGCTCCGTGAAACGCCCGTGCGGATAACGCCGCAGGTAATCCTCGAAGGGCTCGGGCTGTGCGGATTCCTTGATGCGCTCCCATAGCGCGAGTTCATGCCTGAATTCGCGCTCGACCTCTTCCTCGGCACGCTTGCGTTCTTCGCGCGGCGGCAGGAACCAGAAGTCATCCTCCAGCGAAGTGCTCTCCCACGGAATCTGCAGACCGTTCGACCGCCGCCGCACCGCGAGCCGCACGCGCTTGAAAACATCCTCAATTTTGGCTTCCGGCACCCGGATTTCGCGCAGCAGATGCCCGGTGTACAAGCCGTGGTCGCCGCCATCGCCGTCGATCGCGGTATGTCCTGGCGCAGTGGCATAAGCCAGCAGTGTCCCCGGCGGCGCGTCCATCTGCGACAGGCCCTTCTGGTCAACGCGCGTCGCCGTGCCGAGGGGGTTGTCGCGGCAGGCGTCGAGGACGACCAGATTCATCGGATTACCCGCCCGCCGCATACCCTCGAGCAGGCTGTTCACATCCACGCCGCGCTGCCGCAGCGCGCCCACGGTGTCAATTTCCGCATCCACCGGTATCAGGTAATTGCGCCAGGCCAGTTGCATGCCGTGCCCGGCAAAATAAAACAGCCCCACTGCCTTGCTCCGTGCCAGATTTTCCGTATGCGCGGTGATCGCGTCCTGCATGGCCGCCTGCACAAGATCCACACCCAGCGTCACTTCAAAACCGGCGCCCCTGAGCGCTTCCGCCATGGCGTGCGCATCGTTGACTGGATTGCTGAGCGGCGCCCGGTGGTAGTTGCCGTTGCCGATGACCAGCGCCTGCCTGGCGGCACGCAGCAGCGCGCTGGAACCCAGCGCAAACCTCACCGACCAGGGCATGAACCAGGTGCTGCCGCTCGCCAGCGCGGTTTTGAGCATACGGCGGCGGGTCCAGGTTGTCATGGACGGGATCTTTTTGGGAATAGAGACCTATAATAACAATATCGGGCGCAGTGCAATGCCTCTGTTTACGGACTCGTGGATGGTTGCCGGATTGATATTGCGTAGCCTGCCAGCACTGGTGTTTGATGGACTGCCGGGAGCGATCATCGCGCTGATGCTGACCTGCGCGACCGCCTATGCCGCGGAGCAACGCGTCGCCCTGGTGATCGGCAACAGTGCCTATCCGGCCGCACCCCTGAAAAACCCCCTCAACGACGCTCGCGCGATTGCACGCCAGCTCAATGAACTGGGGTTCGAGGTGATTCTGCGCACGAATCTCAGTCAGAAAGGCATGGTCGCGGCATTGCGCGAATTTGGCGGCAGGCTGCGGGAAGGCGGCGTCGCGCTGTTTTATTTTTCCGGCCACGGCATGCAGGTGAAGGGACGCAACTATCTGATCCCCGTCGACGCCGACATCCGCGCCGAGGACGAAGTGCCGTACATGAGCACGGACATGGCACAGGTGCTCGACAAGCTGGAGACCGCGCGCAGCCGGGCCAATTTCGTCATCCTTGATGCCTGTCGCAACAATCCTTTCATCCGCACGTTCCGCTCGGTCAGCGTCGGCCTCGCACAAATGGATGCGCCGGGCGGAACGCTGCTGGCCTACGCCACAGCGCCGGGTTCGGAAGCGCGCGACGGCAATGAAGAGTTTGGCACCTACACCAAGCACCTGCTGGCACACATGGCCGTGCCGACGCTGCCCGTGGAGGTCATGTTCCGGCGGGTGCGCGAGGGCGTCATGGCCGAAACTGCCAAACGCCAGGTACCGTGGGAAAGCTCGTCCCTGGTTGGTGATTTCTACTTCAATCCCGGAGGCGTCGCAGCCGCACCACCGGCACCATTGCACGTGTCGACGCCACCACCATCCGCGCCGGCGCAAACCAAGGGCATGCCGGCGCCCGAGACCAAGTCACAGGTTGCGCTGGCAACACCGCAAGCACCCGGCACGTCACCATCGCGGCTGCCCCGCGCGGGCGACAGCTGGACTTACCGCCTGATCAACGAGTTGCACGAAACCGAAGTCGCCACGGTCACCGTAACGGTCAGCGACGTCGATACCAAGTCGGTATTCGAATCGGTGGCGCCCGTCGCCAACAGCCGCAACGTGCTCCAGCGGGAATCGCCGCTGGAGGTGCGCATCGTGGAACATGCGGCAACCAGTGGCGTCAACGTGGTCGAGTTTGCACCTTTTCTTGCCGCGAGCGAGGACTTCTCGGTCGGCAGGAAATGGCGCGATGTGCCGGGGCTGTACAGTGTGACCTCATTCGACCGCTGGCGCGTCGATGCCGAGGTTGTTGCGCGCGAGCGCATACGCGTGCCTGCAGGTGAGTTCGACGCGTTCCGGGTCGAAGTTGCAGCCGAGCGCCCGCCGCCCACCGACAACAATGACCGCGTCACTGTCACGCGGATCGTACTCATTGCCTGGTACGCACCGGCAAGCAAACGCGTGGTAAAGAGCGTCCGCCAGACCTATGATCAGTACAACAGCCGGCTGGATACCGACCGTTACGAACTGGTAAGTCTCAAAATACAATAACCGCCGCGAATGATCGACACCAACATGCCTGCGGCCTCTTCGCCAACTGCCCTGGTATTGCGCGCCGACCGCGATGGCGTCGCGACACTGACGCTCAACCGTCCGGCACAGTACAACGCACTGTCCGCCGCGCTGCTGATCGAGCTGCGGGCGGCGCTTGAATCCATTGCCCGCGACGGCGCCGTGCGTGCCGTGGTCATCGCCGGTGCCGGCAAGGCGTTCTGCGCCGGCCACGACCTGAAGGAAATGCGGACCCGTCCGGACCGCGCCTTCATCACGGATATTTTCCGGCGCTGCAGCGAGGTGATGCTGATGCTGACCCGCCTGCCGCAGCCGGTCATCGCCCGTGTCCATGGCATTGCCGCAGCCGCAGGCTGCCAGCTGGTCGCGCAATGCGATCTTGCTGTCGCCAGCGCGGATGCCAAATTTGCCGTCTCCGGCATCAATGTCGGGCTGTTCTGTGCGACGCCCGGCGTCGCGCTGGCCCGCAACATCCCGCGCAAACAGGCGATGGAAATGCTGCTGACCGGGGATTTCATCGATGCCCAGCAGGCGCTCGATCGGGGACTGGTCAACCACATCGTCAGGGCCGAGGCACTGGATGAAACCGTCGCCGGACTGACCGCGAAGATTCTCGCCAAGCCGGCGGCGGCCGTTGCCGCGGGCAAGAAATCCTTCTACGAACAACTCGATACCGGCCTCGCCAGCGCCTATGCGCTGGCCACCGAAACCATGGTCTGCAACATGATGAGCGACGATGCAGCTGAGGGTATCGATGCTTTTCTGCAGAAGCGGGCCCCGGATTGGCAACGTCACAGCTGAGTCGGTACATCCGAGTCGCAGGCCGCGACTGCGCGTTAGCCTGTCGTGCGTTGCGCCGGATCAGCCGCATTGAAGCGGTGGCCGCGCAGCCCGATGCCCGACGGATGTGCAGCAACCCTCGACGAGACCGGCGGGGTCGCTGCAATGCTGCATTGCGGCAGCACATCACCGTTCGATGCCGCGGTGCTTCACCTGATGATCTGTCATTGCACCGGACTGGCGAACTGAATAACATGCCAACTGCTGCACGCGGCGAGGCCCCGAATAAGAGAATATGCGCCCGCCGTCCCACGGCTCTACCACTCCACATGAGGAAAGTTTTGCATGCGTACTTACAAAATCCTGATCCTCGGCGCATCGTACGGCTCGCTGCTGGCGACCAAGCTGCTGCTCGCCGGACACACCGTCAAGATGATCTGCCTGCCCGCCGAGGCGGAACTGTTCAACACGGAAGGCGCAATCGTGCGCATGCCGGTCAAGGGCCGGGAAGGGCTGGTCGAAATCAATTCCCAGAAACTGCCGGGTAAGCTGTCCGCCGGCGGCCCCGACTCCGCCGAACCCGCCGACTATGACCTGATTGCACTGGCCATGCAGGAACCGCAATACCGCTCGCCGGGCGTACGCGAACTGCTGGACAAAGTGGCCAAATCACGGGTGCCCTGCATGTCAATCATGAACATGCCGCCGTTGCCTTACCTGAAACGCATTCCCGGCCTGAACGCCGATGCCTGCCGCGACTGTTACACGGATGCCTCCGTCTGGGACAGCTTCGATCCGAAAACGCTGACGCTGTGCAGCCCCGATCCGCAGGCTTTCCGCCCCCCCGAGGAAAAGGTCAATGTGCTGCAGGTGCGGTTGCCCACCAATTTCAAGGCAGCGCGCTTCGACTCCGACGCGCACACGGCAATCCTGCGCCAGCTCGAGACCGACATCGAGGCCACCCGCTTCGACCCCGGTGACGGCAGGAAAATCGAGTTGCCGGTCAAGCTCAAGGTACATGACTCGGTATTCGTGCCGCTGGCGAAATGGGCCATGCTGATCGCCGGCAATTACCGCTGCGTGCAGAAGGACGCGATGCGGCCGATCAAGGATGCGGTCCACTCCGACATTGCCGCCTCGCGCACGGTGTACGACTGGGTGGTCAGGCTTTGCGTGGCGCTGGGCGCCAGCGAGAAAGACATGGTGCCGTTCGAAAAATACGCCACTGCGGCGCTGTCGCTGGGAAGCCCGTCCTCGGCAGCACGGGCACTGGCTGCCGGCGCACCGAACATCGAACGCGTTGACCGCCTCGTCAAAACCGTTGCCGCGCAGAAAGGCATGCAGCTTGCAGTGGTCGATGAGACCGTCAAACTGGTTGACGCCTGGCTGGAGAAAAACCGCAAACGGGCCTGAGCACCGCGCCACAACAAGCCCGGGCATGCCCGGGCTTTTTCATGCGCTGCGCTGGGGGAATCGAGTTCGGCCGGTGCGCGACGCTACTGCAGCGCCGGTTCAGGACCGGGACGCCGTGCCCTTTGCAAACAACGGTGCACTGCCCGAGCCCATCAGGCCGGATACCTGGTCGGATATCACCACGAGGGGCTCCTTGGTTGCCCGCCCGATCAGGAAGCCTTGCGCGTTATGGATGCCCAGATCACGCAGTATGCAGAAATCCGCCGCTGTTTCGACACCCTCTGCGATCAGCGAAGAGCCGCAGCCTTCGGCAATATGCTGCAGGGATTTGAGGAAATGGAATTTGACCGAGTCCTCGCTGACACCTTGCACAAAGTGCATGTCGATCTTGACGAAATCCGGCTGCAGGTCCGACCACAGGCGCAGACTGGAAAACCCTTCGCCAAGATCATCCAGCGCCACACGAAATCCGGCGCCACGGAACAGCATCAGCGCATCGCGAAAAATCGAACGGTCCGTGATCAACTGGTTTTCGGTAAGCTCAATTGTGACCTGCGCAATGTCCAGGCCGCAGTCCCTGATGAAGCGTGTGATACGCTGCACGTCATCTTTGACCTCGAGCACGGTCTGCGGCGTTATGTTGAGGAATAACTGGCGCTTCATATCGAGTTTGGCAAACTGGCGCACGACCTTGCGTGCGCAGAGCATGTTCAGCTCGGTGAGGAATCCGGCACGGGTCGCCGCATCGAACAGTTTGGTGGGGGTGTGCATCGAACTGGTTTCCGGTCCGCGAATCAGGCCCTCGTAGGCCAGGATTTCACCGGTACCAAATGCCAGGATCGGCTGGAACACCGGATACACCGAACGGGTCTCGAGGATCCGGGTCAGTTCCTCGAGTTCGCGGAAGCGCGTGTTGTCGCGGGGCCTGGGTGCAATACCGGCGTAGGCCGCATCGACATCTTCGGGGCCAAGGACTTCGCACGCACCGATTTCAGGCACGCTCAACTGCACTGCTTTGGTGATCACGAATCGCTCCGGATTCTTGAAATACCGGCAAATATCAAACCTTGCTGAAGGTGTTAGTGCAGACGCGACTAACCCTGATCATCATACGAATTAAAGCATAATTTCAACTAGTTGGCTGAAGTTTCTAAAGCGCGTTAAAAGGCAGGCGATCCGGCATACCGCGGTGTGCCGCGAAGGCGTGCCTTAGTCGATCCACACCATCGGCGCCACAATAATACCCTTCATCAACGACCATCAAGCGGACGCCCGTCACACATCCGCCGTCGTCGCCGGACGCCGGCCCTGATTGGCGCTGCCGGCACCGGGTACGCAAGGAAACCGATGGCATCCGTCACCGCGGCGGGCGCCAGCTGATGGCCACGCGCGCTGCGCACGGCGAAGGCTACGCCGCGCCGTTCGCCATCGGCCTGCGGTCTAGCGGGCCTGTGTCCCGCCCATCGCCAGCATCAGCTGGTTCAGGCGTTTGACGAAACCTGCAGGATCCTCGAGCTGACCGCCCTCGGCGAGCAGCGACTGGTCAAACAGCACCGCTGCCAGGTCGCTGAAACGCGCCTCTTCCGTTTCCGCCTCCAGCCGTTGCACCAGCGGGTGGCGGGTATTGATTTCGAGGATGGGTTTGGCCAGCGGCACTTTCTGCCCGGCCGCCTTCAGCATCCGCTGCAGGCCGGCGGTCATGTCATGTTCGTCGGCCACCAGGCAGGCCGGCGAGTCGGTCAGGCGCAGCGTCACCCGCACATCCTTGACCCGCTCATCGAGTGCCTTTTTCATGCGCTCGACCAGAGCCTTGTGCTCGACCGCTTCCTGCTCCTGCGCCTTTTTCTCGGTCTCGTCCTCGAGCTTGCCGAGATCCAGCGCCCCCTTGGCCACCGACTGCAATGACTTGCCCTCGAATTCGGTGAGAAACGACATCATCCACTCGTCGACCCGGTCGGAGAGCAGCAGCACTTCGACGCCTTTCTTGCGAAAAACCTCGAGATGCGGGCTGGCCTTGGCCGCAGCAAAAGTCTCGGCGGTCACGTAATAGATCTTCTCCTGGCCGGGCTTCATCCGCGCCACGTAATCGGCCAGCGACACATCCTCGTCGGCCGTATCCGTCTGTGTCGAAGCAAAGCGCAGCAGCTTGGCGATGCGCTCGCGATTGCCATGGTCTTCGCCGACACCTTCCTTGAATACGCGGCCGAACTCCTTCCAGAATGTCGCAAACTTTTCCTTCTGGTTCTCGGCCAGATCCTCGACCAGCGACAGCACGCGTTTGACCGAAGCCGCACGTATGGTTTCAATATCCTTCGATTCCTGCAGGATTTCCCTGGACACGTTCAGCGGCAGGTCGTTGGAATCGATGATGCCGCGCACGAAGCGCAGGTAATGCGGCATCAGGTGGTCGGCATCGTCCATGATGAACACGCGGCGCACATAGAGCTTGATGCCGCGGCGATGCTCGCGGTCCCACAGGTCGAACGGCGCACGCGCCGGGATGTAGAGCAGCTGGGTGTATTCCTTGCGGCCCTCGACCCTGTTATGCGACCACGCCAGCGGCGCCTCGAAATCATGACCTACATGCTTGTAGAATTCGATGTACTGTTCATCGGTGATCTCGCTCTTCGGCCGTGCCCATAGCGCGCTCGCCTGGTTGACCGTCTGATCCTTGCCGGTGGTGCGGTACTTGCCCGTGTCCTTGTCCCACTCTTCCTCCTTCATCATGATCGGCAGCGTGATGTGGTCGGAATACTTGCGCAGGATGGCGCGTAGCCGAGTGCCGTCGGCGAACTCGGCCTCGCCCTCACGCAGGTGCAGCGTGACCTCGGTGCCGCGCTCGGCCTTTTCGACCACTTCCAGCGTGTATTCGCCGCTGCCGTCGGATTCCCAGCGCACGCCATGCTCAGCGGTAAGGCCCGCACGACGCGTCACCAGCGTGACGCGGTCGGCGACGACAAATGAAGAATAGAAACCGACACCGAACTGGCCGATCAGATGTGCGTCCTTCGCCGCGTCACCGGTCAGCTTGGCCAGAAATTCACGCGTGCCCGACTTCGCAATGGTGCCGACATTGTCGATGACCTCCTGGCGCGACATGCCGATGCCGTTGTCGGCAACGGTGACTGTCCGTGCCTTGGGATCGAAAGCAACGCGGATTTTCAGTTCTGCATCGTTTTCCAGCAGCGCCTTGTCGGTCAGTGCCTCGAACCTGAGTTTGTCGCAGGCATCCGAGGCGTTGGAAACCAGCTCGCGCAGGAAAATCTCCTTGTTGCTGTACAAGGAGTGGATCATCAGTTGCAGCAGTTGTTTGACCTCGGCCTGAAAGCCCAGGGTCTCTTTGTTTGAGGTTTCGGACATCACCCCTCCGCAATGGTCGGTGTTGAAAGAAAAAGAAAAGGAAAAACGGTGATGCTGATATGGGGCTCGCAGTGGACGATTTCAAGCGCGTGGCGCCGCCGCAGCTGCACTGCCGTTGGCACCACCGGACCAACACAACTAATTGTTTTTATTGGATTATTTGTTGCGGCGCGCGATGAACATCAGCGGCACGCCGAGCAGCAATACGCCGATGCCGAGTTGGGCGCCGATGCTGCCGGGATCCTTGGACAGCGCATAACTCCCGCTGGACCACAGCATGAACGCGCACATCGCGCAGAACACGATGGGCGTCAGCGGATACAGCGGAACCCGGAACGGATTGGCCGCAGCCGGGGCCTGGCGGCGCAGCACGAACAGCGATACGCCGGTCAGCAGAAAAAACAACCAGAATGCCGGCGCCGTGTAAGCCACCATAGTCTCGAAGCCGTCAGGGGTTGTCGCGGCGAGCAGGACCAGCGCCAGGGACACGGCGCCCTGTACCAGCAGTGCACTCGTCGGGGTATTGGTGCGCTCGTTCCAGTTGCCCAATGCGCGGAACATGCCGAAGTCGCGGCCCAGCGCAAAATTGGTGCGCGCGCCGGTGAAGGTCGTCGCGTTCAGTGTCGAGAGCGCCGCGGCCATGACGATGATGCTCAGCACGAGTTTGCCGGCACCGCCCAGCGTTGCCTGCATCAAATCTGCAGCGACGGCACGCGAGTTCTTCATGCCTTCGAGGCCAAGGACGTTGAGGTAGGCCAGGTTGAGCAGCACATACAGCACGGTCACCGCCAGGATGCCGAGCAGCAGCGCACGCACGATGTTGCGCCTTGCGTCCTGCATTTCGGCTGTCAGGTAGGCAGCTTCATTCCAGCCACCGTAGGTAAGCAGGATGAAAATCAGCGCAAGCTGGGAAAACATCGGTGCCCCGGCGGCCGGTGGCGATGCTGCTGCCACAGGCTGGGCGCCACTGTGCATGAAGCCGGCAACGATCACCGCGAAGATAGCCAGGGCCAGCGCGGAGGTCAGCACGGTCTGCACGGATTTGCTCTCCCGGGTACCCACCAGGTTGAGCGTAGTCACCGCAAGCACCGCGATCAGCGCATAGATCACAGAGCCCTTCTCGCCCAAGGGCCAGAGCTGGCTGGCATAGTCCCCGAACACGAATGCAATCGCCGCAATGGCGCCAGTCTGGACGACGCTCATCCGCGCCCAGGCGAACAGGAATGCCGGCTTGGAACCGAACGCACGGTTCAGGAAATGGTATTCACCACCGGCATTGGGGAAAGAGGAACCCAGCTCCGCGTAACACAAGGCACCGACCAGCGACACGAGACCACCGGCTATCCAAAGTGCAATGAATACGGTCTCTGTCGCGACGCTGCCGGCAACGATCGACGGCGCCTTGAATATACCCGCACCAATGACGATGCCAACGATCATCGCGCAGGCATCAACTACAGAAAGGGTCTGGCGCGGTGCGGCAGTATTCGGTGTGCTCATGCGGTCTCCTCCCCCGACGGACGGGATGGTGTTGTTGCTATTGTTCGTCCGACGGGCGCTTCAGTTCGCCGCGCTGTATCTGTTTTGCGGTCCATGGCACTTGCTGCCGCGACGCGCCCTCGCCGACCAGCAGCGTGCCCTTGATGAGGCCGCCACTGATCTGACCGGTGAACTCATGGCGCGCGACGCCGCTGCGGCCGCCGGCGATCATGCGGATCCGCTCGCCCATGATGCGCCCGCGCAGATCGACGCTGCGGTCGCGGATCTCCACCTTGCCTTCGATTTCCTGGAAATCCTGCTGCAGGTCGAATTCGAGCGGCATGTCGCGCCCGCCGAGGTTGACCAGCGACTGCCATTTTCCCGGCACCCGTGCCGGCACCACGTAGGAAAACACGTAGCTGATGCCGGGTTCACCGACTTTCTTCTCGGGCACGCTCAACTCGCGCTGCTCGTCGGGATCCCACTCGCCGAGATGGTAGTCATGCGCGACAATGCGCGTGCCCGGCTTGAGCGCCATCAGCTTGGGGCGCAGCTTGAGGTTCATCTCCGGCAGCAGGTACGTACTGATCACGGTTGCCTTCGACAGGTCGGTCATGAACAGGTTTTCCTCGACAAAGTGCACCTTGTCCGCGACGCCGGCCTTCTGCGCGTTCTGGTTGGCGAGTTTCAGCAGGTAAGTGTCGAGATCGACGCCGAAACCGCTCGCGCCATATTTGCTGGCCGCGGTAATCACGATGCGGCCGTCGCCCGAGCCCAGATCGATCAGATAATCCTTGGGGCCGACTTTCGCCATCTGCAGCATGGTATCGACCACGATCTGCGGTGTCGGCACGTAGACCACGTCGCCGCGCCCTTCCTGCGCCGCTGCAGGCAGTGCTGCGGCCGCACACAACATCATTGCAACATTACCCAGCACATTCGCCAATTTCATCACTGCTCCTTGATTAGACTGCCGATCACCACGCGGTGCGCGGGGCCGGCGCTGATGTCCATTTTGCCTGTTTTGATCCGTACCGCCCGCCACTGCAGCGGACGCTCCTCGCCGCGCACGACTTCCCCGGTGATCGAGTTGCCGCTGATGCGTCCGGTGTAACGCGCGGCGCCGGCACTGCCGGACAGCGTAAAACTCACCACATCGCCTTTGACCTGCGGCTCACCCAGGCGCTGCCGCTGCCCCTGCGCGACCACGCTGCCGTCGAGCACCTGGAATTTCTGCTCCAGCTTCGCCTCATGCCGGACATCGCCCGCCGCGCCGGGCAGCGTCCACTGCCAGGTGCCGGCAAAATTGGCCGGCACCACCCATAACATGATCTCGCTGGTCGGGGGGCCGTAGGCCTTGCCCGGCACATCGACGGTGATTTTCTGGTCAGGCTGCCAGTTGCCGAAATCGAAATCGTGCGACACGATGCGTGCCCCCGGCCGGAGTTGCTCGAACAGGCGCGGCCGCAGGCGCATGTTGACCGAGTTGTACAGGTAAGTCGTGACCACGGTGGCACGAGTCAGATCGGTGTCGAACAGGTCGCGCGCCGCGAACACCACCTTGTCCTGCACGCCCTGCTGCTGTGCATCGGCACGCGCCGTACGCACCAGGTGGTCATCGAGATCGACGCCCATGCCGCGCGTGCCGAAGCGAGTGGCGGCACGGATCGGGATGCGCCCGTCGCCGGAACCGAGATCGATCAGAAAATCATCTGGGCCCACACCACCCATGCCGAGCATCGCATCGACCACCGGCATCGGCGTCGGCACATAAGGCACATCGGACGCCGGGGCGGACGCCGCCTGCCAGCAGAACAATGCGGTCAACACGCCCCGCACGAGGACTCCGCGGCGGCACTGCGCGATCATTGCGCAGCCACGCGCACTGCGCGCCAGTCGTGTATGGTCTGCGCATTGCCGGCTCCGCGACGGAGGCGGCCTGCGATGACATCGCCGCTGACGCGACCTTCAAAATAGAGGCTGGCCTCGCTGTCGCGGTCACGATCGTCGACAATGACGAAGCTCAACCTGTCGCCCCACAGGCGCGGCTCCCAGATCTGCGCGTGGCGGCCGTCGATCTGCGCAAAACCGTCGATCTCCTGGTATTTCTGCCGCAGCTCCAGCGTGATCGCGTGGTCGCCACCGGGCAGCGGAATTTTCATCTGCCATTTGCCCGCGACCTTCGCCGGCACGATCCACAGAAAAGTGTTCTTGCGGATCTGCGTCGTCACATCGGGACTCCAGTCGCCAAGCCGGAAGTCGTGTGATACCAGCCGCGTGCCCGGTCGCAGCGCGAACAGTTGCGGGCGCAGCCGCATCATCACCCCGGGCAGCAGGTACATCGTGATCACGGTGGCCTGCGTGAGATCGGTCTTGAACAGATCCTGCTGCAGGAATTTGACGCGATCGGCGACTCCGGCCTGCTCGGCCGCTGCTTCGCTTTGAAAGATCAGTTGTTCATCGAGGTCCACGCCGATGCCGCGGGCGCCGAATTTTTTTGCGGCAGTGATCAATACGCGGCCATCGCCGGAACCGAGGTCCATCACGAAATCCCCGGGCTTGACGTCGGCGAGGCGCAGCATCTCGTCGATGACGACATGCGGCGTCGGCACGAACGGCACGTCGAACATCGGCTGCGCCTGCGCCCGCGGCAACAGCGCAAACGCCGAGAAGCACAAAAATACATTTAACAACAATGACTTACGCATTACTGCCCATCCGCACCGAATTCCCGGATCACCGGCGGCGGTGCGATCACATGTGCGGCATCCTGGATCTCGACACGCACCGCACTCCACGGCACGGTTTCGCCCTTGCCCGCACTCTTGTTGTCGGCGGCGCGCATTTCGCCTTCGACGGCCTGGTTGATGCGTTGCCCGCTGAAGGTGACGCGACCGTGCTCCGGCAGCGTCATCGTCACTTCGATCATCCGGCCGGTCAGTGTCGCCCGCTCCACCGGCACTGTGCGACCGTCCAGCTTCGCGGTGGCTTCCAGCTTCTGGTAATTCTGCTTCAGTGCCAGTTCAACCGTGCGTGGCTTGCCGGCACTGGCCACCTGCCACACCCAGCGCCCGGCGACCAGATCGGGCACCACCCAGTACAGCACCTTGCTCTTCTGCGAACGGCCGACCGGCTTCCCCGGCGCATCCATTTCGTATTCGAGATCGGGCAGCCAGTCGCCGATGCCGTAATCATGCGACACGATGCGCGTACCCGGTGCCAGCGCGAGAAACTTGCTGCGCGCCATCAGGTTCACTTCCGGCAGCAGGTAAATCGTGATCACCGAGGCCGGCGACAGGTCGGTCTCGAACAGGTCCCGCGCGTAGAACTTCGCACGGTCGGCAACGCCCGCCTTGCGCGCATTGTTGTTGGCCAGTTGCACCAGCCGCTTGTCGAGATCGACGCCGAAACCGCGCGCGCCGTGCTGTTTCGCCGCGGTAATCACCAGGCGGCCGTCGCCGGAGCCAAGATCGATCACATAATCCCTGGCGGTGACCTTGGCGGTCTTCAGCATCGCATCAACAACATTCTGGGGGGTCTGCACATAAGGCGTGTCACCAAAATCCTGCGCTGGCACCGCACCCGCCAGCGCCAGCATGAACATGCCGGCCGTCATCCGCATCTGCATCAGTCAATTGTCTCCATGTTGGCAACACGGGCCGCCCGCTCGGCAATCCATTCCACGCGGGCGGCGATGCGGCTGCCGGACAGCCCCGCCTCGCCGATAATGCGGTCGCTGTCGACGCGGCCTCTGAATTCATGCTTGACCGGCATGCCGTCCAGATCGGCGGTAAATTCAAAGGACAGTGCCGCGCCGTTGAGCTTCGCATTGCGGATATTCACCGCGCGGCCGTTTACCCGTACCGTGCCGCTGATCACCTGGTATTTCTGCTCGAAACTGAATTCGTAGGCATGCGCCTTGCCTGCCGGCGTCAACCGCGAGCCCCAGACGCCGGCCACCTTTGCCGGCACCACCCAGAAATAAATGTCGCTGTCGCCGCCGGCGCCGGAGAACTTGTCGTTGGCATCCATGCGCACGTACTGATCGGCCTTCCAGTCACCCATGTCGAAGTCATGAGACACCAGGCGCGTGCCCGGCTTCAGTTCCAGCAACTGCGGGCGCAGTTGCAGGTTGACGCGCGGCAACAGATACATGGTAATGACCGTGGCCTGTGACAGGTCGGTATCGAACAGGTTGCGCTGGTAAAAAGCCACTTTGTCGGTAACACCGTGCTTGCGCGCGTTCGCGTTGGCTTCGTCAATGCGCACCGGATTGAGATCGACACCGAAACCACGGGTGCCGTATTTCTTCGCAGCGGTAACGACAATGCGGCCGTCGCCCGAACCGAGGTCTATCAGGTAATCCTGAGCCGTCACTTTCGCCATCGCCAGCATGCGATCGACAACCGCCTGCGGCGTCGGTACGTAGGGTACGCTGGGCTGATCGCCGGCAGCGCTCGCCCGAGCCGGAACGACGACACTCGCCAGCACCAGCACAGCCAGCATTTTCCAGAACATTACAGACCGACGTCGCATGATTATCCCCACTACCCGTGGCCGCTCATCTGCAGGGGCCGGATTGAACTTAAGCGTAACCTGCCGCGGCACAGTCACCTGGATGCGACCGCAGCTGTGGTAGATTGGCGGCGCATTATAACCGACAGCCTCTGCCCGCCCCATGCCCTTCGCCCTGATCTTCATTTCCGGTGGCGCGATCCTTGCGCTCGAACTGCTGGCCTCACGCATCATGACGCCCTATTTCGGTGTCAGCCTGTATATCTGGACCGGGATTCTGTCGATCACACTGGTCTCGCTCGCGCTCGGTTACTGGTGGGGCGGCCGTCTGGCCAGCGACAGCAAGCCGGGAACGGAACGCAGGCTGGGGCTGCTGTTCGCGATCATGCCGGCGCTCGCCGGCATCGCGATCGTCGCCGCCTGCCTGACCTATCCCCTCGCCTTCCATGCACTGGCACGCTGGAGCCTGATCGGCGGCGCCTTCGCTGCCTGCATGATCCTGCTGTTCCTGCCGCTGGTAGCGACCTCGGCAATGAATCCGCTGCTCGTCGCGCTGCTGCTGCGCCAGCAGGCCGCGCGTCAGGGCGATGCCGGCGCCGGCCTGGTGTTCTTCGTCAGCACGCTGGGGTCGGTCGCCGGCGTAATCGTCACCGCGTTTCTGCTGATCCCCAACATCAGCAATTACACGGCGACGCTGCTGGTCGCGCTCCTGCTGGGTGCTCTTTCGCTCGGCGCCGCGGCCCTGCCGAAACTGCCGATGTCCGGCCGCGGCACCGTTACTGCCTGCGGGATCATCGCCATGCTCGGTGCCGCACTGCTCGCCTGGCAGGGCGACCGTTACACCGGGCGCCAGGGTCCGATCGCCTTCAGCGGCGCCAACTGGCAGGTCGAGGGCACTCACAGCTCACTGTTCGGCACCGTCAAGATCCTGCGCAGCGGCGCTGACGGCGACGGCAAGTTCCTGCGCATGTATTTTCACGACGGGCTGATCCAGAACACCGTTGATTCGAACCAGCGGTCGATCTCGTTCTATACCTACGCGCTGGAAGCGCTGGCGCGCACCTATCAGCCGCAGCCGCAGCAGGTGCTGATGCTGGGCCTCGGCGCGGGAATAGTACCGTCGCGTCTCGCCCGGGACGGCGCCCGGGTCGAAGTCGTCGAAATCGATCCGGCCTCGCTTGCAGTTGCGCGACGCTATTTCGGTTTCGATACCACACGCGTCACCACGCACCAGGCCGATGCACGGACCTTCGTCAGCGACTGCACACCGCGCCACGACGTGGTGCTGGTCGACCTGTTCCACGGCGACGGCACGCCCGATTACCTGATCACCCGCGAGTTCTTCCGCGACCTGCGGCGCTGCCTGAAACCCGGCGGCGTCGCGGTATTCAACACCTTTGCCAATCTCGAGGACACGCGCGCTTATGCGCACCTGCTGGCAACGCTGACGAGCGAGCTGCCGCATGTCGCGATGTACCGGCCCGATTGGCCAGGCGCACGACAGATCAACAGTTTTCTGGTCGCCGCACCGGCACCGCTGCCTGCGCCGCAACGCGTCACGCTCACCGACGTGCCCGAACGCCACGCTTCGACGTTATGGGACATGCTGGCGAAACCGCGGGTTGTCGACGGCGGACTCACCGCATC
>RPOR01000057.1 GCA_003820645.1 Betaproteobacteria bacterium
ATGGCTGCGCTGAAGACGCCGGTGATCTGCACGGTGATTGGCGAAGGCGGTTCCGGCGGCGCGCTGGCGATCGCAGTCGGTGATGCGACCTTGATGCTGCAGTATTCGACGTACTCGGTGATTTCCCCGGAGGGCTGTGCTTCGATTCTGTGGAAAAGCGCCGACCGCGCGGCCGATGCGGCGGAGACGCTCGGCATCACCGCCACCCGGCTGAAAGCGCTGGGGCTGATCGACAAGGTTGTCAGTGAACCGCTGGGCGGCGCGCATCGCGATTACGATGCGATGATGCAGTCGTTGAAGAAGGCGTTGCAGGAAAGCTGGCGCCAGCTGCGCGATACGCCGGTCGACAAGCTGACTGACGCACGCTACGCGCGGCTGATGGGTTATGGCCAGTTCAAGGAAGCGGAAAGCCGCTGAGGCGGCTAACGCCATGACCTGCGGCGCACATCACGCGGCGTGATGGATGCGCTGGCAAAACAGGTCGGCGTCGTCGTCCGCCACCACGTTGCACCTGATGCATCCATCGCCATCGGCCTGAGCGGCGGTATCGATTCCGTCGTATTGCTGCACCTGCTCGTGCGCCAGTTGCGTTGGTCACCGCAGCGCGTGCTTGCGATTCACGTCAATCACCAGATCAGTGCCCATGCCGCACATTGGGCGGCATTCTGCCGCAGCCTGTGCCGGAAACTCGGGGTCGGACTGCGCGTGGTGAAAGTCGATGTGCCGCGCGGCAACAGTACCGAGGCCGCCGCGCGCGCAGCACGCCAGGCGGTATTTGCCGATTGCGGCGCGGATGTCGTGGTCCTGGCGCACAATCGCGATGATCAGGCGGAGACGCTGCTGCTGCAGTTGTTGCGCGGTGCGGGGCCGCGCGGGCTCGCCGCGATGCCGGTGCTGAGCACCGGTGTCGCCGGCAGGCCGCCGGTGCTGCGGCCGCTGCTGGAGGCGCCGCGCAAGGCGATTGCCGCCTATGCGCAGCGCCATCGGTTGCAGTGGGTGGAAGACGACAGCAATCTGGATCGCGGCTACCTGCGCAATTTCCTCCGTCACGACGTGATGCCGCTGCTGGAACGGAAACTGCCGGGTGCGGGTGCCACGCTCGCCCGCGGTGCGCGGCATCAGGCCGAAGCTTCCGATCTGCTCGATGCGCTGGCGGCACAGGATCTCGGGCCGGGCGGTCAGGATCGCCGCCTGCCAGTGGTTCTGCTGGAGACGCTTCCGCCGCATCGCGCGCGCAATCTGCTGCGCTATTTCCTCAGATGCAACAACGTGCTGATGCCCGAAGCCGACCGTCTTGACGAGTTGCTGCGCCAGGCAGTCACGGCGCGGAGCGATGCGCGCGTCTGCGTCGATCTGGGCAATGTGGAACTGCGGCGCTTCCAGGGCCAGCTGTACATCGTCAGGCCACTGGCGCGATTGGCGAAATCCTTCGCAGTGCCGTGGAGCGGCCGCGGAGTGCTCAGGCTGCCGCAACTCGGAGGATCGCTGCGTCTGGCACGGGGCAAAGGCGAGGGCATTGCGGCGGCGGCGCTGCGCTCGGCACCATTGCTGGTGCGCGTCCGCCAAGGGGGCGAAGTGCTGAGGCCGGCGGCCGGCGGCCGCTCCAGAACAGTGCGCAATCTGCTGCAGGAGGCGGCATTGCCGCCGTGGGTGCGCGAGCGGCTGCCATTTCTCTACGTGGGCGGTGAACTGGCCGCGGTGGCCGGTCTTTGGGTCGATGCAAAATTCCAGCCGACTGCCGGCGCGCCCGGGTTATTGCCGGTGTGGATCCCTGAATAGCTGTGCAGTCCTGCTTGGCCGGGCAGACCGGCTCCGGTGCAGGTTTGCCAAATGCGGGGGGCTTTGTTAATCTGGCTTCGTTCGTTCTCGGGATGAGAAAAACGCCTCGCATCAGCAGTGGCGCATTCCGGCTCTCCAATTCAATTTGAACCAGAGCGAGGAGTAAGACCAAATGAGAATTGCCAAGGTATTGAAGCTTGCAGTGGCCGCCGTGGCCGGCCTGACGTTTGCCACCGGTGCGTACGCTCAGCCGAAGCCGAATCCCAACTGGCCGAAGAACCTGACCCTCGGCACCGCCTCGGTGGGCGGGCTTTATTTCGTCTACGGGCAGGTGTGGGCGAGCCTGGTCAACGAGAAGCTCGGCACCAACATCAGCACCCAGCAGACCCAGGGACCGAATCAGAACATCATCCTGACCGAATCCAAGCAGGTCGATTTCGGCATGACCACCATGGGCATCGCGCTGCAGGCCTGGGAAGGCAAGGCGGCGTGGACGCAGGGCAAGCAGTACCGCAACATCCGCGCGATCTTCCCGATGTACGACACGCCGTTCCATTTCGTGACCTTGGAAAAGAATCCGGTGAAGTCGGTCAGCGACTTGAATGGCAAGAAATCCGGTATCGGTCCCCGTGCCGGCACCTGCGGTACCTATTTTCCGCTGATGTTCAAGGCGTTGGGCATCAACACGACGATCCAGAATGGTCAGGCCTCTGACATGGGGGCGGCGCTGCAGGATGGACTGATCGATGCGTTCCCATTCTGTGCGGGCGTGCCGATTCCGATATTTTCGGAACTGGAGACGACCAACAAGGTGCGCTTCTTCACATTCAGTGATGCCGAGATCAAGAAGTTGAAGGCCGCAATGCCGGAGCTTTCCGATTCCGTGATCCCCAAGGGCACTTACAAATCACTCACCGAAGACCACAAGACCGTCGGCCTGTATAACTTCGCGATCGCCAACAAGGATGTCGCCGAGGATCTGGTTTATGCGGTGGTCAAGGCGGTGCTGGAGAACAATCCGCAGATGATCAAGGGGCATGCGGCCTCCAAGGAAACGCTACTGCAAAACTGGAATCGCAACGGCTTTCTGCCGTTTCACCCTGGCGCGATCCGTTACTTCAAGGAAAAGGGCATTGCCGTGCCCAAGCACCTGATTCCGCCAGAGTACAAAGGCTGATTGCAACTTTGCAGAAAGCCGCACTGCGCGCAAGCACAGTGCGGTTTTTTTTATCCGGAGGGGGATAAAGCATGAGCACCACGCCAGCACTTGAAGAAGTCATCAAGCCGCCGATGGCGGACGAGGAGTTCAGCGGCAACCGGCGCGTGCTGAGTCGCTGGGAGGGGATTTTGCTGGCGGTCCTCTGCGTCGGATTCACGGTGTTTCACCTGTATGTGCTGAATGTCTATTCGCTTGAACCGCTGCTGTTTCGCGCAATACACGTCGGCTGGGGCGGGGCGCTGGGGCTGATCCTCTACGCGCCGTTTCGCAGAGTGGCGAAAGCCGGTGTGCCCTGGTACGACTGGTTGCTGGTGCTGGCTTCCATCGGTTGCGCGGTCTATGTTGTGATCGAGCTTGACGGCCTGCTGTTTCGCGCCGGTGCACAGTTCACCACCGGCGATGTGATCGTCGGCTTCATCGGGACGCTGCTGGTGCTGGAGTTCACGCGGCGCACCTCGGGGCTCGCGCTGCCGATCATCGCGACGATATTCATCATCTACTGTTTTGTCGGGCCGTGGATGCCCGGCGTACTGGAGCACAAGGGCTTTGAAATCCCGCGCTTCTTTACCTATATCTACAGCGAGTACGGCATTTTCGGTGTCACCACGCAAGTCTCATCTTCCTACATCATCCTGTTCGTCACCTTTGCCGCCTTCCTGCAGGTATCGAAGGTTGGTGATTACATTAACGATCTGTGCAACGCCATGTTCGGCTGGGCGCGCGGCGGGCCGGCAAAGGCGGCGGTGGCCTCGGGCATCATGTTCGGCTCGATTTCGGGTTCCGCAGTGGCGAACGTCGTGGCCTCGGGCATGGTCACCATCCCGATGATGCGCAAGGTCGGCTACGACCGCCCAACCGCGGCGGCAATTGAAGCGACGTCTTCTACCGGTGGTCAGATGACGCCACCGGTGCTCGGCGCCGGCGCGTTTCTGATGGCGGAGATCACGGGAATCCCGTACGGCCAGATTGCCCTTGCCGCGGTGATTCCCGCGATCCTGTTTTACACGGCATGCTGGATTCATGTCGATCTGCACGCGATCAGGCTCGGTCTGAAGGGGGTTTCACGCAGCGAATTGCCGCCGCTGAAATTGATGCTCACCCGGCTGTATCTATTCTCGCCGCTGATTGTCTTCGTCTGGGCACTGCTGGCCGGCTACTCGCCGTTCCGCGCTGGTGGACTGGGCATCATGGCAGCGCTGATTGCCGGCTGGTTGTCGCGGCTTTTTCACGACATCAACAGTGCCGACGGCGTGGAGGATCCGCGGACGGCGGCAGTCGTATTGGGCGCCTTGCTCCTGCGCTTTGCGGCACTTGCGACCGGCGGGATTCTGCTGGTGGTCGGGTTCCAGTACGCGGTGCCATTCATCAAGCAGTTTGGCGATGTCGCGGTGTGGAGTATGGTCGCGGTGCTGGTGGGGCTTCCTGCGGCACTTTTCGGCTGGCGCCGCACGCTCGAAGCCTTGAATCTCGCCGCGCGGGACACCGTGCAACTGGTGGCCGTGTGTGCCTGCGCCGGCATCATCGTCGGCGTGATCGCCCTGACCGGTATCGGCGGTCGTTTTTCCGAACTGATACTCGGCATCGCCGGCGCGAGCCAGCTTGCCGCGATGCTGTTTGCGGCATTGGTGGCGCTGGTGCTGGGTATGGGCATGCCGACCACGGCGGCGTACGCGATCGCAGCGGCGGTGATTGCGCCGGGGCTGACCAAAATCGGGATCCCGGTGCTGGTCGCGCACATGTTTGTATTTTATTTCGCAGTGGTCTCCGCCATTACGCCGCCGGTCGCGCTGGCGTCGTTTGCCGCGGCGGGGATGGCACAAGCTGACCCGTGGAAGACCTCGTGGATCGCACTGAAGATGGGATTGGCGACTTTTCTCGTGCCATTCATGTTTTTCTTCTCCCCGGTGCTGCTGATGCAGGGGCCGTGGCTGGGAATTGTGCAGGCCACGATTTCCGGGGCGATCGGTGTCTGGTTCCTGGCGGGATCTACCGAGGGCTGGTTCGGCGGGCGGCTGGCAATGCCGTTGCGGGTCATTCTGTTCTTCGGAGCGCTGAACCTGCTGCATCCCGGTGGGGTCAGTGATTTCATTGGTCTGGGCATCGGATTGCCGATCTATCTCTGGCAGCGTTTCCGGTTGCGCAGGGCGATCGTCTGATGTGTCGAACTGTGTCGGGGCGGACGCTCCGGCACAGTGTGGCGCCTAGCCGCGGCTACCGGTAAACGTCTTTTATTCAAGACGTTATCGTGCTATTCTTCCCTGTTATTCTAAACACTCGAATTTAGGGGATAGTCATGGCAGTTGAACGCACGTTATCAATCATCAAACCGGATGCCGTGGCCAAAAATGTCATTGGCCAGATCTATACCCGGTTTGAGCAGGCCGGCCTGCGCATCGTCGCTGCACGCATGACCCGGCTGTCGCGTGCCCAGGCGGAAGGATTTTACGCGGTACACAAGGCGCGTCCATTCTTCGGCGAACTGGTTGAATTCATGATTTCCGGGCCGGTGATGATCCAGGTTCTGGAGGGCGAGAATGCAGTCCTGAAGAACCGCGACCTGATGGGCGCGACGGATCCCAAAAAAGCTGACAAGGGCACGATCCGTGCCGATTTCGCCGACAGCATTGACGCCAACGCCGTACACGGTTCCGATTCGGCGCAAAATGCCGCCATCGAAATCGCGTATTTTTTTCCTGCGCTTGATATCCACTCCCGTTGAGGGGCTGGCGGACAACGGTTAACTCATGTCGCTCAATCTGCTGGGATTGAATCGCGGCCAGTTCGAAGCGCTGTGCGCGGACATGGGCGAGAAGCCGTTTCGTGCCCGGCAGATGATGCGCTGGATGCATCAGGCAGGGGTCAGTGAGTTCGACCTGATGACCGATGTCTCCAAAGGGTTCCGTGAGCAGATCGGCGCGAGCGCGACCATCGCTGCGCCTGCAGTGCTCCGTGACACGACGGCGCCCGACGGTACGCGCAAGTGGCTGTTCGATGTCGGTACCGGCAATGCCATCGAGGCGGTATACATTCCGGAAGGCGACATTGATGACGAGTCGGTGGCCGAAGGCGTTCCGGTGCGGCGCTATCGCGGCACGCTGTGCGTATCGTCGCAGGCGGGCTGTGCGCTCGAGTGTTCGTTCTGTGCCACCGGGCGACAGGGATTCAACCGCAATCTGGGCACTGCTGAAATCATCGGCCAGCTGTGGCATGCCAGCCGCAGCTTGTCCGCCGATCTGGGGGTGGAGCGGCCGATCACCAACGTCGTGATGATGGGCATGGGCGAGCCGCTCGCCAATTTCGACAACGTGGTGGCGGCGATGCAACTGATGCTCGACGACCACGCCTATGGCATTTCGCGCCGCCGGCTGACCTTATCGACTTCCGGACTGGTGCCGGCCATCGACCGGCTGCGTGATGCCTGTCCGGTGGCGCTGGCGGTTTCACTGCACGCGCCGAACGACTCGCTGCGTGACCAGCTGGTGCCGATCAACCGCAAGTATCCGATCCGCGAACTGCTTGCCGCCTGTCTGCGTTACATCGAGAAGGCGCCGCGTGACTTCGTGACATTCGAATATGTGCTGCTGGCCGGGGTCAACGACAGTGTGGCGCTCGCACGCGAATTGGTCAAAACCGTGAAGCCGGTGCCCTGCAAGATCAATCTGATACCTTTCAATCCATTCCCGGATTCCGGCTACGCACGGTCCGCCGCGCCAGCGGTTGCCGCTTTTCGTGACGTCCTGCTGCAGGCAGGATTGACCGCAACCGTGCGCAAGACGCGCGGCGATACGATCGATGCTGCCTGCGGCCAGCTGGCCGGCAAGGTCCGCGACAAAACCCGGCGTGTACTGCGCCGCATGGAGGAAAATCGGGCATGACTGTTATCTTGAATGCAGTGCGCGGATCTGTACTGGTGACCGTTCTGGCAGCTGCCGTTGTGTTTTCCGGTTGTGCGACGTCCAGTGGCGGCGAGGGGGGCGTACAGCCGACATCGGATACCACGGGCAACGAGAGCGACGCCCGTAACCGCGCGCGCATACATGCCGAACTGGCCGCCGGATATTTCGAGCTCGGCAATCTGGGGGTTGCGCTGGAAGAGGTGACGATTGCGCAGCAGGCGGATCCCAGCTACGCCACGGTCTATAACGTGGCCGGTCTGATCTACGCCGCGCTCAAGGATGACCGGCGTGCCGAGGAAAACTTTAACCGCGCATTGCGACTGAATCCAGCCGATCCGGACACCAACAACAACTACGGGATGTACCTGTGCCAGCGCAAGCGCGAAGAAGAGGGCATCAAATTTTTACTTGCGGCCGTGCAGAACCCGTTGTATCAGGCGCCTGAACGGTCGCTGGTCAATGCCGGTGTCTGCGCGCGCTGGCGCGGTGACAATGCCGCCGCGCAGGAGTTTTTCCAGCGGGCAGTGAGTGTGCGTCCGAATCAGCCGCAAGCGCTGTATCAGCTGGCGGAATTGTCTTTTCTGGCAAACAATTTTGCCGCGGCACAGGGATATTTGCGCCGGCTGGCGCAGGTGGCGCCGGGAACGGCAGAGGTGCTGTGGCTGGCGCTGCGCGTGGAGCGCAAACTTGGCAACCCGCTGGCGGAAGCCAGCTATGCACAGCAATTACGCAAGAACTTTCCGCAATCGAAAGAGGCGGCGGCCCTGCAGGAGGGCCGCTTTGAATGAGCGAGGGCGAAGGCGCAGCCGGAGCAGTGGCCGGCGTTGATCGTGTGCGTCCGGGACGTGCGCTGGCGGACGCCCGCGCGCGGCGCAAGCTCACGGTGGACGAGGTTGCACAGCAGCTCAAACTGTCGGCCACGCAGGTCGATGCGCTGGAGGCCGATGCGTATGACCGGCTCCCCGGGCCGGTGTTCGTGCGCGGCTTTGTACGCAACTATGCGCGATTGCTCGAGCTCGACGCCGAGCCCCTGGTTGCAGCGATTGAGGTGCCCGCGACCGCCGGCCGGCCTGGTGCGGTTGCGCCGTACTCGAAGGAAATTCCGTTTCCGGAACAGCGCCCGAAAAGCTGGCTGCCTTACGCGCTCGGGCTCGCAGTCGTCATCGGCGCGGTCGTCGTATTCGAATTTTTCTTCTCGGCGCCGCCGAGCGTCGTGGTGTCCCCTGTCGCACCGCAGCCTGTGCCACCGCCGATCCAGCACGTGGCACCGCCGGCACCGGTCCCGGCGGAGCTGCCGCCAGGCGAGGCCGCTACGCCTGCAACGCTGGTGGCGGAGCCTGTTGCCGCGGAGGTGCCGGCGCAGAAACCACCCGGTATGGCGGCGATTCGCTTCGTATTCGAAACGTCGTCGTGGGTCGAAGTGCGGGATCGGGAGAATCGCATCCTGATGTCACAGCTGAACGCAGCGGGTGCGGCGCAGCAGGTGCAGGGCCGACCGCCGCTCCAGGTCGTGGTTGGCAACGCGCAGGGCGTACGTCTGATCTACAACGGGCAACCCTTCGATATGGGGCCGCACATCCGCGCCGACGTGGCGCGTTTCACGCTAGAGTAACCGGTCATGAACTGCCTTCCCCCATATGGTCCGTTGCCGCGCCGCAGAAGCGCTGCGGTGACGATCGGCGGTGTCGCTGTCGGCGGTGGTGCGCCCATTGTCGTGCAATCGATGACCAATACCGATACCGCGGACGTGGCGGCCACGGTTGCCCAGGTCGCGGCACTGGCGCGTGCCGGCTCTGAACTGGTGCGCATCACCGTGAACAATGCCGAGGCTGCAGCCGCCGTACCGCGGATTCGCGACCAGCTCGAGCGGCGCGGCGTCACGGTGCCGCTGGTCGGCGATTTTCATTTCAACGGCCATCGCCTGTTGACCCAGCAGCCGGCTTGTGCCGAGGCGCTTGCCAAGCTGCGCATCAATCCGGGCAATGTGGGCCGTGGCTCCAAACGCGACGAACAGTTCGCGACCATGATCGAGTTTGCCTGCCGTCTGGGCAAGCCGGTACGCATCGGTGTCAACTGGGGCAGCCTCGACCAGGAGTTGCTGGCCCGGCTGATGGACGAGAATGCCCGACGGGCGCAGCCGCAGGAGGCATCGGTGGTCATGCGCGAGGCACTGGTGACCTCGGCGCTGGACAGCGCACAGCAGGCTGAAGCGCTGGGGCTCGCGCACGATCGCATCCTGCTCTCCTGCAAGGTCAGCGGCGTCCAGGATCTGATTGCGGTATATCGCGATCTCGCCGGGCGTTGTGACTATCCGCTGCATCTGGGGCTGACGGAAGCCGGCATGGGATCGAAGGGTATCGTCGCCTCCACGGCCGCGATGGCGGTGCTGCTGCAGGAAGGCATCGGCGACACCATCCGCGTTTCGCTGACGCCGGAGCCTGGCGGTGATCGCACGCGGGAAGTGATCGTTGCCCAGGAAATGCTGCAGACCATGGGCTTGCGGTCGTTTGCACCTCTGGTGATCGCCTGTCCCGGGTGTGGACGCACCACCAGCACCGTATTCCAGGAACTTGCCGACCGCATCCAGGGTTATCTGCGGGCGCAGATGCCGGAATGGCGCGGGCGCTATCCCGGCGTGGAGGAAATGCATGTCGCCGTCATGGGCTGCGTCGTCAATGGTCCCGGGGAGAGCAAACAGGCCAATATCGGCATCAGCCTGCCCGGCTCTGGCGAAAATCCGGTGGCACCAGTGTTCGTTGATGGCGTGAAGACGGTCACGCTGAAAGGCGACAACATCGCCGAGGAATTCCAGCGCATCGTTGACCGGTACGTGCGTGATCGCTATGGTGCGGCAACGCCGGTGGCCGCTGCCGCGGAACAATCGTCCGGCGTTGCCGGGTAGACCGGGCCGCAGCACGAATATGGCCAACACCGTACAGGGCATACGCGGCATGAACGACGTGCTGCCGGCCGATGCGCACCGCTGGGCATTCTTCGAGGACACTGTGCAGCGCTGGGTGCGCGGCTATGGCTATCAGGCGATCCGCATGCCGATCCTCGAACGTACGGAATTGTTTGTGCGCTCCATCGGCGAAGTGACCGACATCGTCGAGAAGGAGATGTATACCTTCACCGATGAGCTGAACGGCGAGCAGCTGACGCTGCGCCCCGAAGGCACGGCATCCTGCGTGCGCGCCGTCATCGAACATAACCTGTTGTATCCCGGCCCGCAGCGCCTGTGGTACTGGGGGCCGATGTTCCGTCACGAGCGCCCGCAGAAAGGGCGCTACCGGCAGTTTCACCAGGTCGGCATCGAGGCGCTGGGATTTGCCGGTCCAGACATCGATGTGGAGCATATCGTGATGTGCGCGCGCCTGTGGCGGGCACTGGGACTTGACGGCATCAAGCTGGAGTTGAACTCGCTGGGGTCGGCCGATGCACGGGCGCGTTATCGCACCAAACTGGTCGCCTACCTTGAACGACATGCCGGAGAACTCGATGCGGACGCGCTGCGGCGGATGCATACGAATCCGTTGCGCGTGCTCGACAGCAAGAATCCGGCGATGCAGCCGTTGATCGCTGCAGCGCCACGGCTGGCGGATGATCTCGACGAGGCCTCGGCGCAGGCGTTTGCCGCGCTGCAGGATTCATTGCGTGCCGCAGGTTTGGCGTTCAGCATCAATCCGCGGCTGGTCAGGGGCCTCGACTATTACAATGGCACCGTGTTTGAGTGGGTTACCGACCGGCTGGGCGCGCAAGGTACGGTCTGTGCCGGCGGTCGTTATGACGGCCTGGTAGAGCAGATTGGCGGCAAGTCGGCGCCAGCCTGCGGTTTTGCGATGGGTGTGGAACGTTTGCTGGCATTGATGGCCGATTCCGGTGTCGACGTGGCAGAACCGGCGCCGGACGTGTACCTGGTGCGCCAAGGGGTTGCGGCGGTGCGCCGGGGCGAGCAAGTTGCCGAACAGCTGCGTGACGCCGGCCTCGCCGTGGTTTTGCATTGCGGGGGTGGCAGCTTCAAATCACAGATGAAAAAGGCCGATGGCAGCGGGGCGCGTTATGCGGTGATACTCGGCGATGATGAGGTGCAGGCCGGTGTGTTGTCGGTGAAGCCGCTGCGGATGGGGCAGGGTCAGGAACAGTTGCGTGTGGCTCTGTCGCAAGCATGTGAAATCATAAAATCAAGGTAAATCAATGGCTTACGATTTGGAAGAACAAGAGCAGCTGGCGGCAATCAAGGCATGGTGGGCGCAATACGGCAAGTTGATCATGGTGGCCGTGGTCGCCGGCCTGCTGGTGATGGGCGGTATCCGCGGCTGGTACTATTACAAAAACTCGCAGGCTGCAGCAGCAGCGGCGCTGTTCGGGCAACTGCAGAGCGCCGAGCGCGCCAGCGATCACAAGAAGGTGCGCGATATCGCCACCCAGATGGTCGATCAATACGGATCGACGCCCTATGCGGCGCTGGCTGCATTGTCCGGGGCAAAAAGCGATTTCGATACCGGTGATCTGCCAGCGGCCCGGGCCCGGCTGCAATGGGTCATGGACAACGCAAAAGAAGACGAAGCCCGGGATGTCGCCCGGTTGCGCCTGGCGCGGGTGCTGCTCGATGAGAAGAAACCGGATGAGGCGCTGAAGCTGCTGGAAACCAAACATGGCGAGAGCTTCAGCGGACTCTACGCCGATGTCAAAGGCGATGTGCTGATGGCGCAGGGCAAGCGGGGAGAAGCCCGTGCCGCTTACCAGGCGGCGCTCGACCGCAGCGATGCGGCGAGCCCGTTGCGCCAGATCATCCAGTTGAAACTCGACGCCGTGGGTGATGCAAAGTGATGCGACGTCTGGTTCCGCTGCTGATTTCGGCTGCGCTGCTGTCTGGCTGCGAAACTGTATCCAATGCGTACGATGGCTGGTTCGGTGCGTCTCCGGCACAGAAGGCCGCGGAACTGGTGCAGTTCAAGGCGACTGCGACGGCGCGTATCGTCTGGCAGGGCAATGTCGGCAGTGCGGAACGGGGTGCTTTCTATCCGGCAGTGACCGGCAATATGGTGTACGCGGCTGGCGCGTCCGGCGGGATTGCCGGCTTTACCGCGAATTCCGGCGGCAACCAGATCCGCTTCGATGCCGGAACGCGGCTGTCGGGCGGCGTTGGCGCGGGTGCCGGATTGGTGCTCGCGGGAACGGCACGAGGCGAGGTGCTCGCGTTCGAACCCTCGGGCAAACCAGTCTGGAAGGCACAGCTCACTGGCGAGGTGCTGGCGCCCCCGGCAGCAGCTGACGGTGTTGTGATCGTGCGCACTGGCGATGGCCGCATATACGGCCTGAACGCCGCCGACGGCAAACAGCGCTGGGTGTATCAGCGCGCCCTGCCAGCGCTGGCAGTGCGCAGCTACGCCGGCATGGTCGTGCACCGGGGTGCGGTGTTCGCGGGCTTTCCGGGAGGGCGCCTGGTCGCTATTGCGCTGGCAACCGGCAACGTCGGCTGGGAGTCCGTGGTCGCGTTGCCCAAGGGGGCAACCGAACTGGACCGGGTCACCGATGTGACGAGCTATCCTGTGGTCGATGGTTCCCAGGTTTGTGCGGTGGCGTATCAGGGGCGAGTCGCCTGTTTTGACCCGATTCGTGGTGCGACGCTGTGGGCACGCGATGCGTCGAGCATTGCCGGCATGGGGATCGATGCGCGCAATGTCTACATTACCGATGATCGCAGTGCGGTACAGGCACTGGACCGCGCGCGCGGCGCGAGTCTGTGGAAACAGGACAAGCTGCAAGGACGCTGGGCGAGTGCGCCGCTGGCGATGGGCCGTTACGTGATCGTCGGCGATTTCGAGGGATATGTACACGTGCTGTCGCGCGACGATGGCGCGTTTGTCGCACGCATCGCCACGGACGGCAGTGCGATCCGGGTGCCACCGGTAGCGCTCGATCTGTCCACTTTCCTGGTGCAGACGCGCAACGGCGGCGTCTTCGCGATCAGCGTTCAATAAGGATCATTGCGGCCCGAACGCTGCGGCGGCCTGACCGCAGTCCCCGAACTGCTTCCATCATGAAACCCACCGTCGTCATCGTCGGCAGACCCAACGTCGGTAAATCGACGCTGTTCAACCGGCTCACCCGCAGTCGCGATGCGATCGTTGCCAATGCGCCCGGCATTACCCGCGACCGCCATTATGGCGAAGGACGGGTCGGACAGAAGCCCTATCTGGTCGTCGACACCGGAGGCTTCGAACCCGTCGCCAAGGACGGCATTTTTCATCAAATGGCGCGTCAGGCCCGGCAAGCGGTGGATGAAGCCGACGCGGTGCTGTTTATTGTCGATGCGCGTAGCGGCCTGACGGCACAGGACCGTGAAGTGGCAGCCGAGTTGCGCCGCAGCGGCCGCAAGATCTGGCTGATCGTCAACAAGGCCGAAGGCATGAGCCATGTTGCTGCCGCTGCGGAGTTTCACGCGCTCGGCATGGGAGAGCCGCTGGCGATATCGGCGGAGCACGGCGAGCACATCGGTGACCTGATGGACCTGGTGCTCGAGGAATTCCCGGAACCCGAGCGCGAGCCCGAGAGCACGGACAAGCAGCCAAAGATTGCGATCGTTGGCCGGCCGAACGTTGGCAAATCCACGCTGGTCAATGCCCTGCTCGGCGAAGAAAGGGTGGTCGTGTTTGACCAGCCCGGTACGACAAGGGATTCAATCTACGTCGATTTCGAGCGCGCCGGCAAACGCTACACGCTGATCGATACCGCCGGCATGCGCAAGCGGGGGCAGGTGGATGAGGCTGCCGAGAAATTTTCGGTGATCAAGACCCTGCAGTCGATCAGCGACGCCAACATCGTGATTCTGGTGCTGGACGCGCGACAGGAGATCGCCGAGCAGGATGCGCATATCGCCGGCTTCATCCTGGAGGCCGGCCGCGCGCTGGTGGTGGCGGTCAACAAGTGGGAAGGCCTGAGCGAGGCGGAGCGTGACAAGGTGAAGCGCGATGGTGCCCGCAAGCTCGGTTTCCTCAATTTTGCGCGTTTCCATTTCATCTCGGCGCTGCAAGGCCAGGGGGTTGGCGCGGTGTTGCGTTCGGCCGATGCTGCGTATGCGGCCGCGATGTCACGGTTGCCGACGCCGCGCCTGACGCGGGTACTGCAGATCGCGGTTCAGCAGCAGCAGCCGCCGCGTTCGGGCATGGTCAGGCCGAAGCTGCGCTATGCACATCAGGGTGGACATAATCCGCCGCGGATCATCATTCATGGCACGGCACTGGACCGCATTCCGGACACTTACCGCCGTTATCTGGAACGATTTTTCCGCGACGCGTTCAAATTGACCGGTACGCCCCTTAAAGTGGAATTCAAGACCGGGCGTAACCCGTTTGACAGGGGTGACGCGAAACGCAGCTAACTCTATGGCCAGACGCAGAAATTTAGGCTAGAGTGATCTTTCCAATAACTACAATCCAGAGGGTGCCATGAGTAATAAAGGGCAGTTGCTACAAGACCCGTTCCTGAACGCTTTGCGCAAGGAACATATCCCCGTTTCGATTTATCTCGTCAACGGCATCAAGTTGCAGGGCCAAGTGGACTCCTTCGACCAGTACGTGGTGCTGTTGAAAAACACGGTCACCCAGATGGTCTACAAGCATGCCATTTCTACCGTGGTTCCAGCGCGTGCGGTCAGCTTGCAGGCAGACGATAGTCAAGATAAGTAGTTGATTTTATTTATTTTATCTATTGATGCTTGAGCGCCCGGGCAGCGGCGCCGAGGCGGTGCTGGTTGCGCTCGATCTGGGCGAACCGGACTACGCCGAGAGCCTGGAAGAACTGCAGTTGCTGGCTCGTAGCGGCGGTGTGGACGTGCGTGCCGTCGTGCGCGGGCGCCGGGATCGGCCCGATCCGGCACTGTTCGCCGGCAAGGGCAAGGTCGAGGAGATTGCGCAGGCGGTACGCGATGCCGGCGCATCAGTGGTCATTTTCAATCATGCGCTGAGCCCGATCCAGGAGCGCAATCTGGAGCGCCAGCTCTCCTGCCGGGTCATCGACCGTACCAGCCTCATTCTCGACATTTTCGCCCAGCGTGCGCGCAGCCACGAAGGCAAGCTGCAGGTCGAACTGGCGCAGCTCGAACACCTGTCGACGCGGCTGGTCCGCGGCTGGACCCACTTGGAACGACAGCGCGGCGGTATCGGCATGCGCGGCCCCGGTGAAACCCAGCTCGAAACCGACCGCCGGCTGCTCGGCAAACGGGTCAAAGTGCTGAAGGAGAAGCTGGCAAAGGTGCGCGCCCAGCATGCAACCCAGCGCCGGTCCCGTTCGCGCGCCCATGTTTTTTCGATCTCGCTGGTCGGCTATACCAATGCCGGCAAGTCCACATTATTCAACCGGCTGGCCAAGGCCGACGCCTACGCTGCCGACCAGCTATTTGCGACGCTGGATACGACCACGCGCCGCCTCGGTGGCATCGAAGGGGCATCGGTGGTGATCTCGGATACGGTTGGCTTCATCCGCCATCTGCCGCATACCCTGGTCGATGCCTTTCAGGCGACGCTGGAAGAGACGGTACAGGCTGACCTGCTGCTGCACGTGATTGATGCCGGCAGCCCCGACCGCGATGCGCAGATCGCCGCGGTCAATTCGGTGCTGGCCGAAATCGGCGCCGCCAAGGTGCCGCAGATCATGGTGTTCAACAAGATTGATCGCACCGCGTTGCCGGCAAGGGCCGAGCGGGACGAATATGCTAGAATTTCCCGGCTTTGGTTAAGTGCGCTGACCGGAGTTGGAGTGGACCTGTTGCGCACCGCCATTCGTGAATACGCGCTGGATGCCCGCAGTCCAAGCGAACCCGCAGTGGCCTGAATTTTTCCTGACCCAATGACTGAATCCTCACCGACTATTCGTGACCGCTTGAAAAGCGGCGTGGCCAGAATGCTGGCGCCGCTGCTGTCCCTGAATGACCCGCAATGGGGCCGACGTCCCGGCAGCGGCAATCAGGGCCCGCCCGACCTCGACGAAATCTGGCGTAATCTGAATCGCAAACTGAACCGACTCCTTGGTGGCAGGGGCGGGGGCGGCAACGGCACAGCCCCCGGCAATGGCGGCCCCAGCGCGGGCGCCATGGGCGGCGGTGCCGGCCTGCTGCTCGCGCTAATCGTTGTGGTGTGGATCGCCAGCGGCTTCTACATCGTCAACGAGGGCCAGCGCGGCGTGGTGCTGCGCTTCGGCAAATTCCTTGAAGCGACCATGCCCGGACCGCGTTGGCACCTGCCGTATCCGGTCGAGACGGCCGAGGTTGTGAACGTGGCGCAGGTGCGTACGGTCGAGGTCGGCTACCGCAACAATGTCAAGAGCAAGGTGCTGAAAGAGGCGCTGATGCTCACCGACGATGAAAACATCATCGACGTCCAGTTTGCGGTGCAGTATGTGCTGAAAAGCCCGAATGATTATCTGTTCAACCATCGTGCACCGGACGATTCGGTGTTGCAGGCTGCCGAAACCTCGATCCGTGAAATCGTCGGCCGCAACAGCATGGACTTCGTCATTTTCGAGGGGCGGGCCGAGGTCGCAGCGCGGGCACAGAAACTGATGCAGGAGATTCTTGACCGTTACGGCACCGGGATCAGCATCAGCAAGGTCACCATGCAGAACGCGCAGCCGCCGGAGCAGGTCCAGGCTGCGTTTGACGACGCGGTGAAGGCCGGACAGGATCGCGAACGCCAGAAAAATGAGGGCGAGGCGTATGCCAATGACGTGATTCCGCGTGCGCGCGGCATGGCGGCGCGGCTGATCCAGGAAGCGGAAGGCTATCGCGGTCGGGTGATCGAGCAGTCACAGGGTGATGCTGCCCGCTTCCGGCAGATTGTTGCGGAATACACCAAGGCACCGCAGGTTACGCGGGATCGTCTCTATATCGACGCGATGCAGCAGATCATGAGCAATACCAGTAAAGTACTGATAGACCAGAAAAGTGGCGGCAACCTGCTGTATCTGCCCCTTGACAAGCTGATGCAGACGCCGCTGGCCGGCGCCGGCGAGGCACCGGCGGTGAAATTGCCTGAGGCAGCACCGGCGGACAGCGCGGGCCGCGGCCGCGAAGCGCTGCGCAGTCGCGAGCGGGAGGTGCGCCAATGAAACGTAGTTTTGGCACTCTCGTGATCGGCTTGATTGTCGTGCTGCTGATTACGGCCATGTCCATGTTTGTCGTCGACCAGCGCCAGAATGCCATCGTGTTCCGGCTGGGTGAGGTGATCGCGATCAAGAAGGAGCCGGGCCTTTATTTCAAGGTGCCGCTGCTCGACAACGTGCGGTTCTTCGATATACGCATACTGACCATCGATTCCGCAGAGCCCGAACGTTTCCTGACGTCGGAAAAGAAAAACGTGCTGGTCGATCTGTTTGTGAAATGGCGCATCACCGACGTGCGCAGCTATTACACTTCGGTCGCCGGTGAGGAAATGCGCGCGCAGACACGGTTGCTGCAGACCATCAATGACGGCTTGCGTGCCGAGTTCGGCAATCGCACGGTGCATGATGTCGTCTCCGGCGAACGCGACAAGATCATGGATCTGATGCGCAACAAGGCCAATGAGGACGCTTCGAAGATCGGCGTCGAGGTGCTCGATGTACGGCTGAAGCGGGTTGACCTGCCGCAGGAAGTCAGCGAGTCGGTCTACCGGCGGATGGAGGCCGAACGCAAGCGCGTTGCCAATGAATTGCGCTCGACCGGCGGCGCCGAATCGGAGAAGATCCGTGCCGATGCCGACAAGCAGCGCGAGGTGATACTTGCCGAAGCGTATCGCGAAGCGCAGCGCATCAAGGGCGAGGGCGATGCCAAGGCATCTGCCACCTATGCCCGGGCTTATGAAATCAATCCCGAGTTCTACGCGTTCTACCGCAGTCTCGAGGCCTATCGTGCCAGTTTCAAGAACCGGAACGATATCCTGGTGCTGGAGCCGAATTCGGAGTTCTTCAGGTATCTGAAA
>RPOR01000058.1 GCA_003820645.1 Betaproteobacteria bacterium
TGCTGACGCCGCTGTTCGAGCAGCTCGGCGCCCACGTTGCGGCCATCGATCCGGCCGGCAAGACGCTGTATCACGCCGCGAGCGTACTGGTGTGCAACGACCTGACGGCGCTGATGGAGGCGGGCCTGCGTGCGTACGAAAAGGCGGGCATCGAGCGGGCGACTGCGCAGACGATGATGGAACCGCTGGTGCGCGAGACGCTGGACAATATTTTTGCGCTGGGTACGATGCATGCGCTGACCGGCCCGGTGGCGCGCGGCGATGCGGCGGTGATCGCACGCCAGCTCGCGGCGCTGAGCGACATGGATCCGCAAGTGGCTGATGCATACCGCGCGCTGAATCGGATTGCCCTCGATCTGGCGCAGGCGCAGGGCGGCGCGGCGCCGCAGGCCTTGGCTGCGGTCGCCGACGTTCTTAGACAGCACCAATGAAAACAAGAGCTTATGATGTTTCATCGGAGACGGACCTGCCGCCAGTCGCGCAATGGCCGCTTGTTACAATCCGGCGATGAACAAACACCAGACTGCCGCTGCGCCGGGCCCAGCGACCGTTACCGCTTCGACTCCGGATACGCTGGCGGCGATCCGGGCGCAGGTCATGCGCGGCATCGCGCTGAATCGCGAGCCGGGTTATCACTTCGCCGGCAATTTTCTCGACCTGTCGTACGATCATGTCGGTACCGACTACACCGCGCTGTCGGTGGATGTCGCGCCGCATTGCGCCGAGGCCGACGGTCAGTTGAACCTGTCGGGCTTTGCGATCCTCGCTGATCTGGTGATGGCCGCTGCGGTGCGCGCGGGACTCCCGCCGCACACGCGGCTGGCGACGGTGACGATGAACCTGCAGCTCACCGGTGCGCCGCGCACCGGGCGGCTCGAAGGCCGCGGCGCGATGCATGGCTTCGTGCAGGGTGCGGCGGGGCGCCAGGGTGTCAGCACGGTCAACATCAGTGGTGACGCCGGTCCGATCTGCACCGGCACCGCTACTTTCATGATACTGAAGCCGCCGAAAGGCGTGGAACTGCATCCGGTACCGCACCGCCGCCGCGGCGGGAACCCGACGCCGGAAATCCCCGGCGGCAAACTGCGGCCCGACGAAAAAAAGGTGCTCGCCACCGCCGATGCGGCGCTGGCGCAGGTGCGTGCCCACGGCGGTTCGTTCATCGCGCGCTTCTGGGGTGTGCAGGCGAAACACGCAGCCGGCGGTGCGCAGTCGACGGTCACAAACGGCCCGCACATCGGCAACCGTGTCGGCCATGTGCAGGGCGGCATCCTGCTCGGGCTCGCTGCCGAGAACGCGATTGCCGCACTGACGCCGCACTGGGCGCTGACCGCAATCTCGGCGTGGTACATCAGTCCCGGCGAAGGCAGTTCGCTGAAGATCCGCTCGAGGGTCGTCCACCACGGCCGGCTGGTCGCCGTGGTGCGCACCGAAGTCACCTGCAAGGGGCACGACGGGCGGCGACGCAAGGTGTTCGAAGTCATGACCACGCACGCTTACCGGGCGGAGTAGCACGATGGCGCTGCGCACGCTGTCAGGCAAACACGCAGATCCGCGCAAGGGGCGCGGCGCGGGCGTCAATCCCGAGGGGCGGTTCGAACAGGTCGAGCGCGAGGCGTTCGACGACGGCTGGCAGACCGGCGTCGACGACGAACCGGTCGCGCTGAAAACCGTGGTCACCGACGAACGGGCCAAGTCGATCATTGCGCGCAATGATTCGCCGGACATTCCGTTCACCCAGTCGATCAATCCCTACCAGGGGTGCGAGCACGGCTGCATTTATTGTTACGCACGCCCCAGTCACGCCTACCGCAACCTGTCGCCGGGCATCGATTTCGAGACGCGGATTTTTGCGAAAGGGAATGCGCCAGCGCTGTTGCGCAAGGAATTGTCGAAGCCGGGTTACCGGTGCGAACTGATTGCGCTGGGCGCCAACACCGATCCCTATCAGCCCGCCGAGCGCAGCCGCGGCATTACCCGCGGCATTCTCGAAGTCTGCGCGGAATTCAACCAGCCGGTGGGCATTGTCACCAAGAATGCGCTGGTCGAGCGCGATATCGACATCCTCAGGACCATGGCGGCAAAAGGGCTGGCCGAAGTATTCGTGTCGGTGACCACGCTCGACCACGAACTGGCACGGCGCATGGAGCCGCGCTGCACGGCACCGGCGCGGCGACTGCAGGCGGTGCGTGCGCTTGCCGACGCCGGTATCCCGGCGGGGGTGATGGTGGCGCCGGTGATCCCGTTTCTCAATGATCATGAAATAGAGGCCATTGTCGAGGCTGCAGCGGCGCATGGCGCGCAGCGTGCGGCGTATATCCTGATGCGCCTGCCGCATGAGGTGAAAACACTGTTCCGCGACTGGCTGGAGCGGCATTATCCGCTGAAGGCGGCGCATGTAATGAGCCGCGTGCAGGCGATGCGCGGCGGGCGCGACAACGATCCGCAATTTGGCAGCCGCATGCGCGGGGCCGGGGAATTCGCCAATTTGCTGCAACAGCGTTTCGGCGTTACCTGCAGGAAAGAGGGTCTCAACCAGGCGCGGCGCGGCGAAGGCACCACGCGCGACACCACGCAGTTCCGGGTGCCGGGTGCGGTCAAACAGGGCAGTCTGTTTTGAAAGTAACCAAGCGCTGCGACAGACACGGCTGGGGTGTACCCTTGCCAGGCAGGCGCTCGGCGTTTTCATGGCTTGCGCATCGGGCAAATCCCATGGGGAACACGACTTGAGCGAACGCGGCCTGCAGATGGCCTGGTATCGTCAGACCGCAGTGGCGATATCCACGCATATGTACCTTAAAAGTATCGGAACGATGCTGTTCATTGGCCTGTTCTTCGGTGCTTACTTCTATATGCTGAGAAATCCGGCCTATCCGATCACGTTGATGCCCATGACTTCACTGGATCACCTGATTCCTTTTCAGCCACTGGCGTTTTCTGTTTACATCACACTGTGGGTTTACGTTTCGTTGCCCCCGGCGTTGCTGACCTCGCGTCGCGAGCTGTATGGATATGGTGCAGCCATGGCGGCCATGTGCCTGGTGGGGTTGGGCATTTTCTACTTCTGGCCTACGGCAGTTCCCCCGGTTGATATTGAATGGGTCCGGTATCCCACCATGGATTTCCTTAAAAACCTGGATGCTTCGGGCAATGCCTGTCCTTCGTTGCACGTTGCCACGGCTGTTTTTTCCGGGATATGGCTGCATCGCTTGCTGCTCCGCTTTGGCGCACCGCTGTGGATGCTCGTAGTCAATGGGGGATGGTGTGCCGGCATCGTATATTCCACCCTCGCCATACGCCAGCATGTGATCGTGGATGTGCTGGCCGGTCTGGCGCTGGGCGTGCTGGCGGCCCGTCTGTCGTTGCGAGAATTTGCGGCTGATGGCGTGATCGGGCCAATCCGTTCACCAGAGGCCTGATGCAGAACTAAACCTGGAATTACCCCAACCCACTCCCTACAGGCTTGCCTTGAACCCGCTCTGGCTTTCCCATTTCACTGCGACCAGCAGTATCGGTCGCGGTCTTGATCAGACGCTGGCTGCGCTGCGCCAGCGTCGCTCCGGTCTTGCGCCGTGCGCGTTCGATACGGTTGATCTGGCGACCTACGTCGGCGAGGTGCCGGGGGTGGATGCGGCGCAGCTTCCTGCGCATCTGGCCGATTTCGATTGCCGCAACAACCGGCTCGCGTTTCTGGGTTTGACGCAGGACGGTTTTGACGATGCGGTGCGCGCCGCCATCGCAAAACACGGTGCACAGCGCATTGGTGTATTCCTCGGCACCAGCACATCCGGCATTCTGCAAACCGAGCTGGCCTACCGGCGGCGCGATCCGGCGACCGGCGCCTTGCCGGCCGATTTCATTTATCGCACGACGCACAATACTTTTTCCGTTGCGGATTTCACGCGCCATTATTTTGGGCTGACCGGCCCGGCGGTCGTGGTGTCCTCGGCATGTTCGTCCAGCGCCAAGGTATTTGCGTCAGCGCGACGCATGATGGCGTCAGGTCTGATCGACGCGGCCGTGGTGGGGGGCGTGGATTCGTTGTGCCTGACGACGCTGTATGGATTCAACGCGCTGGGCCTGATGTCTGAGCAGGCATGCCGCCCATTTGACGCACAGCGCAACGGCATTTCGATCGGCGAGGCGGCTGCCTTCGCCTTGCTGGAACGCCCCCCGGAACAGCTGGATGCCGATGCCGTGCGGCTGTTGGGAACCGGCGAGTCCAGTGATGCCTATCATATGTCCTCGCCACATCCTGACGGCCTGGGCGCACGCCTGGCCATGCAAGGCGCGCTGAACATGGCGGACTTGCAGCCATCGGACATCGACTATATCAATCTGCACGGCACGGCCACCCCAACCAACGATGCGGCAGAGAGCAAGGCAGTGCAACAGGTATTCGGCTCCCGCACGCCCTGCAGTTCCACCAAGGGCGCGACCGGCCACACCCTGGGCGCTGCCGGCGCCGTGGAAGCGGTGATCTGCGCACTGGCGCTGCGTCACGGGCTGCTGCCCGCCGGACTGAACACCCTGCAACCCGACCCGGCGCTGGATGTCGAATATCTGCTGGAGAATCGTGAACAGCCGGTGACGTATGTGCTGAGCAACTCGTTTGGATTCGGCGGCACCAATTGCAGCCTGATCTTTGCCCGGGCGGACTAGGACTATGCACGCGCTCACTGCATACATTGAAGGGGTTGGGCTGCTCGGTCCCGGCCTCAAGGATTGGCCGGATGGACGGGCCGTAATCAGCGGGCAACAGCCCTACCAGCCCTGCAAGACCGTGTTGCCGCTCCCCGCATTGCTGCCGGCGGCAGAACGCCGGCGCAGCGGCGCGATGGTCAGGCTTACCCTGGCGACCGGGCTGGAGGCCATCGTCGCGGCCGGACTCGATGCGGCCAGTCTGCCCAGCGTGTTTTCCGCTTCCGGCGGCGATGGGGAAAACTGTCATGCGATCTGCGAAATGCTCGCTTCCGCCGACCGGCAGATCTCCCCGACCCGTTTTCACAATTCGGTGCATAACGCCGCCGCCGGCTACTGGGGTATCGCCACCGGTGCCATGACCCCATCATCGGTATTGTGCGGGTTTGATGCCAGTTTCGGCGCGGGCCTGCTGGAGGCGCTCGTCCAGGTGGTCGTAGATCACACGCGTTGCGTATTGCTGGCATGTGACACCCCATACCCCGAGCCATTGCACAGTGCCCGACCCATTCCTGACGCATTTGGCATTGCGCTGGTGCTGGCGCCGCAACACAGCGCGCAGGCGCTGGCGCAAATCACGGTCGGTCTGACGGATGCCGACGCAGACCGGCTCGACGATGCCGCACTTGAAAACCTCAGAATCGCCATCCCCGCCGCACGTGGGCTGCCGCTGTTGCGCGGTATCGCACTGCGGCAAGATCAACACGTGGTGCTGGATTACCTCGACCACACGCGTCTTGCCGCGACGATTGCAGCATGCTGAACAACGTTGGACTGGACCACGCCTGGATTGCGCGCCACATCCCGCATCAGGGCGGCATGTGCCTGCTGGATCATGTTGAGGCGTGGGATGAGCAGGGCATCCGCTGTCGCGCCAGCAGCCACCGTGCCGCTGATAACCCGTTGCGGGCGTATGCCCGGCTGGGTGCCGCCTGCGGGATCGAATACGCGGCACAGGCCATGGCCGTACACGGTGCTTTGCTGGCACCGCCAGGCAGTGCCGGTGCAAGCGTCGGTTATCTGGTCAGCGTGCGCGGCGTGCAGTTGCATGTGCCCCGGCTGGATAACATCGTCGCCGACCTGCTGGTGGAAGCCACCTGTATCACACGCAGCGAAAACAATATCCTCTATCGGTTCAGCATCAGCGCGGCGGATCACCTGTTGCTGGACGGACGTGCCGCAGTGGTGCTCAATGCCGATTTGCTCAAACTCGCTTCAGGAGACGTGCCATGAAAAATGCCCTGGTCACCGGTGGCAGCGGCGGCATAGGCGCAGCCATCTGCCGCCGTCTTGCCGCCGATGGCTGTCATGTCTACATTCATGCCCATCGCGGGCTGCAAGCCGCACAGACGCTGGCCGATGCCATTTGTGCGGACGGTGGCGGCGCAGAGGTGCTGGCATTTGATGTAACTGATCCCACGGCCGCCGCTGCTGTGCTGGCTCCCCTCGTCGAACACCAGCCGATCCAGATTCTGGTCAACAATGCGGGTATCCATGACGACGCAGTGTTTCCCGGGATGCGCGCTGAACAATGGCACCGGGTGATAGACGTATCCGTCAACGGTTTTTTCAATGTCACCCAACCGCTGCTGATGCCGATGATCCGCAGTCGCTGGGGTCGCATCGTCAATATATCCTCTATTGCCGCGCTGACCGGCAATGCCGGGCAGGTGAATTATGCCGCCGCCAAAGGGGCGCTGAATTCGGCAACCAAATCACTGGCGCGGGAAGTGGCCAGCCGGGGCATCACTGTGAATGCGGTCGCGCCCGGCATTATCGACACCCCGATGAGCGAATCCGCGTTCGATGCCCAGGAAATTGCGCGCCTGGTGCCGATGAAACGCGCAGGCAGCCCGGCCGAAGTTGCCGACCTGATCGGGTTTCTCGCCTCGACCCAGGCGGCCTATATCACCGGGCAGATTATTTCCATCAACGGCGGCATGATTTGATGGTGAATGACAACATGAATCCCCCCGAAACAACCCCGGTGCATGCTCCGCACGCCCCGCTGGCCGATTACTACCCAACAGAACAGGATCGGCAAGCCTATCTACGCAATATTTTTGACAACACCGCGGCGGATTACGACCGTATCGAGGCGATGCTGGCGTTAGGTTCCGGTTCCCGCTATCGGCGCCAGGCGCTGATTCGCGGCGGTCTGCAAACGGGCATGAAGGTACTGGACGTTGGCGTGGGCACCGGTCTGGTTGCGGCGCAGGCCTGCATTTTGGCCGGCAATGCCGCCCTGGTCACCGGGGTCGATCCCAGTGCCGGCATGATGGCCGCCAGCAAATTACCGGACACAATGGTGTTGATTGAAGGCCGCGCTGAGTCTTTGCCTTTTCCTGACAATCATTTTGATTTTTTGAGCATGGGCTATGCGCTGCGCCATATCAGCGATCTGGTCGTCGCCTTTGAAGAGTTTGAACGGGTTTTGAAGCCCGGTGGCCGTTTATGCATACTTGAAATTACCAAACCGCAAAGCCGTTTTGGACGATGGCTGCTTAAAAGCTATATTCGCGGCGTGATACCGTTGCTGACACGATTCGTTTCCAGGCAAAAAGATACCGCAACGATCTGGCGCTATTTCTGGGATAGCATAGAAGCCTGTGTGCCTCCAGAACAAGTCGTGGCCACACTGAGCGCTGCGAGGCTGACTCAGGTTAAGCGACATCTGGAACTGGGCATCTTTTCAGAATATCAGGCGATCAAGGCCGACCCTGGCCAGACTAACTAGAACCCATCTCAAAAACTTGCCGAGCGCGGGCGGGACAAGGCGCCCGCGAGGCTTCGACGAGACATTACTTGGATGGTAAGGCGAGGAGAAACGTAGCGGGCACGCAGTCCTGACAAGCGCAGGCGTTTTTGAGATGGGTTCTAACCACGTGATCCTGGACTTAAAATCGACCCAGCGCGCGTCTTGCCAGCAAAACGGGTAAACGCAGCAGAAAGCCGATCAGCAGGCGCGCGTGCATCCAAGTCAATAACATGTTGTCGCGCAAGTAGCGGAAATGCGAGACGCCGCCCTCTTCGGGGTGGTAATAGCGCACGGGGGCGGGCAGGTTGACGGGCCTGACCCCGCGCCAGCACAGGCGCACCACGGCCTCCGGATCAAAATCGAAGTGGCGCATCCACGGTTGAGTGCGCATGACCCGCCGCAACGCTTCAACCGGATACACGCGGAAGCCGAACAGCGAATCGCCTATGCCTGCCCACAGCGTTTCCAGGTTGGCCCACCAGTTGGAGATGCGTCGCCCTTGTACGCGCAAGCCCGGCGCACTAGCATCGAATACCGGTACGCCCAATATCATCGCAGCCGGCTGCCTGGAAGATTCCGCCATGAACGCGGGGATCCGCTCGGGTGGATGCTGGCCATCCGAATCCATGGTCAAGACGTGGCTGAATCCCGCCATTGCGGCCTGTTCCAGGCCATGCAGCACTGCTGCGCCCTTGCCCTGGTTACTCGACAACACGATGACGCGCAGGCCAGTGTCCTGCGCTGCCAGCGCTTGCAGGCCTTCGGCTGTGCCATCGGTGCTGCCGTCGACAACCACCCACACCGGGTTCCAGTGTTGGCGTGCCGTGCTCACGGTTTCATAGACTTTGGTGCCGGGGTTGTAGCTGGGGATGAGGACCAGGTGTGTGGTCGAGGCTGCAGTCATGACGGCGAATGGGAGGTAAGCTGCGAGGCGCGATCAGCCTGCGCGGGCAGGGAACAGGGCGGGTAAAATGCCGAGCCTTGTATCAGTTCATGTGCAAAGTAGTGTTCCAGTTCAGCCATGAAGTGCCGGGTATGCTGCGGTGGCTCAAAGCGCTTTCCCAGGCGCACCCGGTAATGGATCGGCATGGGCGGTTTGCGGAACAGCGGCCAGCCTTTGCTCAGATATTTTGAATCGGTTTCTATCAGTATGGTCTGCACGGGCACCTGTGCATGAAGTGCGATCAGGCTGATGCTGCCCTTGAGTGGATTAATCGGGCACACGGTGGTGCGGGTGCCTTCCGGGAACAGCAGCAGATGGCTGCCGCAATCAAAATCCCGGCTGGCCAGCCGTATCATGCGCCGCACCGGCTCATTGCGGATGTAACGCGCCAGTCGCGCGCCGGCGCCAAGAAAAATATTGTTCATCAACTCCGATTTAAGCACGCAGCCAACATTGGGCAGCCGTGAAATCACCATCAACGCATCCAGCAGGCATGGATGATTGGGGGCGATGATCAGCGAAGGTTCATCCCGCAGTGCGTCCAGTGCATGCAGGTCAAAGCTGAAACGCCGCGACAGGCTGAGACTGGCTAGGTATAGCCGGAATATCGCCATGGTGGCGTAACGTCCCGCCGCTCGGCCCCTGCGCTTGGGCAGCAGCAGGTAAATGATCAGCGCAATTGGTGTCCAGGCGAGGCACAGTATGCCGAGCCAGGCCACACCCAGATAGATCACCAGGAAATCATAGACATTCAGCAATACCCGCAATGCGGTGCGCATGCTCAGTTCCGCTGCACAGACACGGATGCGAGCGGATGCGCGGCAGTGGCTTCAATTTCGAGCAGCAGGTCCTGGCGACACACGTCAGCCTGCAGGTAGACCGCCTGGAGTGCGTCCCCCACGCAATGCGCCAGCTCGGCGCGAACCTGCGCCAGATCGACGGGGTGGCGCACATATACCCTGTACTGCAGGCTGGCCAGATCGAACCCGGGCTGGCTGGCCAGGCGATTTGCCGCGCCCAGCACGGCTCTGATATTGGTCACGGTTTCGCGGGCCTGCGCCACGACATCAGCGGGGTGCAGGGTTAAATGGCCAACAACACTGGCGGTGCCGGATATGAATAAAACCTCTTCCTGCTCCAGGCGCACCAGGCTGGCGCGCGAAAATGTCGGGCTGCGGGGGCCATATTGCTGCGGATATTGATAGGCACTGGTCTGACGCGGGTTTTCAATCCCCAGCGGCGCCACACGTCCGGCCAGAAAGGCAATGGTCAACGGTCCATGAGCCGAACCCAATGCGCAGGCTGCAGGGACATTGCCCACTATGTCGCGTCCATGAGCAAGGAAAGCGTCCTGCCGTCCCAGGTTGAACTGACGGTAACGTTCCAAACCGAAGCTGTGCTTGTTGATATCGGCGATGTAATTCCAGCAACGGAACAGATACGGGTAGCGCAGCGTGTCGAGCAGCGCAAATATCTGGCGATAGGCCGATTCGGTGGCCTGCCGCAACGGCGTATTGGCAGCGTCGGCTTCAAACAATGCTTCGGGCAGTGCAATCACTCCAAACAACACGTCATCATCGTGACGATAGTAGATGTCGCCACGCCGCCCCTGCGTCAGTTGTCCGCGACCCTGCCAGACTTCGCAGGTCGCATCGCGAGAATCCAGCCTCTGCATCGCTACGTGCATGCAGGGAACCCCGATGTCGGCTTGAACCTGTTTGTCCACGGCCTCGGCAGAAAAACAGAAAACCCCGAGCACGCTGTTTTTCCACTGTGCCGGTTGCTTCAAAAACCCTGCAATCGACAGGTTCGGGCCGTGCAGGGAGGTCAATGTCTGGCGCATCAGTTTGCCGCTGTGCCAGTCCCATCTGCAAGCCGGATGTTGTGTCTGCGCATCCGCCATGCCTGCAATGTGCGTCTTAAATTGAACAGCGATGTCGCGTAATAAAATCCCTTGAATATCAGCAAGGGGCCCCAAATCCGGGTATTGCCGAACAGGTCGCCGGCCAGCACGGACAGCAGAGCCTCTTTGACGCGAAAATAATTGCGCGGTGCCATGAACATGTTGCGCAGGGTAGGGTTGGTCACTCGATAAATAAACCAGGAAAACACTTTCGGACCGTGCTGCATCGCCTGGTCGAATTCTTTCAATGCGGCGGCCGCTTGCTGCGGGCGGCGCAGGCAGGTGTCCACAGTGTCGGCCCCGGCAAAGGCGCTTTGCATGGCCAGCAGCACACCTGAGGAAAACACAGGGTCTATGAAAGCGTAGGCATCGCCCAGCAGCAGATAATTGCTGCCGTGAGTACGGTCGCAGGTGTAAGAGTAATTGCCGGTGGCTTCAACCGGCGAGATCAGCCTGGCTCGTTGCAGGCGAGACTGTAACGGTGCGCACAACGCGATGGTCTCCCGGAAAAATTGCTCCAGCGATTTCTTTTTGCGTGTTTTCAGGTAATACGGCCAGATCACCGCGCCGACGCTGGTCGCACCGTCGGCCAGCGGGATAAACCAGAACCAGCCATGCGCAAACCAGAAAAGCGTGATGTTGCCCGCGGTCTTGCCCGGGTGGCGTTCGGCCCCCGAAAAGTGGGCGTAGATGGCGGCGCTGTTGTGTTTGGTGTTGCGCTGTTTGGCCTTGAAACGATTGGCGAGAAAGGTATCGCGGCCTGAGGCATCCATGACAAAACGTGTTTGAACGGTTTCGATACGGCCGTCATCATAGCGGGCGTGCACTACTGCGCCGGCATTGTCGGGCAAAAAGTTGACATCCTGTACCTGGCAACCTTCCACCACGCGGGCGTTTTTACGACTGGCATTGCGGATCAGGATTTCGTCGAATTCGGATCGGCGTACTTGGTAGGCCATGGGCATGGATTTATCCATGGCCTCGGCAAACTCGAACAACTGTTTGTGGTCGTGCCATGGCGAGACAAACTCGGCGCCCCATTTTTCCATGCCGATGGCCTTGATTTCATCAGCCACGCCAAGCTTGTCCAGAAGCGGCAAATTGGCGGGGAGCAGCGATTCGCCGATGTGAAAACGGGGATGGTGCGCTTTTTCCAGCAGCGTGACGCGGTAGCCACGCTCACCCAGCAAAGCCGCGGCGGTCGAGCCTGCGGGCCCGCCACCGATCACCAGGACATCGCAGTCCAAAGCGCGGGGGACAGGCCGTTCAGGGAATGGACTCATACTTTAATTATCCCCCCAAATTGTATTGGGTAGCGCATGGCTCGGAGTCCCGGGGGGGGTCGGCGTTGCGCGACAGGCGGTCGGCATACCAGGTCAGGTCGAGAATCGCTCCGCTTTTCCGAGTTCAAAAAAAATGCCAAAAAGGAGGAAAATATTACCTTATCATGACCGACAGCATTACAATTTCGCTGCGTATTGGACAACATGGTCCGAAACAGGCGGTCACAATCGCGCGGTATATGCAGTCTCGGCAAAATTTGTTCTTTTTGTAAATAAAACAGACCTAAACACCATGCAGAACATCCAGAAGCCCGCTGTGTCCAGTGACGCCAATTTACAGCGTGAAGTGGCTGAATTGATGATTGAGTGCCTGAACCTCGAGATTACAGCAGAGCAAATGAATCCTGATGCTCCGCTGTATGGCGAGGGCCTGGGGTTGGATTCAATCGATGTGCTGGAAGTCGCTTTAGTGGTTTCCAAGCGTTATGGCCTGCAATTGCGTGCCGACAGCGCAGAAAACCAGCATATTTTTAACTCGCTGCGCAGCCTCGCCGACCATATCGCGGCACAAAGAACCTGTTGATGGTGCGTTGCATCGCGCGTTGGCTGGTCATTGCCGTACTGGTCATCGGTTATCCGCTGCTGGCGCATTACACCAATGAGTCTGCGTACCGCGGTCATCTGGGCGCGTTGGTCGCCATTACTCCAGTGGTGCTGATTGCGCTGATATTGGCCTGGCGTTCCCCCCGGCGGTTGCTCATGCTGGGTGTGCTGGCGTTGCTCTGTGCAGCGTTGTGGGCCTGGTGGCCGGCGCTCGAACATCATTTTGGGGTGATTTACTGGTTGCAGCATGCGGGTATACAGCTGATGCTGTGTATTATTTTTGCCCGCACGCTGGTCGCCGGACGACAGCCCCTGTGCACCCGTTTTGCAGAAGCGGTGCATGCACCTTTGACGTCACGGCATGAAATTTACGCACGTCAGGTTACGGTCGCGTGGACCTTGTTTTTTGCCGCGATGGTGCTGGTTTCCACCGCGCTGTTTTTTTTAGCGCCGCTCGCCTCCTGGTCGGTTTTTGCCAATTTCATGACCTTGCCCCTGGTTGTTCTGATGTTCATGGTCGAATACCTGGTGCGCAGAAGGGTATTACCCAATCTGCGGCATACGCACATCCTTGATGCGGTTCGGGCATTCAGAAACACCCCGTTGATTCCACGCTAGTGGTCATGTCATTCCTGCCCCTGGTCTCGCATGATTCCCCGGACAGCATTGTCGCCTGGCGCACCGATGGTCCCGTCACGCTGCGCCAGTTCCTGGCCGATGCCCACCGACTTGCCGGCCTGTTTCCCGCAGGGAAACATCTGCTCAACATGTGCGGTGATCGTTACCATTTCAGCGTGGGCCTGGCAGCCGCCATTTTGATGGGCAAAATCAGCCTGCTGCCGTCTACCCATACGCCGGGAGTGGTGCGCCAGATCAAGGATTTTGCGCCCGATGTGTTTTGTCTGACCGACAGTGATTCATGTGCGGTGGATCTGTCGCAACTGCGCTACCCGGCCATGGAGGCTGTGGGCGGGGCGGATGCATGTGCAATTCCGCAAATTGACGGTCGGCAGCGTATCGCGGTGGTATTTACTTCGGGTTCGACCGGCAACCCGCTGCCGCATGCCAAAACCTGGGGAGGGCTGGTCAGCAGTGTGCAGGCCGAGGCATTGCGCCTGGGACTGCCGCACAATTCACCCTGCAACATCGTTGGGACAGTTCCGCCGCAGCACATGTACGGATTTGAATCCACGGTGCTGATGGCCTGGAACAACGGCAACGCGTACAGTGATCACCAGCCGTTTTACCCGGCCGATATTGGTCAGGCGCTGGCGGCTGTACCTGCGCCCAGAGTGCTGGTGTCCTCACCCGCGCATCTCCGCGCCTTGCTGGATGCAGGACTGGAGTTGCCGGAGATGTCATTGGTGGTATCGGCCACAGCGCCCCTGTCCAGCCGGATTGCGCAGGAAATTGAGGCGTTTTGCAGGGCTCCGCTGATGGAAATTTATGGCAGCACTGAAACCGGTTTGATTGCGACCCGTCGTTCAACGCAAACCGCGGAATGGCAACTGCTGCCCGGAATAACACTGGCAGTGCAGGGTGATGGTGTGTACGCCTGCGGCGGCCATGTCGAAACCTTGACCGCCCTGAGCGATGTGATTGAACCTGTTGCAGACGGGAGATTTTTATTGCATGGGCGTATGGCTGATCTGGTCAATATCGCGGGCAAGCGGCATTCTCTGGCGAGTCTCAACCACCTGCTCAATACCATTCCCGGCGTGGTGGATGGCGCTTTTTTCATGCCGGATGAGACCTGTCATGAACGCATTGCGCGGCTTGCCGCATGTGTGGTTGCGCCGGGGATGGATGCGCCACGTTTGCTGAAAGCGTTGCGCGCGCATATTGACCCGGTTTTTCTGCCGCGCCCCCTGTTGTTTGTCGATGCGCTGCCGCGTAACAGTACCGGGAAGCTGCCGCGCGCGGCACTGCAGGCACTGGTACACGCGTACAGCGCGCGGAAATCCTGATGAATGGCGTCACGCAGCCGGTGGTTCCGGTGGACCATCCCGCCTTTGCCGGACATTTCCCCGGTAATCCGATACTCCCCGGTGTGGTGTTGCTGGACATGGCTTTGCATGAAATGGCCGTTGACACCGGGACTGCGCTGGATGTCTGCGAGATCGGCGCGGTCAAGTTTCTGCATCCGGCAAAACCGGGCGACAAGCTGGAGATCCGGCATAACCTCGCGGAAGGTGGGGCGATCCGTTTCGAGATCATGGTCGGTGGGCGCAAAATTGCGGTTGGCAGTATCTTGCCGCAGCCCCTTGCATGACGCTGCGCCCTAAAGCGGGGCAGGACGCTGCCTGGGCACATACTCCGGAGCGCGGCAGCATGCTGCTGTTGCGCGCCATGGCGTGGATTTCAATGCATCTGGGGAGGCGTGTAGGGCGTGCCGTGCTGCACCTGAGTGCCGGTTATTTTTTGCTGTTCGCACCGGCCAGCCGCCGTGCTTCAAGAGATTATCTCAGGCGCGCTTTGGGCCGTCCTCCCCGCTGGCGCGATCTGTACCGGCATTTTTTCACCTTTGCCGCCACCATTCATGACCGTGTCTATCTGGTCAACCGCCGCTTCGACCTGTTTGATTTTGAAGTGCATGGCGGGGACATCCTGCGCCGCCTGCTTGCCGGAGGCAAAGGCTTGTTCCTGATCGGTGCACACCTGGGCAGCTTTGAAGTGATTCGTGCGATTGGCCGGAAAGACACGGATTTGCGCGTCGCCATGATCATGCGCGAGGATAACGCACGAAAAATAAACGCCATGCTGGCGGCCATTAATCCGGAGGCGGTCCAGGATATCATTGGTCTGGGGCACGTCGATTCCATGCTCAAGGTGCGGGAGCGGCTGGATGCAGGCGGTCTCGTCGGCATGTTGGCTGATCGCACCTCGGACAACGGCGCTCTGCATCCCGTGCAAGTTCTCGGTGCTCACGCGCACTTGCCCAAGGGGCCGTTCCGCATGGCGGCATTGCTGCAGCGTCCGGTAGTGTTCATGACCGGGCTGTATCTGGGCGGTAACCGCTATGCCATCCATTTCGATCCACTGGCGGATTTTTCTACCGTTAAGCGCGATCAACGCGACGCCGCCCTGACGGCGGCCATGAACCGTTACGCCGCGCTGCTGGATCAGTACTGCCGTAAGGCGCCATACAATTGGTTTAATTTTTTCGATTTCTGGCAGCCTGCACCCGCCACAACACCTTCAACATCATGAGGGCACTCCCTTACTCTCCGGTCTTTGCGCTGCGCGTCGTGCCGCATGCGTGCGTCGTCGTTGTTCTGGTGCTGATGCTGGCACCCCTCGCTGCTCAAGCCGCCGACTGGGATATTGACCGGCTCATGCGTGGCCTGGCGCAAACGCGCACGGACCATGCCCGCTTTACCGAGACAAAATACATTGCCATGCTCGACAAGCCGGTGGAATCCTCCGGGGAGTTGTTCTACACCGCACCTGACCGCCTGGAAAAGCGCACGATCAAACCCAAACCCGAAACCATGATCCTGAATCACGGTACCCTGGTGATCGAGCGTGGCCGCCAACAACATCGCCTGCAATTGCAGGATTATCCGGAGCTGGAAGCTTTCGTCGGCAGCATCCGTGGGATCCTGGCTGGCGACCGCAACGCGCTGGAACGCAACTACCGACTGATTCTGGACGGCACCGTCGAGCGCTGGACGCTGCAACTGCTGCCGGTGGATGAAAAAATGGAGGCAGTGGTAACGCGCATCCGTATCGAGGGGACGCGCTACGCAGTGCGCAGCGTGGAGATTATCCAGGCCGACGGTGACCGCTCGCTGATGCTCATCGAAAAGTTGGCCGCCCCGTGAGGCAAGCCCCGGCGCGGCGCGGCCGGACGGCGATAGCCTGGTGGCTGGCGTTCATCCTCGCCTGCAGCATCATCATCAGCCGCAGCCAGTTCACCACTGATTTATCGGCATTTTTACCCCGCAGCCCCACGCCGGCACAGCAGTTGCTGCTGGCTCAGGTACGTGACGGCCTGGCTTCGCGCCTGATCCTGATGGGCATTGAAGGCGCCGATGCACCCACCCGCGCCAGGCTTTCCAAGCAAATCGCCCAGCGCCTGCGCGCCGACCCGGCTTTTGTCTCCGTCGACAATGGCGAGCCCGTCAGCACCGAGCGCGACCGTGCATTTCTGTTCAACAATCGCTACCTGCTGAGCCCTGCTGTGACGCCTGCACGATTCAGCGTGGACGGCTTGCATGCCGCGTTGAGCGACAGCATCGACCTGCTCGCCTCGCCTGCCGGGCTGATGGTCAAGTCGCTGCTGCCACGCGACCCGACCGGCGAAATGGTGCAATTACTCGGGCAGTTAAGCAGCGGCACCCGCCCGCACAGGGTCGATGGCGCGTGGGCATCACGCGACGGCGCTCGCGCCTTGATGCTGGTGCAAACCCGCGCTTCGGGCTCCGATACCGACGCCCAGCAACGCGCCATGGCCGCCATACGCCAGGCGTTTGACACCGCGCCCGGCGCAAGCCCTTCCGCGAGATTGGTGATGACCGGACCCGGTGTGTTTTCGGTCAATTCACGCGACACTATAAAAAGTCAGGTCAGCCGCTTGTCCATCATCAGCGTCGTGCTCATCGCTGTGCTGTTATTGCTGGTTTACCGTTCCTTCACCGCACTGGCCTTGGGTTTTTTGCCCGTCATCAGTGGCGCGCTGGCCGGCATTGCAGCAGTCAGCTTGGGCTTTGGGGCGGTGCATGGCATCACCCTGGGATTCGGCACTGCACTGATCGGCGAGGCGGTGGATTATTCAATTTACCTGTTCGTGCAGTCAAAACAGGGCGGTTCAGAACAGCAGCAGTGGATCAAGCGCTTCTGGCCCACGATCCGTCTCGGTGTGCTGACTTCGACATTCGGCTTTGCCTCGCTGCTGCTGTCCGGCTTTCCTGGGCTGGCACAACTTGGCCTGTACTCGATTGCCGGTCTGATAGCCGCCGCAACGGTGACCCGCTTCGTTCTGCCCCATCTGCTGCCGGTGAACTTTCGCATCCGTGATGTATCGGCTATCGGTCTCACCCTGTCCCGCCTGGCACAGCGCGCCGCCGCACTGCGATGGGCGGCCGCGGTGCTGCTGCTGGCGGCCTGCACCATCCTCTTCTGGCACCGCGCCAGTTTGTGGAATGACAAGATATCCTCATTAAGTCCGGTATCGCAGGCCGATGTGGCGTTGGATGCCAGTCTGCGCGCCGACATGGGTGTGCCTGATGCGCGCTATCTGGTGGTGGTATCCGGCGCGAGCCGGGAAACCGTATTACGTTCTTCCGAACAGGTTTCCACGATACTGCAAACGCAAGTCGATCAAGGCGAACTCGCCGGATTTGAAAGTCCCAGCCGTTATCTTCCCAGCCTGGCGACGCAGCGCGCCCGCCAGGCCAGCTTGCCTTCCCCCGCCGTGGTGGAAACGCGGCTGGCACAAGCTGTTCAGGGGTTACCGGTGCGTGCGCAACGGTTCGCGCCGTTTCTTGCCGATATCGCCGCCGCGCGCAGTCAGCCCTTGCTGCAGGCAACCGATCTTGAACAGACCTCCATGGCCATGGCGGTTGATGCGCTACTTATCCAGCAA
>RPOR01000059.1 GCA_003820645.1 Betaproteobacteria bacterium
AGGTTACCGGCTCGATGTAGGTCGCATCCGCCATCCCGGGGTCGGTCATGATGGTCGCCGGGTTGGAATTCACCAGGATCACCCGGTACCCCTCTTCGCGCAGCGCCTTGCACGCCTGCGCGCCGGAGTAATCGAACTCGCAGGCCTGGCCGATGATGATCGGGCCGGCGCCGATAATCAGCACGCTCTTGATGTCGGTTCTTCTAGGCATTCTGCGCGGGCTGCGAGACGCGCCCCTCCATCATCTTGACGAAGCGGTCGAACAGATAATCGACATCGTGCGGCCCCGGGCTCGCTTCCGGGTGTCCCTGAAAGCAGAATGCCGGCCTGTCGGTGAGCGCAAATCCCTGCAGGCTGCCGTCGAACAGCGAGACGTGGGTCACCCGCGCGTTGGCCGGCAACGTCGCCACATCCACCGCAAATCCGTGATTCTGGCTGGTGATCATCACCCGCTTCGATTCCAGGTCCTGCACCGGGTGGTTCGCCCCATGGTGGCCGAATTTCATTTTCAGCGTTTTCGCGCCGCAGGCCAGGCCCAGCAGCTGATGGCCCAGGCAGATGCCGAACAGCGGCATATTGGCATCGAGCAGTTCGCGGATCGCGCGGATCGCGTAATCACAGGGCTCGGGATCGCCCGGACCATTGGACAGGAACACGCCGTCCGGCCGCATTGCCAGCACGTCGGCGGCTGGTGTCTGTGCCGGCACCACCGTCAGCCGGCAACCGCGCGCCGCGAGCATGCGCAGGATGTTGCGCTTGACGCCGAAATCGTAGGCAACGACATGAAACCGCGCGTCGGTGCGCTTGCCGTAGCCCGTGCCCAGTTGCCATGGCGTTTCATCGCTTGCATAAGGCTTCGCGCAGGACACGACTTTCGCCAGATCCATGCCCATCAGTCCCGGAAATTCGCGCGCTGCCTTGAGCGCCGCTTCCTCGTCGATGTTCCCGGCCATGATGCAGCCGTCCTGCGCGCCCTTGTCGCGCAGCAGGCGGGTCAGCCTGCGGGTGTCGATATCGGCGATGGCAACGATATTCTCGCGCCTGAGATACTCACCGAGCGTCCAGTTCTGGCGGAAATTCGACGAGCGCAGCGGCAGGTCGCGGATCACCAGACCGGCGGCCTGGACCTTTTCCGCTTCGACATCCTCGGCATTGGCTCCGGTGTTGCCGATATGCGGATACGTCAGCGTGACGATCTGCCGGCAATACGAAGGATCGGTGAGGATTTCCTGATAGCCGGTCATTGCCGTGTTGAACACGACTTCGCCGGCAACGATACCCTCGGCACCAATCGCGGAGCCGCGAAATACCGTGCCATCCTTCAGTACAAGAATGGCGGGCGTACGCGAGGACACGACAAGCTCCTGATTTTATTGGGTTTGATACGACAAGCGGAACGGGGTAAACCCGTTCCGCCGTTTCTGAGCTCTGAATTATACGCGAGCGAGCCGCCCAGGACAAACCGTGCGCGGGCGCGCCGTAACGAATCAACGGCTTAGCGCAGCCTTGATGAAGACTGCGGCACGTTTTGCCGCATCGGCAGTCGCCAGTTTCTCTTCGTCGCGCTGGTCCTGGCGAAAATCAAAAGCGCGGCGGGCATGTGGATACATCAGCATTTCCACCGGGACCCCGCGCTGCAACAGCGCGTAATACGCGCGGCGGATGCTGGTGCGGCGAATTTCCATTTCTTCGTCGCCGACGATGAACATTACCGGCACATTGATTTTGTCGACTTCCGGCGCATAGCGATAGACCTGCCACGGTTCCGGCGCATTCGGATTGACCATGTGCCCGTAATAGGTCACGACACAGGCCACTTCGCGGCGTCGCGCGGCGAGCAGCACCGCATGATATCCACCGCGCGAAAAACCGACCACGCAGATCCGGTCGGAACGGACTTCGGAAATTTTAGCCAGCGCATCGATCGCCAGTTCGACATCGCGCTCGGTCGCCGGATCATGCTCGATCGGCCAGCCGGGGATGAAGCGCGGGCTGTGATAATCCGGCGCAATCACGGCAATGCCGTGCTCGGCAATGCGCCGCACCTGACCCTCGGCTTCCGCGTCCCAGCCACGGCGCGCATGCACATAGAGCACCGCGGGATGCGGCCCGGCACCCGCCGGCAGATACAACTTCGCACCGACCTCGATGTCGCCGTTGCGATAACTGACCTCACGCACCGTGAGGCCGTCCGCCATCGCCTGCAGGCTGCAGGCGAGCCACAGGGCCATCAGGCGTGCCGCCAATGACATCCTATAACCTGTTGTTTTTAAATATTTTTTATTTCAGACCCAACACATCCCACATGTCATACAGGCCATGCGGTCGGGTCATCAGAAAATGCGCCGCGCGCAACGCGCCTTGGGCGTAAGTGACGCGGCTGTTCGAGCGATGGGTAATTTCGACACGCTCGCCGGTACCGGCGAACAGTACCGTGTGGTCACCAACGATGTCGCCACCGCGGATCGTGGCAAAGCCGATGGTTTCGCGGCGGCGCTCGCCGGTGACCCCCTGACGACCGTAGACCGCGCAGTCCTTCAGATTGCGTCCCAGCGCCTGCGCCATGACCTCGCCCATTTTCAGCGCCGTGCCCGATGGGGCATCGACCTTGTGGCGATGATGGGCCTCGATGATTTCGATGTCATGGTCACGGCCCAGCGCCCTTGCGGCCATCTCCAGCAACTTCAGCGTGACATTGACACCAACGCTCATGTTGGGGGCAAACACGATGCCGATCTCGCCTGCCGCATCGGCAATGCAGCGTTTGCCCGCTTCATCAAAACCCGTGGTGCCGATCACCATGCGTACCCGGTGTTGGCGGCAAATGGCGAGGTGCTGCAGCGTGCCTTCAGGTCGGGTGAAATCGATCAGCACATCGCAGCCGGCGAGAACCTGCTGCGGATTGTCGCTGATCAGCACGCCGCGCGGCGCACCGGTCAGCTCACCGGCATCGCGTCCCACCTGCGGGTTGCCTTTCTGCTCCATTGCCGCTGCCAGCACCGCGCCGCTGTCCTGCGCCACCGCCTCCAGCAGCATCCGCCCCATGCGCCCGCTGCTGCCGGCAATTGCGATCCGCATCGGTTTGCCTGTCGCGCTCATTTTTTCTCCGTCGTTTCCGGCGCTGCCGGGGCTGCCGCCTTGCCTTCCGCCGGCGTCACCGAGACATTGGGACCGGCAACCACATCGCCCTCGATGCGGTCCACTACGTCGCCACGGAACACCACGGTCACCTGCCGCTGCTCGACCAGTTTCCCCTGCCGGTGCAGCGTATACACATAGTCCCAGCGGTCGGTGCGGAAAGGATCGACAATCAGCGGTGTGCCCAGCGCAAAACGCACCTGGCTGCGCGACATGCCGGGTTTCAGCTTGGCAATCATGTCCTGCGTCACATAGTTGCCCTGCTGAATGTCGATCTTGTACGGCGTCAGCGTCGGAATCTTGCTGCATCCCGCCAGCAGCAGCGTCATCATCAGAATTTTTTTCATGTCGGCTACTTGATTTCGGGCCCTACCGGCCCGCGGCATGCAACAATGAACTTTGCTAATATCATAGCCGAGATTAACCGGCCATGGCCGCTGGGCAGCGCCCGTTGGCACCCGCATCCGCCCGCCGACGCCGTCCTTCCCGACAGGAAACGCGATGAGTTCTCCGGACGACCTGAAAACCATCGGCCTCAAGGCCACGTTGCCCCGGCTGCGCATCCTCGAGTTGTTCGAGAAAAGCGATATCCGCCACCTTGGGGCGGAGGACGTCTACAAGAAACTGGTCGAGGAAGGCACGGACACCGGGCTCGCGACAGTTTATCGGGTGTTGACCCAGTTCGAACAGGCAGGCCTGCTCACCCGCCACCATTTCGAATCGGGGAAGGCCGTCTACGAACTCAATCAGGGCGGCCACCACGACCATCTGGTCTGCATGCAGTGCGGGCATGTCGAGGAGTTCTACGACGCCGAGATCGAAAAGCGGCAGGACAAGATCGCGAAGGACCGCGGCTTTCGCATCCATGACCACTCGCTGCACATCTATGCCGACTGCACGAAGGCCAATTGCCCCCGCAAGCACAACGCCTGATACGCGGACCGTCATCGCATACGCCACAGCCGACGGGCGCCACCATGCGCCGCCGCTGACCCGCAAAACCAGCCGCTGATGTCCATCGATGAACAGTCTTGGCTGCGCCTGGCCATCGCACTCGGCATCGGGCTGCTGATCGGCATCGAGCGCGAACGCCGCAAGGGCGAGGGGCCCGCGCGCTCGATTGCAGGGATCCGCACCTTTGCCGTGGCGGCGCTGCTCGGTGCGGTCAGCGTCATGCTCGGCGATGAGATCCTGCTCTCGGTCGCAGTCTGCGGCGTTATGCTGCTGGCAGCCATCGGCTATTACCGCTCGCCCGAAGACCCCGGGCTGACCACCGAAATCGCGCTGCTGCTGACCGTACTGCTGGGCGCGCTGGCCATGCGCCAACCGGCACTCGCCGCCGGGCTGGGCGCGGGCGTGGCCATCCTGCTGGCGGCACGCAGCCGCATGCACCATTTCGCGCGCAAGGTGCTGACCGAGGCCGAATTCAACGATGCGCTGCTGCTCGCCGCCGCGACCCTGGTCGTCCTGCCGCTGATCCCGGACCGTTATGTCGGACCGTACGCGGCGATCAACCCCCACGTCGCCTGGACCATCGTCATCCTGATGATGGTGATCGGCGCCGCAGGCCATATCGCGCTGCGGCTGCTCGGGCCGCGCTATGGCCTCGCCATCGCCGGGTTCGCCTCAGGCTTTGTTTCCAGCGCCGCCACCATCGGCAGCATGGGGGAACGTGCGCAGCAGATGCCCGGACTGATGGGTCCCGCGGTAGCGGGCGCCGTGCTGTCGACCGTAGCCACGGTCGTGCAGATGACGGCGCTGCTCGCTGCCACCAGCTTCGATACGTTGCGGGCACTGGCGCTGCCCCTCGCCTGCGCCGGTGCCGTGGCCGTGGCCTATGGCGCGGTGTTCATGGTGAGGACCGCCAGCGAGCCGGTAGCGGATAGCGGTGCGCCCGGGCGCGCCTTCAGCTTCCGCACTGCGCTGCTGTTTGCAATAACCGTGACCGGCGTGATGTTCGTCTCCGCCGCGATCGTCGACTGGCTGGGTGCCGCCGGGCTGGTGCCCACCGCTGGTGCGGCCGGATTTGCCGACACGCACTCCATCGCGGTGTCCATCGCTTCTCTGGCGGCTGCGCAGAAGATCAGCGTCAGCGATGCCACGATTCCCATCCTGGTGGCGCTCAGCACCAACACCGTCACCAAAATTGCACTCGCGGTGATCAATGGCGGCAGCCGTTACGCGATGCAGGTCGTCCCCGGCCTGGTGCTGACGATCATGGCTGCCTGGCTGGGGTGGTTGCTGACGCCCTAGCGCGTTCGACCCCCGCAAGATTGTCACGGCGGATCGCCGCGACCCGGTTCTCATTTCAATTTCTGACCGAGCATCTCTGCCGCATGCTGGCGGGTCGTCGCGGTGATTTTGACGCCGCCCAGCATGCGCGCGATTTCCTCGATACGGCCCGCAGCCTCCAGCGCGACGACTGATGTAGCCGGTTTGCCACCGGTATCCGTCTTACTGACCTGCCACTGCTGATCAGCCGCCGCGGCGACCTGTGGCAGATGGGTGATGCACATCACCTGGTGTTTCCCGCCCAGTTGCCGCAGCATGCGCCCGACGATTTCGGCCACACGACCGCCGATGCCGACATCGACCTCGTCGAACACCAGGGTCGGCACCCGCGCAATGCGACTCAACACGGTCTGTATCGCCAGCGACAAGCGCGACAATTCGCCGCCGGACGCAACTTTGGCCACCGGCTGCGGCAGCATGCCCTTGTGCGGTGCGACGCGGAACTCGATCTGCTCCAGGCCATGGGCGGCCGGCGTCGTCAGCGGCTCCAGCGCGACCTCGAAAGTACCGCCCTGCATCGCCAGTTCCTGCATGCCTGCGGTGACGCCCGCAGCGAGTTTCTTCGCGGCTCTCTTGCGGCCTGCGCTCAATTTTCTCGCGGCATCGTGATACGCCGCTTCGGCTTCAGCCTCGCGCTGACGCAGGGTTTCCGGATTAGCCCCGGCGCCCAGCTCTACCAGCCGCTCGCGCGTGCGCGCGGCGAGCTCGGGCAAGGCGTCGGGTTCGACGCGGTATTTGCGCGCGGCCGCGTGCAGCGCGTCAAGACGCTGCTCGACCGAGCGCAGCCGCTCCGGGTCGAGTTCGGTGCGCTCGCCGTAACGGCGCAGCGCGCCGGCGCCCTCCTGCAACTGGATCTGCGCCGGTTCCAGCGCATCGAGAATCTCCCGCAGCCGCGGATCATGCTGCAGCAGCGTCTGCAGCCGCGCGATCACACCGTTGAGCTGCACCAGCGCCGCGCGCTCGCCTTCGGCCAGCAGCTCGACGCCGGCCTGTGCCGCTTCGATCAGGCTCGCGGCGTGCGCCAGCCGCGCATGTTCGGCGCCGATCGCGTCCCATTCGCCGGGCGCGAGCTTCAGCGCCTCCAGTTCCTGCGCCTGCCACTCCAGCCGCTCGCGCTCCGACTTGATCGCCGCCGCGTTGCCTTCGAACGCCAGCCGCTCCTCGCGCCGGCGTTGCCAGGTGCGCCAGGCTTCAGCGACCAGCGCGGCCTGCGCCTCCAGTCCGCCGTAGGCGTCGGTCAGGGCACGCTGCGCCGCGGGCCGGCTCAACGACTGGTGCTGATGCTGGCCATGAATATCGACCAGGAACTGTCCCGCGTCGCGCAATTGCGCGGCGGTTGCGGGATGGCCGTTGATGAAGCCGCGCGAGCGTCCCGACGGCTCGACAACGCGCCGCAGCAGGCACACGCCCTCGTCACCGGCCAGCTCGTGGTCACTGAGCCACGACCGCAATGGCCGATTGCCATCGCTATCGAATTCGGCGGTCACGTCGGCGCGGGCCGCGCCGTGCCGCACCGCAATGGCATCCGCCCGCTCACCGAGCGTCAGCGCCAGCGCGTCGATCAGGATGGACTTGCCGGCACCGGTCTCGCCGGTAAGGACGGTAAACCCCGGTGCGAACTCCAGTTCGAGGCGCTCGACGATCACAAAATCCTGGATGGTCAACCGTTGCAGCATGAGACAGTGAGCGGCTAATCGTGAGCGGTGAGCGGCAAGTGGTGGGCGGCAGCGGTGCTGGCTACGTCACTTACCGCTCACCGCTGACCCGTCAATCCCGGTTCCAATACAGCTTCTCGCGCAGCATCGCGTAATAGCTGTGGCCTACGGGATGCAGCAGCTTGATTTTGTGCGCATAGCGGCGCACAACCACACGGTCGCCCTCGCGCAGGTCGAAATGCGAATGGCTGTCAAAATGCGCACGCGGGTCGTCGGCGCTGCGCACGATGATTTCCACAGTGCTGTCGCCGCTGATGATGATCGGCCGGTTGGACAGCGTGTGCGGCGCCACCGGCACCAGCGCCATCACCGAGAGCGCCGGATGCACGATCGGGCCGCCGGAAGACAGCGCGTAGGCCGTCGAACCGGTCGGCGTAGCCACGATCAGGCCGTCGGAACGCTGGTTGTAAATGAACTGGCTGTCGACCTGCACTTCGATTTCAACCAGGCCACCCTGGAAACCCTTGGCCACCACCACGTCGTTGAAAGCAAGCACGTCAAACACGCGCTCCTGGCTCCCGTTGCCGCCGCTCCAGACCTCGGACTCGAGCAGCATGCGCTCCTCGGAGACGAACTGGCCTTCAAGAATCGAGGTGATGGTTTCGAACATCGTATCGAGGGAGATATCCGTCAGGAAACCCAGTCGCCCCTGATTGATGCCCACCAGCGCCACGTCGTATGGCGCAAAGGTGCGTGCGATATTGAGCATCGTGCCGTCACCGCCGAGGACGATCGCCAGATCGGCTTTGCGCCCGAGTTCCTCGAGCAGCAACACGTCGTAGGGACAATCCTTGATATGTGCCGCGGTCAACCGGTCGATCAGCACCTTGACGCCGCGCGCCTCCAGGAAGCGTGCCAGATGCATCACCGGTTCGGCAATCTCCGGAGCCTTGTATTTTCCGATCAGCGCGACGGTGGGGAAGGCGGCAGGCATGGCGGCATTAAACCATAATTCCAGTATGCCCGGTACCGCGCAAAGCCATAAAAAACAAGGCATTGGCGCTCCACGACAGCGAGTGCTGGCGCGCCGGCGTTTTTGTGTAAAATGAATTTTATGGCCAATGAAACACCGGCGCTGAACGAACGCGCGCAGTTGCTGCTGAAAACACTGGTGGAGCGTTACATCGCCGACGGGCAACCCGTCGGTTCGCGCGCGCTGTCCAAATTCTCCGGGCTCGACCTGTCGCCGGCGAGCATCCGCAACGTGATGGCGGACCTCGAAGACATGGGCTTCATCGCCAGTCCGCACACATCCGCGGGACGGGTCCCGACCGCGCGCGGTTACCGTTTTTTTGTCGACACGCTGCTGACCGTTAAACCGCTGGACCGCATCGAGATCAACCAGCTCGAGGGCCAGTTGCAGGTCGAGAACACGCAGAAGCTGGTGTCGTCGGCCTCCCACGTACTGTCGGAACTGACGCGCTTTGCCGGCGTCGTCGTCACTCCGCGCCGCAGCGCCGGTTTCCGCCATATCGAATTCCTCAAGCTCGCGGAAAAGCGCCTGTTGCTGATTCTGGTCACCGCCGAAGGCGATGTGCAGAACCGCATCATCCAGACCGAAAAAATCTATACGCCATCGGAGCTCGTCGAAGCCGCCAACATCCTCAACCAGAACTACGCCGGCTGCAGCTTCGAGGACATCCGCCGCCGCCTTCACGCCGAACTGAAGCAGGTGCGCGAGGACATGACCCAGCTGATGGCCGCAGCGCTTGCCGCCGGCGACCAGGCAGTCAGCGAATCGGCCGAGGACGTGGTGATCTCCGGCGAGGTCAACCTGCTCGGCATCGACGACCTGTCCTCGAACATGGCCAAGCTGCGCGACCTGTTCAACCTGTTCGAGCACCGCACTTCGCTGCTGCAGCTGCTGGATGTGTCGAGCCGCGCCCAGGGCGTGCAGATTTTCATCGGCGGCGAAGCCGGGCTGACCCCGCTCGACGAGTGCAGCGTGGTCACCGCACCCTACGAAGTCGACGGCAAGATCGTCGGCACCGTCGGCGTGATCGGTCCGACTCGGATGGCCTACGAGCGGGTCATTCCGATCGTCGACATTACCGCCAAGCTGCTCTCCAGCGCGCTGACGCAGCGCTAAAAAACCGTTTTGGGCGGGTGCAGTCTCGCCACACCCTGCTTACCGCTTACCGCTTACCGATTGCCCATCCCCCATGTCCCAATTCGCCAAAGAGCCACCCTACATCCACGGCACTGCGCCGAAAATCGGCGTCCTGCTGATCAATCTCGGTTCGCCCGCCGCTGCGACGCCCGGCGCAGTGCGCACCTACCTGCGCGAATTCCTGTCCGATCCGTATGTCGTGGAAATCCCGCGACCCATCTGGTGGCTGATCCTCAACCTGTTCGTACTGACCACGCGCCCCAAGGCGTCGGCCGAGCGCTATGCGCAGGTATGGACGAAAGAGGGCTCGCCCCTGAAGGTGCATACCGAACGTCAGACCACGATGCTCCGCGGCTACCTTGGCGAGCGCCTGAAGCAGCCGCACGTCGTCGACTACGCAATGCGCTATGGCAAGCCGTCGATCCGCGAAAAACTCGATGCACTGAAGGCTCAGGGCTGCGACCGCATCCTGCTGCTGCCGCTGTATCCACAATACTCGGCGAGCACCACGGCCACCGCCTTCAAGGCCGCATTTGAGGCGCTGGGGGACATGCGCAACCAGCCGGCATTGCGCACCGTGACGCATTTCCATGACCACGAAGGCTATATCAAGGCTGTGGCACAAAGCATCAGCGACGACTGGGTCAGGCACGGCCGCGGCGACCACCTGGTACTGAGTTTCCACGGCGTGCCCCGGCGCACGCTGGACCTCGGCGATCCCTACCACTGCGAATGCCTGAAGACCGGGCGCCTGATCGCCGAGCAGATCGGCCTCAAGGCCGGCTTCTACACCATCGCCTTCCAGTCACGCTTCGGCCGTGCCGAATGGCTGAAACCCTATACGGCCGAAGTGCTGAAGGACCTCGCACAACGGAAAGTCGGTCGCGTCGACGTCGCCTGCCCCGGCTTCGTCGCCGACTGTCTGGAAACGCTCGAGGAAATCGGCATCGAAGCCAAGGGTGATTTTCTCAAAGCCGGCGGCAAGGAATTGCACTACATCCCCTGCCTCAACGAACGCGACGACTGGCTGCACGCGCTGACCGACCTCGCCCTGAAGAATCTGCTCGGCTGGAACACCGCGGCCACGCCGGGCAGCCTCGCAGCCGCGAAAACTCGCGCGCTGCAACTCGGCGCGAAAAACTGACGCCATGCCGTTTGTCAAAAGGGCGGGCCAGCCACGACTGCACTACGTCGTCGACGATTTCACCGACCCGTGGCGGCAAGCGCCTGTCGTGTTACTGCAGCACGGCAACGGCCGTTCGGCGAAATTCTGGTACCAGTGGGTCCCGGCGCTCGCCCGCCACTACCGTGTCGTCCGCCCCGACATGCGCGGCCTGGGCGAATCGGGTCGCAACTTCGATCTGGCGACCGGGCTGACCGAGGAACAGTGCGTCGCCGACCTGGTCGCGATCATTGAAGACCTCGGCGCAGACCAGGTGCATTTTGTCGGCGAATCCTCCGGGGGCATCATTGGCCTCGGACTCGCCGCCACGCATCCCCACCTGATCCGCACACTGACGCTGGCCGCGACCCCGGTCTATATCAGCGACCACATGAAGGCGAGCTACGCGCTGCAGCGCGGCTCCCGCACCACTGCGATGCGCGAGATGGGTATCCGCACCTGGGTGGATACCACCAACCGCTCCACCCGCTTCCCGCCGGACATGGACGAGGGTTTTTTCAACTGGTACGCCGACGAATTCGCCCGGGGCGACATCGCAGTGCTGCTGCGGCTGGTGCAACTGGTCAACGACGCCAACGCGCTGGACTGGCTGCCCAAAGTGCAATGCCCCGTGCTCGGCCTCTACCCCACCGGCGGTCCGATCACCGACGCCGAACAGGAGCGCCTGCTGACCACCCACCTGAGGACCTTCAGGCTGGTGCACCTGCCGACCGAGTACCACATGGTGCATCACATCGTGCCCGACGCGTGCACGGCGGAACTGCTGAAATTTCTGGCACCACATGCCTGACTGACTGCTGCATCGACCCGGGAGTAGATGATGAAGAGACTGCTCGTTACCATCGCCGCAGCCCTGCTGGCAGGCTGCGGCGCCGAAGTCGCAACCACCGCGGCCACTGGGGCTGCAATCAAGAAACGGGAAGTGGAAGCCGCGCAGCAGACCAAGGCCAGGGCAGAGGAAAAAATCGATCAGGCCACCCAGGCGATCCAGCAACGTGCCGAGCAGCAGGGTAACGTGAACCAATAACAGCATACCGGCGGATCGTCCAGTACGCGGCGAGACGCCTACCCTGCCCCCTCGCGAACCGCCGTGCAGCGCGGAGAAGCCACCGCATGGCGGGATCCGTTGCGCTACTCGCGCCCTACAAATCCTGCGCCGCCAGCGCACCCTTCGCCCGGTCGAGCAACTCAGCGCGTTCGCCCTTCCCCCGCCGCCCCAACGCCACCCGCCACAACGGAAACAGGTTGTGCTCCTCCCGATACTCATGCTTCGCCAGCGTCCCCGACAGAATCGCGCAATAAATCCCCAGTTCGGAAGCATCCACCGGTTCCATCGCCAGCGTCTCCTCGACCAACGCGAGCTGCTGGGCAATCTCGCGATGCTCCCGCAGCATGATCGCTGCAGGCTGATCTGCAGCAGCCTGCGCAGCACCGAGCTTCACTGCCAGTTCACCATCCTCAAACGCGACGTGCCGGTTCAGCGCCACCACAAATTCCCTTAATACCGGCACCGCCGACACGGCATCGCCCAGGTTGAGCAACCCCAGCGCGCGCGCCAGCAGGCCGTCGATGCGCTTGTGGTCAACGGCCAGCAAAGCCAGTACGTCGGTGGCCACAACATCGGCGCGGTGGCGTACGGTGACCCGCCACATGCCGTCGGCCTCGACGATGTCCCACGCCAGGTTCTCGCGCAGCTGCAGATTGAGGCTGGCCATCAGCAGCGAGGGCTCCTGCGCGAGAATCAGCGTCACTGCGGCGCCGGGACGGACGGACCTGACCCGGTCCAGCGCGGCGCCGATCACGTGACCGGCACGCTCATCGCGCAGGTCGTGGACGGAAGCCATTTCAGTCATAAATTATCAATAAAAACAGATACCTGTAAATTTTCGCCAATAGCCTTGAAATCCGCAGGGTTGGCCCAAGTTGCAAATGGTTGCCTTTTCAACGACACCTTCACTTCAAGAACAGCCATGTCCCAGGAATCGCTGGACCAGAAACCCGAGAATACCCCCGAAAACGCCGCCGGCGCCGAAACCGCGCAACCGGCACCGGAAGTCATGCCCTCGCTCGAGGAATTGCTGCGCAAAGCCGAACTCGATGCGCAGGAGCATCATGATGCATGGTTGCGGGCCAAAGCGGAAACCGAGAATATCCGCAAGCGCGCAGTGCTCGATGTCGCCAATGCACACAAATACGCGGTGGAAAATTTCGCCACCGAACTGCTCGCGGTCAAGGACAGCCTGGAAGCCGCGCTCGCCGTTGATACGGCCACCGTGGACAATCTGAAAAGCGGCGTGGAACTGACGCTGAAGCAGCTCACAGCGGCCTTCGAAAAATTCAACCTTGCCGAAGTCCATCCGATCGGCCAGAAATTCGACCCGCATCGTCATCAGGCGATCAGCATCGTGCCCTCGGATGCCGCACCGAATACCGTGGTGCAGGTGTTGCAGAAGGGTTATGTGCTCCATGAGCGGGTGATCCGCCCGGCCATGGTGACCGTGGCGAAAGCGCCCGATGCTTGAAAACCACGCCACCAACCCAAACCTAAGCGCCAAGGCAGAGATTTCATCCACGAACGGCTTTTTGTAAATTATTGAATATAATCAATAAGTTACACAAATCCAGACGTAACAACTTTTCAGGAATGAGGTAACAGACATGGGCAAGATCATAGGCATCGACCTGGGTACCACGAACTCGTGCGTGGCCGTCATGGAAAACGGCCAGCCGAAGGTCATCGAGAATTCCGAGGGCGCGCGCACCACGCCCTCGATCGTCGCCTACATGGACGACGGCGAGATCCTCACCGGCGCGCCGGGCAAACGCCAGGCCGTGACCAACCCGAAAAACACGCTGTATGCCGTGAAGCGGCTGATCGGCCGGCGCTTCGAAGAAAAAGAAGTGCAGAAGGACATCGACCTGATGCCCTACAAGATCGTCAAGGCCGACAACGGCGACGCGTGGGTGGAAGTTCGCGGCAAGAAAATCGCGTCGCAGGAAGTCTCCGCGCAGGTGCTGATCAAGATGAAGAAAACCGCCGAGGACTACCTTGGCGAGCCGGTCACCGAAGCCGTGATCACCGTGCCCGCGTATTTCAACGACTCGCAGCGCCAGGCGACCAAGGACGCCGGCCGCATCGCGGGCCTCGACGTCAAGCGCATCATCAACGAGCCGACCGCTGCCGCGCTGGCCTTCGGCATGGACAAGAAAAAAGGCGACCGCAAGATCGCGGTGTATGACCTCGGCGGCGGCACGTTCGACGTGTCGATCATCGAAATCGCCGAAGTCGAGGGCGAGCACCAGTTCGAAGTGCTGTCGACCAACGGCGACACCTTCCTCGGTGGCGAAGACTTCGACCAGCGGCTGATGGATTACCTGTGCGACGAGTTCAAGAAGGAATCCGGCGTTGACCTGAAGAAGGACATGCTCGCGTTGCAGCGCCTCAAGGATGCCGCGGAAAAAGCCAAGATCGAGCTGTCGTCTTCGCAGCAGACCGAGATCAACCTGCCCTACATCACCGCCGACCAGTCGGGCCCGAAACACCTGGCGATCAAGATCACCCGCGCCAAATTCGAGGCGCTGGTCGAGGACCTGATCGCGCGCACCATCAAACCCTGCGAAGTCGCGGTCAAGGATGCCGGCGTCAAACTCTCCGACATCGAGGACGTGATCCTCGTCGGCGGCCAGACGCGCATGCCGAAAGTGCAGGAAGCCGTGAAATCCTTCTTCGGCAAGGAGCCGCGCAAGGACGTCAACCCGGATGAGGCAGTTGCCGTGGGCGCGGCCATCCAGGCCGGCGTGCTCAAGGGCGATGTCAAGGACGTGCTGTTGCTTGACGTGACCCCGCTGTCGCTGGGCATCGAGACACTGGGCGGCGTGATGACCAAGCTGATCCAGAAAAACACCACGATTCCGACCAAGGCGTCGCAGGTATTCTCCACCGCCGAAGACAACCAGAGCGCGGTGACCATCCACGTGCTGCAGGGCGAGCGCGAGATGGCGAAAGCCAACAAGTCGCTCGGTCAGTTCAACCTGACCGACATACCGCCGGCGCCGCGCGGCATGCCGCAGGTCGAAGTCACCTTTGACATCGATGCCAACGGCATCCTGCACGTGTCGGCCAAGGACAAGGCCACCGGCAAGGAAAACAAGATCAAGATCCAGGCCTCCAGCGGTCTCTCCGAAGAAGAGATCCAGCGCATGGTCAAGGATGCCGAGGCCAATGCCGAGGAAGACAAGAAGCTGCGCGAGCTGGTCGATGCCCGCAACCAGTGCGACCAGATGATCCACAGCGTGAAGAAATCGCTCGCAGAACACGGCGACAAGGTCGATGCCGGCGAGAAAGCCAAGATCGAGGCGGCGCTGAAAGAGGCCGAAGAGGCGATCAAGGGTGACGACAAGGAGGCCATCGAAGCCAAGAGCCAGGCGCTGGCGCAGGCTGCGCACAAGCTGGCCGAGCAGATGTACAAGGAGCAGCAGCCGCAAGGCGGCGCCGCTGGCGGGGAGCAGTCGGCGGGCGCGAGTGGCGAAAAGAAGGATGATGGCAATGTGGTCGACGCCGAATTCGAGGAAGTCAAAGACAAGAAATAATTGGGTTGCGGATTGCGGATCGAGGATTGAGGGGGGAGACACAAGCTCTCCCCTTGGTCTTTTCTGGCCAGTCCATCACATGCGTCAATCCTCACTCCTCCATCCTCGATCCTGAATAAAAAATGGCGAAAAAAGACTATTACGAAGTGCTGGGCGTGAACCGTGACGCCACGGAAGCCGACATCAAGAAGGCCTACCGCAAGCTCGCGATGAAGTGGCATCCGGACCGTAACCCGGACAATTCCAAGGCCGAAGAGCACTTCAAGGAAGCCAAGGAAGCCTATGAGGTGCTGACCGATGCGCAAAAGCGCGCGGCTTACGATCAGTTCGGCCATGCCGGCGTCGACCCCTCGGCGGCAGGTGCGGGTGCGGGCGCCGGTTTCGGCGGTTTCTCCGACGCCTTCGGCGACATCTTCGGTGACATCTTCGGCGGTGGCGGTGGCGGTCGCCAGCGCTCAACCGTGTTTCGCGGCGCCGACCTGCGCTACAACCTCGAGATCACGCTGGAAGACGCTGCACGCGGCAGCGAGACGCGCATCCGCATTCCGGCGATGGAAGAGTGCGAAACCTGCCACGGCACCGGGGCCAAACCCGGCACTCAGCCGAGCACCTGCACCACCTGCGGCGGCCACGGCCAGGTGCGCATGCAGCAGGGCTTTTTCTCGATCCAGCAGACCTGCCCGCGCTGCCACGGCACCGGCAAGATGGTGGCCCACCCCTGCGCCACCTGCTCCGGCAGCGGCCGGGTCAAGAAACACAAGACGCTGGCAGTGAAAATTCCCGCGGGCGTCGACGAGGGCGACCGCATCCGGCTCTCCGGCGAGGGCGAAGCCGGCGTCAATGGCGGGCCGTCGGGCGACCTTTATGTGGTCATCCAGATCAAGCGGCACGGCGTGTTTACCCGCGACCACAATGACCTGCACTGCGAAATGCCGGTCAGCTTCACCACCGCCGCGCTGGGCGGCGAGATCGAGATTCCGACGCTTGACGGCTACGCCAAGATCAGAATTCCGGCGGAGACACAGACCGGAAAAATCTTCCGGCTGCGGGGCAAGGGCATCAAGGGCGTGCGCTCGTCGAGCCACGGCGACCTGTTGTGCCATGTCGTCGTCGAAACGCCGGTCAGCCTGACGGCGAAACAGAAGGAACTGCTGCAGGAATTCGAAGCCCTCAGCAACAAGGACGCCGCCCGCCATAATCCGCGCGCGAAGTCGTGGATGGACCGGGTCAAGGAATTTTTCGCCGAGTAGCGGTGAACACCATAAAAAAGGCCGGCGCCATGGCGCCGGCCTTATTTATGACTGCTGCCGGGCCTACTGCTGCTGCAGCTTGCTGTCCGTCACCACTTTCGTGTATTTCGCGATCTCGGACCTGATGTAGGCGCCGAAATCTGCAGCGCTGCCGCCCAGCGGATCGGCACCCAGCGACGCCAGCCGCTGCTGTACGTCCGGCAGCTTCAGTGCCTTGTTGATGTCGGCATTGAGCCGGTTGACCGCTGCCGTCGGCGTGCCCGCCGGCATGATCGCGCCGTACCAGTTGATCATGTCATATCCGGCCACGCCCGACTCCGCGACAGTCGGCACATCCGGCAGTGCGGGATTGCGCTTGGCGCTGGTCACCGCGATGGCGCGCATCTTGCCTGACCTGATGTGCGGCACCGCCACCGGCGCGGTGTTGAAACCCAGCTGCACCTCGCCCGAAATCAGTGCCAGCGCCGACGGCGCGCCGCCCTTGTACGCCACGTGCGTCATATTGGTCCCGGTCATCCCCTTGAACATTTCGGCCGCGATGTGCTCGGGGCTGCCGTCGCCGGACGAGGCGTAGTTGATCGATTTGGCTTTTGCCAGCGCAACCACGTCGGCCACGCTTTTTGCCGTCGACGACGGCGGCACAACGACAAACATCGGCACCGAGGAAATATTGATCAGCGGCGTGAAATCACGCACCAGGTCGTAACCCAGTTTCCTGTACAGCGGCCGACTGATGGCATGGGACACCGAGATCATCATCACGGTATATCCGTCCGGTGATGCTTTCGAGGCAATCTCGGCCGCGACATTGGCATTTGCCCCTGGCCGGTTGTCGACGATGACCTGCTGACCGAGGCTGTCGGTGAGCTTGGCGGCGACGACGCGCGCCATGATATCGGTCCCGCCGCCAGGCGCGTAGCCGACGAGGAAGCGGATGGGTTTGACGGGATAAGCCTGCGCAGCAACGCTGCCTGCGCACAGCGCGCCGGCGACTGCGGCAAATGCAATGACTGTGCATTTCATGATGTTTCTCCTCCGATTATCAGTTTGTGCTGAGTCACGCAACCGCGGCCTGGACCTTGCGGCTGCGTAATTGCTTGACGACGGCTGCGGCGAAACTCCGGGTGTTGCCGCGACCGCCCACGTCGCCGGTACACACATCGGCATCGGCCAGCGCGGCATCCACCGCCGCCTGGATCGCAGCATGCGCCTGCTGGAACGCCGGTCTGCCGTGGCGGATGCCCAGCCATTCGAGCAGCATGGCGGCTGACAGAATCATGCCGCTGGGGTTGGCGATGCCCTTGCCGGCAATGTCCGGGGCCGACCCGTGGCCGGCATTGGCGATCGCGTGCCTGTCACCGGCATTGATCGCGGC
>RPOR01000060.1 GCA_003820645.1 Betaproteobacteria bacterium
ACCCATTCCTCGCGCCAGGTTGCCTTGATTTCGATGCCCGCCTCATCGGCCTGGATGAAGGTGAAGTTGAGCCACTGGTTGAAGGGGCCGCGGCTGATCAGTTGCTGCAGTTGCTCAAGCGTGGGAGGGGCGGGTTTGGTGTCGGTCATGTTATGGCTCCGGAGGATGCGGGTGATTGAAGACTGCGCAATGCAATTGCGCAATACAGAAATGATCAGGTCGTCGATGAATTCTTCTCAGTGCGGTATTCAACGAGTGATGCCGTGGTGTCATCAGCGGGTGGCTATTGCCCGGTCGGTGTTGGCGGCCTCGCGGGCGGCCAGGCTGCGCAACTGTTCACGGTCTACCTTGTTGGTGCCGGCCAGCGGCAACTGCTCGAGGAAGAACACGCGGCGCGGGTGCTGGTAGGCTGGACCATTGGCCAGTGCGTAATTCTTGATCTCGTCCGCCGTAGCCGATGCACTGCTGCGCAGCACGATGAAGGCATAGGGAACCTGGCCCTTCAGGTCGTGTGCGAACGGCAGCACGCAGGCCTGGTGCACGGCAGGGTGGCGCTCGAGCAGGCGCTCGACCTCGATCGGGAAGATGTTCTCGCCGCCGCAGACGAACATGTCGTCGGTGCGGCCGATGAAGTAATAGAAGCCGTCGGCATCGCGCCGGCAGACATCCCCGGTGTGGTACCAGCCGTCGCGGATGCGTCTGGCGGTTTCGTCCGGAAGATTGTGGTAACCGAGCAGGATGCCGGGATTCTTCAGCAGCAGCTCGCCCTCGTTGTCGTGCGGACCATTGATCAGTTTTGCCGCAGTTCCCGGATACGGCTTGCCGATGGACCCCGGGGGGCGTGGTCTGCCGTCGGCATCGGGACCCAGCGGTACCGGACCGCCCTCGGTGACGCCGTAGACCACCAGCGGTTCGGCGTTGGGGAAGTGCGCGCGAATGTCCGACAGCAATTGCGGCGACGAGGGCGCGGAGCCCATCATCACCGTGCGTACTGTCGTGGTATCGGTTCGGGTCAACAGGTCCTTGCGCGCGAGCACCATCGACACCATGGTCGGCACGCCGGAAATCACCGTGCAGCGGTAACGCGCGATTGCCGCGATGTAGTGCTCGACATTGAACTGTGGCAGCAGCACCAGCGTGGCTCCGGCAGTGAGGCCCTGTTTGATCGCATTCAGCGCGTTCTTGTGGTACAGCGGTGCGGCGACGAGGATCACGTCCCGGTCGGTGGTATTGCGCGTATGCACAAGGATCAGCCGGCTCCAGTTCTGGCCGTAATGGGTGAGCAGCACGCCCTTGGGTTTGCCGGTCGAGCCGGAGGTATACGGCTGGATCGCCACGGTGTCGGGTGCAGGCTCGATCGGCGCGTACGGGCCCGGATCGAGAAACTGCGCAAACGCATCGCCGTCATCGTAGCGCACGGCCGGCAGATCCGGCGGCAGCAGGTGCGCATAGGCGGATTCGCAGAATGCCAGCCGGGCACCGGCATCCCTGACGATATAGCGCACGGTGTCGGTGGCGAGCTTGACATTGATCGGTACCGGGATCACGCCGGCGCGCATCGCGCCGAGGAGGGTGACGACGAACTCGGCGCGGTTCAGCGCGAGGATGCCGATGCGGTCGCCCTGCTGCAGTCCGCTTCGCAGCAGGCCGCGCGCCACGGCGTTCGCCGCCAGGTCGAGGTCGCGGAAGCTGTGCTCGCGCGGCGACTGCGGGTCGCGCAGGTCGATCAGCGCCGTGCGTGCGAGCCCCGCATGCGCCACGAAGGGGACGCCGAGGTTGCCGGGGTAGCCCCTGGGCTCGGGACAGGTGGCGGCCATACTGGTCCGGTCAGGGCGTGATGATGACCTTGCCGAAAACCTCGCGGTCTTCGATCAGCTTCAACCCTGCAGCAGCACGTTCCAGCGGCATGACTTCATCGATGACCGGCTTGATCCTGCCCTGCTGGATCAGGTCCATCAGCGCTTTCAGGTTTTCGTCGTAGAAGCTGTTGGAGCCGATGATCTGCAGTTCGAAGCTCCACACGTAGCGCAGGTCTTCCTTGGGATCATAGCCGGCGGTGGCGCCGCAGACCAGGATCTTGCCGCCGCGTTTGACGCACTTCAGCGTCGGGGCCCAGGTGTCACCGCCGGTGAAATTGATGACCACATCGACGCCACCCTCGTAACTGCGTCGCTGCGGCTTGCCGAATTTTTCGACGGCCCATTTCGAAAAATCGGTGTCCTTGTAATTGATCACATGATCGGCGCCCAGATCCTGCAGCCGCTTTATTTTGTCGGCACTGGAGGCGCAGGCGATGACTTCAGCACCGAGCATCTTGGCCAGCAGCACGCAACCGGTGCCGACGCCGCCGCTGGCACCGAGCACCAGCACCTTGTCGCCTTGCTTGATGGTGTTGTGGGTGATGATCATGCGATGCGCAGTGCCGTAAGCCACCGGCAGCGAGGCGGCCTGCTCGAAAGTCACGTTGGCGGGCATCCGGATCAGCTGATCAGCGGCGACCAGGCATTTCTCGGCGAGCCCGCCATGCAGCATTTCGCCCATCAGGCCTTTTTTCTTGTTCAGCGGATTCACCAGCACGCGGTCACCGGGTTTCCAGCCCGACACCCCGGCACCGACTTCGAGGATTTCGCCGGCAAGGTCGAGGCCGATGATCATCGGGAACGGCACCTTGATGCCGGGCATGCCGCGCACCGTGAAGACGTCGTGGTAGTTGAACGACGTGGCTTTCACCCGGATGACGACATGGCCTTCGGCAATCACCGGATCGGGAAAGTCCTGCACGTATTCCAGGCTGTCGAGGTTGCCGTGTCCACGCAATACCACTGCTCGCATCGTGTTTTCTCCAGATTGACAGGGTTGTCCGATATCCGCGGCGAATGCGCGGAAAGGCCGTAATTATGAGCAATTTTCGGGCGCAGCGCTGCATTTCCGGCAATCATCTGACACCCAAGCCCGCATCGTGAAAACGCGCCTTGCACCGAGTTGCTGCAGTCAAGACAATGTCGGCTCCCTCCCAGCTTGCGCTTCCCTGCATAAAACGTGTCGCCGTGAATAATGCCGTTGCCATGCCCGGCCCCTGGACAATCGTGGCGATTGTCACTGCAACGCAGATGATCGTGGCGATGTCCAATGTGATCCTGCCGACGATCGCGCCGAAGCTCGCCGAGGTGCTCGGCGTCAGTCCGGTGCTGATCGGCTACCAGGTCAGCCTGACCTTCGGCGCGGCGACGCTGGCGACGATATTCGGCGGCAATGCCGTGCTGCGTTACGGCGCCGCGCGCACCACGCAGATCGCGATGCTGTGCTGTGCAGCGGGGATGATGTTGTTTGCGTTTCCCAACATTCCCGCGATTGCGCTCGGTTCGGTGGCCATCGGCGCCGCCGCCGGCATGGTCAACCCGGCCGCAGCCCACCTGCTGGTTTCGCATACGCCGGGCGCGCGGCGCAACCTGATGTTTTCGATCAAGCAGACCGGCGTGCCGGTCGGCGGCGTCGTCATGTCGCTGACGGCGCCGGCGATCGCGGTGACGTTCGGCTACCAGTGGTCGCTGTTGGCGGTCGGCGTGTTTGCGTTGATCGTGCTGGCGCTGATCCAGCCGCATCGGAAAGCCTGGGATGCCGACCGCGGCGCTGCCGGCAAGGAAAAACGCGCAACATTCGGCGGCGTGCCCCTGGTGGTGCGTACGCCGGGACTGCGCTGGATTTCGCTGGTGGCGATGATTTTTTCGGGAATCCAGCGTTGCGTGATGAGTTTTACCGTGATCTACCTGGTCGCCGAAAAAAATCTGGGACTGATCGAAGCGGGCGTACTGTTCTCGGTGGTGCAAGTCGGCGGCTCGGTGGCACGGATCTGCTGGGGCTGGCTGGCCGACCGGTTGCGCAGCAGCATCGCCGTGCTGGCGATCATTGGCGTGGTGGCGGCGGCTTCCATCCTCGCCATGCTGCATGTGGACATGAGCAACAAGTTATTGATTTATATTATATTTTTTGTGCTTGGCGCGACGTCACTGGGCTGGAACGGCGTGTTCCATGCCGAGGGTGCGCGACTGAGCCCCCCGGGCCTGGTGAGCATGGTCGCGGCGGGCACGACGTTTTTCGTGTTTGGCGGGGTGCTGTTGGGGCCGGCGCTGTTTGCGATGGTCTACGGGGTGCTACAGAGTTATTCGCAGACGTTTCAACTGATGATGATTCCCTCGCTGATCGCGCTGGTGCTGCTGGAGGCCGCACGGCGCGCCACGCCGCGGGAAAAAGCGTGACTGCTGCCGCGCCTTCGATGACGGTGGTGCTGGTCGCGGCGACGCTGGCGCAGGTGGCCTCGGCCATGGGTATCGCGATATTTCCGGTACTCGCGCCGCAGCTGGCAGCCATGCTCGGCGTCGACGCGTCCATGGTCGGTTATCAGATCAGCATCCTATTCGGTGCCGCATTGCTGGCATCGAGTGCGGTCGGCACCATCGTGCTGCGCTGGGGTGCCTGCCGGTCGATGCAGTGGTCATGCTGGCTCGCTGCCGCCGGCATGGCGGTCGCGCTTGCCGGACAACTATGGCTGATGCCGCTGGCCGGGGCATTCATCGGTGCCAGCAACGCGCTGGCCGCCGCGGGCGCTGCCCATTTGCTGTTCCGCTTCGGTATGCCGCAGAACCGCAACCTGGTGTATTCGATCAAGCAGGCGGGCGTGCCGCTGGGCTGGGCGGCAATCGCGCTGATCGCGCCGTGGCTGACGCTGACTTTCAGCTGGCGTGCGCCGATGGTCCTGGTGCTGATTTATTCCGCGGCCTGCGCCTTGTGGCTCGGTCAATTCCGCGCTGTCTGGGATGACGACCGCGATCCTGGCGCGGCCGCCAAAACCGGCGTGTTCACCGGCATGCAGGTGCTGTGGCGGTATCCGACGCTGCGCTACATGTCGATCGCGGCATTTTTCTTTTCATTCGTGCAGCTTTGCCTCGGATCGTTCACGGTCAACCTGCTGGTGCAGGAGGTCGGCTACAGCCTCGTTGCCGCCGGCGTGATGCTGTCGCTGGTGCAGGTTTCCGGCATGTGCGGGCGCATGATGTTCGGCTGGCTTGCCGATCGCGCCGGCAATGCCATTTCCGTGCTGCTGATTACCAACCTGCTGGCGGGCGTGTGCTGTGCGCTCACGCTGCTGCTGCCGGTGGGCTGGCCGGTCGCCTTGCTCACCGTGTTCTACATCGTGTTCGGGCTGGTGGCGTACGGCTGGAACGGCATCATGCACGCCCAGGTCGCGCGGCTCAGCCCGCAGGGCATGGTCAGCGTGACCACCGGTGGCATGATGATGTGGGTGTTCGCGGGGATTCTCGCGGGCCCGTCGCTGTTTGCGACCGCGTACCGGATCACCGGCAGTTACGTGTCCACCTATGGCGGTGTCGCGCTGGTCGCTCTGACGGGTGCCGTCGTGGTGTGGGTGGCGCGGCGATCGGTGATGGCACAGGCGGCAGGGTCATGAGCGGACAGCCTGCATCGCCGGTGGTCGCGGTGGTCGCAGCGACGACTGCGGCACAGGTTGCGGGAGCGATGGGCGCCGCGGTATTTCCGGTGATCGCTCCGGAGCTTGCGTTGTCCCTCGGTGTGGAAGCGTCGATGATCGGCTACCAGATGAGCCTGATTTACGGTGCGGCGATGCTCGGCTCGATGTCATTCGCCTGGATGGTGGCGCGTTACGGCGGCTGCCGCACCACGCAGATCGGCATGGCCTGCTGCGTGGCGGGCCTGGCGGCGGGCTTTCATTCCAGCATCGCGGCGCTGGCGGTGACCTCGGTACTGATCGGGGTGGCGATGAGCATCAACCTGCCGGCAGCAGCGCATCTGCTGTTCCGCTTCAGTCCGCCGCAGCACCGCAACTTCATTTTTTCGCTGAAGCAGACCGGTGTCCCGCTCGCCTGGGCGCTGATGGCGCTGATAGCGCCCACGGTGACGCTGACCTGGGGCTGGCGCTGGGCGTTGGCGCTGGTGCTGCTGTCGGCACTGGCGACGCTGCTCGCGATGCAACCGGCACGCGAGCGCTGGGACGATGACCGGCGCCCGGACCTGCCGGTGCGGGCGCGGGTGTTCGAGGGCGTGCAGCTGGTATGGCGGCTGCCGGCATTGCGCTGGCTCGGGGTTGCGGCCTTCGGCATGGCTTTCGTGCAGCTGTGCGTCAGCACTTTTACGGTGATCATGCTGGTCGAAGAGGGTGGTTACTCGCTGGTTGAAGCCGGACTGATGCTGTCGGTGGCGCAGATTGCCGGCGTGCTCGGGCGGATTGCCTGGGGCTGGCTCGCCGACCGCACGCATGACACCCTGCGCGTGCTGCACGGGCTGACTGCCGGCATGCTGCTGTGCTGCATCGCCGTCGCATTTCTGCAGCCGGGCTGGCCGGTGCTGATGACGGCAGTGCTGTTTGCAGTGTTCGGCGCTACGGCGATCGGCTGGAACGGGCTCTATACCGCCGAGGTCGCGCGGCGCAGCCCGCCGGGGCAGGTCAGTATCGCGACCGGCGGGGCCATGGTTTGGAATTTCGCCGGCATACTCGCCGGGCCCACAGCGTTCGCGCTGGTCTACCAGCAGCTGGGCAGCTATGCCTGGACCTACGGCAGCATGGTGCTGATGGTGGTGGTCATATTTTGCGCGCTTGCCGGCAGCCGGCGCGCATTGCGCCGGGAGCGTTGATGGAGCAGTTGAGCATGTGGCAGCTGGTGTTCAGTGCCGCGGTGGTGACGGTGGCCTTTGCGGTGCGCGGGGGCACCGGCTTTGGCGGCGGGGCAATTGCCGTGCCGCTGCTGGCACTGGTGTTTCCGGTGCAGGTCACCGTGCCGGTGGTCACCGTGCTCAACATGCTGTCGTCCATCGGTCAGGGCGTCGTCGACTGGCGCAGCATCGTCTGGCGCGAAATCCGGCGCATCCTGCCCGGCAGCCTGCTCGGGGTCTTCCTCGGCGTCTGGCTGCTGACGCTGTTCGACCCGCAGCCGCTGGGGCGGGCGCTGGGCATATTCGTCGTGCTGTATGCGGTTTATGCGATGGTTTTCGCCGGCCGGACGCCGGTGATTCCGGCGCGATGGATGCTCCCCGTGGCGGCGGTGACCAGCCTCGCCGCCGGCGTCATCGGTTCGCTGTTTGGCGGGGCGGCAGGGCCGGTCTACGTGATTTATCTGAATTCCGTACGGCTGGGCAAGGACGCTTTCCGGGTGACCATCACCACCATCATGCTGTTTCAGGGGCTGACGCGCATCGCCGGCTACGCAATGCTGGGTCTCTACAACGAACAGACGCTGCTGCTGCTGGCGGCAGCGTTGCCGATGGTGATCGTGGGTTCGTGGCTGGGTGCGCGGGTGGTGCGTCAATTCGATCCCGTACTGTTCAATCGTGCGGTGGGGGCCGTGCTGCTGGTGAGTGGCATGGCACTGATTTTCAAGTGAACCGATGGCTGAACTGAGCTATTGGCAGCTGGCATGGATTGCGGCGGTGTTCTTTTTCGCTTTTGTGGTGCGCGGCATGTCCGGGTTCGGCGCCGGCATGATTGCAGTGCCGCTGCTGGCTTTTGCGATTCCGCTGCAACTCGCAGTACCGCTGTGCAGCCTGCTGGTATTCGTGCTGTTCGTCATCCTGGTCATTCGCGACCGGCGCGAAGTGGTGTGGTCCGAACTGCGGCTGCTGGTGCCGCCGACGATCATCGGTGCGCTGGCCGGGCTGTGGCTGTTTGCGATGCTCGACAACCGCATGCTGGTGATGATGCTGGGCTCGTTCCTGGTGCTCTATGCAAGCTACATGCTCGCCGTCAGCGTACTCGGCCTGCCGCAGTTGCGCTGTTCGCAGCGGTGGGCGCTGCCCGTCGGCTTCTTCGGCAGTTTTTTCGACACGCTGTTCGGTGGCGGCGGCGGAACTCTGGTGGTGATTTACATCAACGCCCGCGGCATCGGCCGGGCGGGGTTTCGTGCGACCGTGGCAGCGTTGTGGTTCACGGAGATGATCACGCGTATCGGCGGTTATGCCTGGGCCGGCTTTTATGACGCGCGAACGCTGGTGCTGTTCGCGCTGCTGCTGCCGCTGATGTGGGCGGGGACAGTGGTGGGCGAACGTCTCGGCAACAGGGTAAGCAGCGACACGTTCACGCGTATCCTCGCCGTGATGCTGCTGGCCAGCGGGGCAAGCCTGTTGGCGAAGTGAGTGGGGCGGCCGGCGGACTAGCGCAGGAAGATGACCACGGGGAAGACGGCGACGGCAAGGACCAGCACGAGCCACTCCAGCTTGTTGCGTTTGAGCCAGCCGGTGAAGTGCAGTATCAGTACGATGATTGCAATGACATAAAAAGCATAAAACGCCATTTCCACGCCCCCTGTGAATTTGGCTGAAAGGATAACCGAATTCAGCAGTGCTCGCTATTGGCGATTACGGCGCGCCGCATGGGCGCGGCGAAACTGCGGCGGTTGGCCCCGAACATGGCGACCGCATGGCCCGTGGATCGCCACGGCATCAGGGTGGTCCCGCGCTGCGGCGTTGGCAAACAGTCCGCGGCTCGACCCACGCGCGCCCGCGCCTTGGCCCTGGCGCACTGCAGCCGGTGATTTCGCGTACAACATGGTTGCCCGATGCGGGGGTTTCCCTGGACCGTCGCGCGTGCGTGCGTGTTTTTCCTAACTAATTGTTTATTCTGAATGTTTTTTCATTGAGCGCATTGCGTTCGCACCCTCAGGTGATGACACGCGGTTACCCGGGATTTTTTTATAATGAATTGCAGGACAGGTTGCCAACCTGTTGATTGACAGCGCAAAATGCCGAGGCCATGAGGTGGTCCAGCGGTTAATAATCTTGGGGGGGCAGGTGGCACGTATCGCAGTGTTCAATCAGAAAGGCGGCGTCGGCAAAACGACGACGACGTTGAACCTGGCGGGCCTCCTTGCGCGGCGCGGCGCCGATCCGCTGGTCATCGATCTCGATCCACAAGCCCATCTGACCCGTGTATCCGGTGTTGCGGTGCCGAGACCCGAAGCCAGTCTCTACGGACTCTACGCGCACGGCACGCCGCTGGCGGTGCTGACTTTCCCCACACGTAATGGCTGGAAACTGGTGCCGTCGCATATCGAGCTGTCGAAAATCGACACGCGATTCGGCAAGGGGCACGGTGTGCTGGGACGCCTCGATACCGCGCTGAATCGCGAGCCGCCCGGGCGCGCGGTGCTGATGGATGTATGCCCAATGCTCGGTGTGCTGTCGCTGGGCAGCGTGTTCGCCGCCGACGGCGTGATCGTTCCGATTTCCAGCGACTATCTGGCAATGCATGGGGCCATGCAAATGGAGCGTACGCTGAAGGCGCTGGAGCCGGTGCTGAAGAAGCGGGTACCGCGGCGCTACCTGATTACGCGCTATGACGGGCGGCGCCGCATGTCGGTCGATGTCGAGCGCCAGTTGCGCGAGCGCTACGGCGACGAGGTTTGTGCGACGCGCATCGCCGAGAATGTCAGCTTGGCCGAAAGTCCCGGCTCCAATCGGGATGTGTTCGAGCATGCCCCTGACAGCCGCGGCGCCAAACACTACATGGATCTGCTTGACGAACTGCTTGCTGCGGACTTTATCCGCCTGCCTGAAAACGGGACGGCCACGGCCGCGCGGATTCCGTCACCGGCGGCGGGAACGACGCTGCAACAGCAGAATATCGTGCGCGCCGCCGCTGCAGTGGCGGCGGGTCTACGACTGGTCCACGGCGGTCGCAAGAGCGGTTGAGGCGAACCCGCGCGGCGCGGCAGCGACCAGGTCAACAGCACGTGCCCGGCGCAGCTTCATGTTGCGCTATCGGATATCGCCCTGCTTGCTGATCAGCGAGATGACGTCCTCCAGGTCGACCCCGTCGTCCCGGGTCCCCGGTGACGGTTCGCTGCAATCCAGGATCTCGCAATTTTTGTAGATCTGCCGAATTCTGGTCTCGGCGTCAGCGCGGGTGCGCGCCTGCACCATCAGATTGTCCACGACCATGCCGCCGCGGGTCTTGATCCTGAATCCGAACTTGCTCATGTCGGCCATGTGCATGCTCCCATAGCGTGAGGTTCAGGAGTCGTCGGCCTGCAGTTCCTGCCGGAAGCGTTTGAAATTCTGGACGTAATGGTCCGCGATGCGGTTGATGCCCTTGATCTGTTCGGCAGACAACTGACGCACCACCTTGCCCGGGGCGCCGAGTACCAGCGAGCCGTCGGGAATTTCCTTGCCTTCCCCGATGAAGGCGCCGGCACCGATCAGGCAGTTTTTGCCGATTTTCGCGCCGTTGAGGATCACGGCCTTGATGCCGACGAGGCTGCCCTCGCCGATGGTGCAGCCATGCAGCATCGCCATGTGGCCGACACTGACGTTTTTCTCCAGCTTCAGCGGGAACCCGGGGTCGGCATGCAATACCGAGCCGTCCTGGACTTGCGCGTTTTCACCGATGGTGATCGTGTCGCTGTCGCCACGCAGTACACAGTTCCACCAGATGCTGGCATTGTTCTCGAGTATCACGCTGCCGATGACAGTGGCGTTGGGGGCAATCCAGTAGTCGCCGTTGCAGACGACCTTGCGTTCCCCGAGGCGGTATTTCATCGGTGCGACTCCCGGATGTTCGAGATCAGAAACCGACCGCCTGGCCGTCGGTGCGCCGTTCGGATGCCGCAAAATAGCCGTCATCCATTTTGTAGATCAGCTGCGCGCGACCGAAATCGGTGGACCAGCGGTCGGCCTGCGGCATGTCATGACCGCGTGCGCGCAACTGCGCGAGTGTATCCGCGGATACGCCATGTTCAACGCCGACCTTGAGGCCGGTATCGATGCGCCAGCGCGGCGCATCCGCAGCCGCCTGCGGGTTCTGGCCGTAGTCGACCATGCGCGAGATGACCTGCATGTGTCCTTGCGCCTGCATCGAGCCGCCCATCACGCCAAAACTCATCACGGGTTTGCCGTTCTTCGTCAGGAACCCCGGAATGATGGTGTGGAAGGGCCGTTTGCGCGGGGCCACGACGTTGGCGTGGCCGGGCTTCAGGCTGAAGCCATAGCCGCGGTTCTGCAGGCTGATGCCGGTGCCGGGTACGACCACGCCCGAGCCGAAGCCGGCGAAATTCGACTGGATGTACGACACCATCATGCCGGACTCGTCGGCGGCGGTCAGGTACACGGTGCCGCCCTTGGCAGGATTGCCAAACGCGGGTTGCTGCGCCTTTTTCATGTCGATCAGCTGCGCGCGTTGTTTCAGGTAGGCCTTGTCGAGCATCTCCGAGGGTTTGATGCGCATCGTTGCCGGATCGGAGACATATTCGTTGATGTCGGCGAAGGCGAGTTTCATGGCCTCGATTTGCAGATGCATGCTGTCGGGAGAGTCGACCGGCAGTTTTGCGACATCGAAGTTCTCGAGTATGCCCAGTGCGATCAGTGCGGCGATGCCCTGGCCGTTGGGCGGGATTTCGTGCAGCGTGTAGCCGCGGTAGTCGATGCCGATGGGTTCCACCCAGTCAAGCGCATGGCTGGCGAGGTCGTCGAGGGTCATCGCGCCGCCGTGCTGCTTGGCCCAGGCGACAATCTTCTCGGCAAGGTCGCCCTTGTAGAACGCTTCACCCCTGGTCTCTGCAATTCGTGCCAGGGTCTTGGCCTGCGCCGGAAACGAGAACTTCTCGCCGGGTGCCGGCGCGCGGCCCCGCGGCATGAAGGCCTCGGCATATCCCGGCTGATTTTTCAGTTCCGGTGCCTGGTTGGCCCACAGCCGCGCGATCGTCGGCGTCACCATGTAGCCATCGGCGGCATATTTGATTGCCGGCTCGAACAGGTCGGCGAACGGCAGTTTGCCGAATTTCCGCGACATTTCCACCCATGCCGATACGCAGCCCGGCACGGTGACCGAATCCCAGCCGCGCTGCGGCATGGTCTGCGCGCCCCTGAACCGCTCTGGCGTCCATGCTGCCGGCGAGCGTCCCGAGGCGTTCAGGCCGCGCAGTTTCTTGCCGTCCCACAAGATGCAGAACGCGTCGCTGCCGATGCCGTTGCTGGTCGGCTCGAGCACCGTCAGTGAAATTGCCGTGGCGAGGATCGCGTCGACCGCGTTGCCGCCTTTCAGCAGCATGCGTAATCCGGCCTGGGCGGCGAGCGGCTGCGAGGTGGCGACGGTGTTGCGTGCCAGTACCGGCATGCGCTGCGAAGTGTAGGGGAACTGGAAATCCAGGGGGGGCATGGTGTTTCTCGAAAAAGACATTCAAAAAATACGGGGCGCGTGGCCCCGTATTTTAACCCACTGCGTGTCGGTTCAGTTCGGCTGGATGCCGGCGGCACGGGCAACCTTGATCCATTTCTGGATTTCGGCGCGGTTGAATTGGTCATGCGCTTCCGGCGAACTGCCATTCGGCTCTGCGCCCTGATCAAGCAGTGTCTTGTTGACCTTGGGATCCTTCAGCGCCTGTACCAGCGCGGAGTTGACCCGGGTGACGATCGGCTTCGGCAGGTTGGCGGGGCCGAACATCGAGAACCCGCTGGAGACCACGAAATCCTTCAGGCCCTGTTCCTGCATCGTCGGCACGGTCGGCGCCGCAGGAGAACGTTTTGCGCCAGTCTGCGCGATCATGCGCAGCTTGCCGGTGGCGACATGCGGCACGGCGGCCGGCATGCTCGGGAACTGCATCTGCACGTGGCCGCCGACCAGGTCGATCATCGACGGGCCGCTGCCCTTGTAATGCACGGCGGTGATCTTGATGTTGGCGCTGGAGATCAGCAGTTCCGCGGACAGATGTCCCACGGTGCCGACGCCGGCGGTCGAATAAAAGATGTCATTGGGCCGTGCCTTGGCCAGCGCGATGAACTCCTGCAGGTTCTTCGCGGGCAGCGAAGGGTGAATCACGAACGCGGTGGGGACGTCGGCGACGATACCGATCGGCGTGAAGTCCTTGACCGAGTCGTAAGGCAGCTTCTTGACCATCGCCGGGTTGATGGTATGGCCGGCCGAAGCCATCAGCAGGGTGTAACCGTCGGGTGCGGCGCGCATCACCGCCTCGGTGCCGATCATGCCGCCGGCACCGCCGCGGTTGTCGATGATGATCTGCTGGCCGATGATTTCGGCCATTTTCGGCGCGAAGATGCGGCCGATGATGTCGGTGTTGCCGCCGGCGGCGAAGGGAATGACCATGCGGATGGTTTTTGCGGGATAGGTCTGCGCGGACGCGGCGCCGGCTGCGGCCAGAATGCATGCGGCTGCGGCGATCCGGAATCGGGTCAGGTTCATCGGTAGTCTCCTCGAGTTGGCGCTGCGATCGGATTGGCCGCAGGCGGTCTGTGTCGTTGCGGAGTTTACCAAGCCTGTGCCGGTTGGCACGGTCAGGGTCCAATCCGTGGCCGGCTCGGGTGCGGGGCGCGCGGCCGGGGGTAGAATCTGCCGATGCCGCCGCATACCGGCGGTGGATTCCGGAGATCGAGGCATGAGCGCCAAACGCATGACCATCATGGGCACCCGGCACGTGGTTGCGGCCGGGCATTATCTTGCGGCGCACGCGGCCTTCGAGATTCTCGAAGCCGGCGGCAATGCCGTCGACGCCGGCGTTGCCGCGGGGCTTGCCATCGGCGTGCTGCAGACCGAGAAGGTCAATATCGGCGGCGTCGCGCCGCAGATCATCTACACCGCGAAGGACCGCAAGATCCGCTCGATCGACGGCCTCGGCGTGTGGCCGCAGGCGGTGACGCCGGACTACTTCCTCAAGAAGCACGGCGGCAAGATTCCGCCCGGCGTCGAGCGCTGCGTGGTGCCAGCCGCCCCCGATGCCTGGATCACCGCGCTACAGCACTTCGGCACCATGAGTTTCGGCGAGGTGGCCTCGGCGGCGATCCGTTTCGCCAGCGAGGGCTTCCCGATGTATCCGCTGATGGCGGACTTCATCGCCGACAACACCGACAACTATTCCCGCTGGCCCTCGAGCAGGAAAGTGTTCATGCCCGGCGGCAAGCCGCCGGTGCCGGGCAAGGTCTTCGTGCAGGCCGACCTCGGGCGCACGCTGAAATACATGGCCGACGAGGAGCGCCGCGCGAAGCGCAAGGGCCGCAAGGCCGGGCTGCAGGCCGCGCGCGATGCCTTCTACAAGGGCGACATCGCGAAGGCGGTGACCAAATGGATCGCCGGGCAGGGCGGCCTGATGCGCTACGAGGACTTCGCGAACTTCAAGGTCAACTTCGAGCCGACCGTGAAGTCGAAGTTCGGCAACATCGAGCTGCACGCCTGCGGGCCGTGGTCGCAGGGGCCGGCGCTGCCGATGGCGCTGAACATCCTCAAGGGCTACGACCTGAAGGCCATGGGGCACAACACGTCGCAGTACATCCACGTCGTCACCGAGGCGCTGAAACTGGCCTTCGCCGACCGCCACCAGCATTTCGGCGACCCGAAGTTCGTCAAGGTGCCGCTCGCCGGCCTGCTGTCGGAAAAATACGCCGGCTGGCGGCGCACACTGATCCGCGCCGACCGCGCCTGGCCGGAAATGCCGCCCGCCGGCGACCCGAAATCGCTGACCGCGCTGCAGAACATCTGTATGCCGGAACCCCAGCCCGACGCAGCGCCGGGGCCGGGCGACACCTCCTACCTCTGCGTGATCGACCGCCACGGCAACGCCTTTTCGGCGACGCCCTCCGACGGCTCCGACAAGACGCCGATCATCCCGGGCGTGGGCATCGTGTGTTCGGGGCGCGGCACGCAGTCGTGGGGAGACCCCAGCCATCCGTCCTCGGTGGCGCCGGGCAAACGCCCGCGCTTGACGCCGAACCCGGCGCTGGCGCTGAAAAACGGCCGTGCCTACATGCCCTTCGGCACGCCCGGCGGCGACGTGCAGATCCAGGCGATGATCCAGGTCTTCCTCAACGTCAACGTCTTCGGCATGTCGGTGCAGGACGCGGTGGAAGCGCCGCGCTTCGCCAACTACAGCTATCCCGGCTCCTTCGAGCCGCATCCGTATTTCCCGGGGCGGCTGTACCTGGAGTCGCGCATCGACAAGGCCGCCGGCGAGGCGCTGGCGGCGATGGGCCACAAGGTCTACTGGTGGGACGACATGACCTGGCTTGCCGGCTCGGTGTGCACCATCGTCAACGACCACGCCCAGGGCGTGCTGCACGGCGGTGCCGATCCGCGGCGGCCGGCCTACGTGCTGGGCTGGTAACAATGCGTATCCGGCGTGGCATGAATGCTGCTCCGGAGCCATGCACCGGCATGTGCCGGCATAACAAGAGGAGAGCAGTCATGAATACACTCAGCCGTGCGCTGGTCGCTGTGGCGGCGACCGGTACTGTCGTCTTTGCCGGCGCTGCCGTCGCGGCGGCGGCCTATCCCGAACGTCCGGTGCGCATGATCGTCGGCTTCCCGCCGGGCGGCGCCGCCGATATCCTCGGCCGCATCGCAGCCCAGCAACTGGGTGACCGCATCGGCCAGCAGGTGGTGGTCGACAACCGCGGCGGTGCCGGCGGCCTGATCGCCACCGAGATCGCGGTCAAGGCCAATCCCGACGGCTACACGCTGCTGTTTTCGTCGATTCCGCACGTGATCAACCCGCACCTCTACAAGAAAGTGTCCTACGACGCGCTGAAGGACTTCGTGCCGGTGGTGCAGTTCGTCGCAGTGCCGCTGATGATGGCGAGCGGCAACAGCTTTCCCGCCAAAACCGTCGCCGAACTGATCGCGTATTCGAAGGCAAACCCGGGCAAGGTCAACTACGGTTCGGGCGGCAGCGGCTCGTCGAGCCATCTTGCGATGGAGCTGTTCAAGTCGATGACCGGCACGCGCATGGAGCATATTCCGTACAAGGGCGTGGGTCCGCTGGTGACCGACATGCTGGGCGGCCAGATCGCGCTGACGATTTCGAGCGCGGTGCCGTTGTCGCCGCAGGTCAAGGCCGGCAAGCTGCGCGGCCTGGCGGTGACCAGTCCCAGGCGTTCGGCGGCGTTTCCGGAGTTGCCCGCCATCGCCGAAACCGTCAAGGGTTACGAGGTGATCAACTGGTTCGGCATTTTTGTGCCGGCGGGCACGCCGTCCGTGGCGGTGAGCCGCGTCAACACCGCGCTGAACGAGGCGCTGCGTTCCCCCGAACTGGTCAAGACCCTCAACGCACGCGGCGCAGACGCGGTCGGCGGCAGCGCCGAAGGCTTTGCCAGGGTGGTGCGCGCGGACTTCGCGAAATGGGGGCGCGTGGTCAAGGATTCCGGCGCGAAAGTCGATTGAGCATGGCCGAAACGCTGCCCGATCCGCGGGAAGCCGCGGCGGATGCAGCCAACCCCCTGCTTGCTGTTGCCGCGCAGACGGATGATGCATCGCTGCGCGTCGCACTGCAGGATGCGCTGGCTGCCGGCGACGATGCCGGCCTCCGTGCCGCGCTGCGCGCGCAGCCGCCGGCCCGCGCGCAGCGCGTCGCGCGCTCGCTCGCCGCAGCAGTCGACGCCCGCGGCGAAGGTATCGGTCTGCGTTTTTTCGCAATACCGCTGGTGATCGTTGCCGGCGCGCGCAATCGCAACACGGTGCCGGGCGCGTTGCCCGAAGTCGGGAAGATCGCCGCGTTGCTGGAGCAGCATGGCGCCGTCGGCGTCACGCGCAACTTCGGCCTCGGCAACGCGCTGGTCAGTGCCGAGGCGCTCGATGCGCTGTCGCCCTCGGCGCTGTGGCGGGCCGCTGCCGATCCGTCGCAGCGCGCGCCGCTCGATGCGCTGCAGCCCGAACCGATCGCTGTCGCCGGCGGCCGCGAGCAGGTGCAGCTGCGTTTCATCACCGGCGCCGGCATCACGCCGCAGCACCTGCCGTCCTTTCTCGAATCGGCCTCCAACATCGGCACCTGGGGCATGGTGATGACGAAAGAACTCGCGCGCCAGCTTGCCCGGCCCGGCCTTGAAATCCTGCCGATGCCGCGTTCGCCACAGCCGCTGCTCAACGCGGCCCATGCCGGGCGCCGCGCCCAGCTCGAAGCCGCGCTGAGCCTATTCCTCGGCAATACGCTGCGCCGTTTCCGCATGGCCGTCGGCGATCCCGAAGCCGTGCTGTCGGCGCATCGCCTCGACGGCGGCGCCGGCGAACTGCGGCTGAGCTTGAGCACGCCGCTCGACGATTCATTGTTTGAAGGCTTTGCCTGGCCGCTGCAGCCGCAGGATGAGGCAGCGGAGGTGACGCAACTGTTTCAAACCGTGCTGGCCGAATGTCGCGTGACGAACGTGACGCTGCTGGACCGGGTGCTGCCGGATCGGTTGACGGGCGGTGCGGTATTCGTGGCGGGGCGGATGCTGGAGGGCTTGGGCCGGGAGCCGGCGCGGCATTGAACGTATTTTGTAGAGATTATCTGTCTATTGATGTCTTTATTCAGAATAACTGCATTAAGCCTCTTACTTGCCGTCGCAGGTTGCTGCACTTTTTGTGGAACCGATGTATTCGTGCGACCTGCTCAATATGAGCCAAACCTTGTTTATGTCACCTTGGGCTGGGAAATTGTTGAGGCACCAGGTGGAGTTCGATCAGATGCGACAAGGCAGCGAGTGATGAAGGAGCTAGAAAAATCGAAAGTTTGTTCTAAGGGCTATGTATTTAAGCAGTTCGTTGGAAATACCAGCGCGCATTACACGTTTCAGGCAAATTGTGAATGAATAGGGTCGGTGTAAGTTAGTCGTTAATGAACTTGGGCGGTTCACTCTGTTTAGTCAGTCTGAAA
>RPOR01000061.1 GCA_003820645.1 Betaproteobacteria bacterium
GATCATGGCGCACGGCCAGCTGTTCCGGCCTGCAGTGAAACCCCAGCCCCGGGCGCTGCCGGCATGTGCAGCTTGCCATCCGGGAATTCCGGCGCTGTCGCGAACCGTGCGCGCCGTGCACTTCGCGCCTGGCGGCAGGCGTGGGGACTGCCGGCGCCGGTCTGCACGTCGTCGGTCGTCACCCGGCAGCGGGACGAAGACCAGGCTTTCCTGGCCGACACAGGCGTCCGCTGCACGCGCTGGAGTAAACTGTTAGCCATGCGTCGGCTGCGGCCGGCACCGCGACATCAACCAGGAGACCCAACATGAACGACATCAACTTCAAGCGCGAAATTGCCGATACACTTGATCACGCCATCGAGCGCGCAACCAAGGCGCTGGGTGCGGAGGGTTTCGGCATCCTGACGCGCATCGACATGCACAGCAAGATCAAGGAAAAAACCGGCAAGGACATCGTGCCCACCGTGATCCTCGGTGCGTGCAATCCCAATCTGGCCTACGAGGCCTACACCGCCAACACCGACGTGGCGAGCCTGCTGCCGTGCAATGCGGTGGTGCGCGAGATCGCTCCGGGAAAGATTTCGCTGGAGTTTGCCGCGCCCACCGGCATGATGCGTATCCTCGGCGATGCCAAACTCACTGAACTGGCGGGCGAGGCTGATGCGCGCATCGAGCGCGCACTCGCCAACGTCTAGACCAGGGCGCGACCCGGCGCGCGGCGGCGACGCTGCCGTTGCGGATCGGTTGGACTCACTCCGACTTCATTCATGGAGCGCCATGAGCGGTTCAAACGGCTCCGCGATCGGCATTGCTTTCGTCGTCTACGTCTCGACCAACATCGATGATCTGCTGATACTCGCCGTTTTTTTCGCCGATCTGCGCATGCGGGCCGGCGCGGTGATCGTCGGCCGGTTCATCGGTCTCGCAGTGCTGGTGCTGGCGAGCGCCGCGGCTGCGCTGCTCGCGCTGGCCGTTCCCGAGGGATGGATTGCGCTGCTGGGCTGCGTGCCGCTGTTCCTCGGGTTGCGCCTGCTGCCTGCACTGCTCGACAGGCGCGGCGACGGGGATAACGGCGGCGAAGAACCCGGCACGGCCGCTGCGCAGGGCACGCTCCAGCGCGGATTCATCGCGCAGGCGCTGGCGGTCGCGGGCGTCACTCTGGCGAACGGCGGCGACAATCTCGGCGTCTACATCCCGCTGTTTGCCACGGCGCCGCAGGCGATAGCAATCTACGTGGCGGTGTTCGCCGTGATGACCGCTGCATGGTGCGCGCTCGGTTATGCGATCGTGAACAATCCGCTGATCGGCAGCCGCATCCGCCGCCATGGCCATGTGCTGCTGCCGGTGGTGCTGATTTCACTCGGCCTCTACATATTGTCCGGCGCAGCAGTACTGATCCGGTGAGGCACCCTGGCGTGTCGACGAGACCTCGTGTGCAGGGGCGGCTGGTCAGGCGCCGAGCATGCTGCGCATCTTGGCCACCGCCGCACCCGGCGAATTGAAAACCGGAATGCGGCTGACTGCGGCGACTGCCGGCACTGCCCGCGACAGCGTGAACTGCGCCAGCACGATCACATCGCAATCCCTGATCTCGCGCGCACGGGCGGCGACCAGCGCATCGTGCTTTGCAGCGTCACCTCCGGCCAGCGCATCGAACGCGCCCTCGACGACATAAGGCACGAGTTCGACCGGCTGGCCTCTGGCTGCCGCCATGGCCACGATCTCGGCGGAAATCGACGGAATGGTGGGGCCCACCGTTGCCATCACCGCGATGCGCGTGCCCGCCGCCAGCGCCTGCTCGATCATCGCATCATTGGGTTTGAGTATCGGCACGTCGAATTCGACGATGCAGGCATCGATCACTTCGCGAAAGGCCGAGCAGGTAAAGAGGATGCCATCGGCACCGCGCGACACCATGTACCGGGTCAGCGTGCGGAACACGTCATACATCTCCGGCACCACGCCGCCGGTCTGGCGCACCCAAGCGAACAGGCCGTCGTCGAGCAGATTGCTGACGCGCGCCGTGGGCCAATGGGTCTCGAAGGCGCGGACGGCCGCGTCCATCGCGTCCTTGTGGACGCTGAACAGCACGATATTGGGGTTTTGCGCCATGCCGACGGTTTCCGTCAGTAACAAGGGTACGGGTGCGATATTATCGCGGCCGGCCGGCGTTGTCCCCTTTCGGGGCGTCCGGCCTGCGGCAGTACGGCGCCGACTGGCCATGTGTTTGGCCTTGCGCGGCAGACGGAGTAATTTTGACCGAGCGGGGTGTCGTTGCCGTCGTTGCAAAATGGGCGCCCGATTGACATCATGCAGGTCGTGCACACGAGACCACCATGGCAAGTCCGAATGACCGGCTGGACAAAGTGATTCTTGACGCCCGGCGCGCCGCCGACCAGCGCGCGACGGGTTACCGCGCACAGGCGTTGAAACTCTACGCGTGGGTGTGCGGACGCTGCGCCCGCACCTTCACCCACGCCAACCTGCAATTGCTCGAAGTCCACCACAAGAACGGCAACCACGACGACAATCCGCCGGACGGCAGCAACTGGGAACTGCTCTGCACCTACTGCCATGAGCATGAGCATTCCAAGATCAAGGATGCGGCGGGGCGCACCGTCGCCGGCACCGAGTTGCCGGCGGCGACGTTCAATCCGTTTGCCGACCTGAAGGCGCAGCTGGAAGCGAAGAACAAAAGGTGACGAGAGTCGTTGCCGAGCCCGCGGCAGCGTCTGATCGCTGCTCACCATAGTCAAAAAAATTGTTTGTTATCAGATACCTAGATTCACGGCGCGGATGAGGCAGAGCACGCGCAATCACACACGGAGTTGCTGATCCGGCGTCGCGGTATTGCGCCGCGATGAACCCCGCGCGCAAGCTGGATCAACGGGTCATCGGCTGTGCGTAGCGGCATGTCGAACCCGGTGCAGGCATAGCGCGCCGCACGAACGACCGGACGGCTGAGAAAGGATGTCGTCGGCACCGCGGGACACCCTGTGCCTCGCCCTGTTCATTCGCGCATTGTGCTGGATCCGATCCGGGCCACTGCGCACAACGCTTTGCGGCACAGGGTGGAGGCGATAGAATTTGTCACTCCTCATCCCCACGTCTGGACACTCGCCATGCCGCTGCTTTCCCCGGCAGTAATCCGTACTCTTGCGCTGGTCGGTCACGGCGGTTCGGGCAAGACCACGCTGGCCGAGGCGCTGCTGGCCGCTGCCGGCGCGATTCCGGCGATGGGCAGCATCGAAAAGGGAACCACGGTCTGCGATTTCGACCCCCTCGAAAAAAAATTCCAGCATTCGCTCAATTCGGCAGTGGTTCATCTCAACCACCGTGACACCCGCATCCACCTGATCGACACGCCGGGCCTGCCGGATTTCATCGGGCGCGCCATTGGCGCACTGCCCGCTGTGGAAACTGCGGTCGTCGTGGTCAATGCGCAAAATGGCATCGAGATGATCACCTCGCGCATGATGCAGTGGGCGGCCAACCGCGAACTGTGCCGCATGGTCGTGATCAACAAGATCGATGCCGCGAACGTTGATCTGCCCGGTCTGCTTGCCGCCATTCAAGCGACATTCGGCAGGGAATGCCTGCCGATCAACCTGCCGGCCGCGGGCGGCACGAAGGTCGTCGACTGTTTTTTCAACCCGTCGGGCGAAGCGGACTTCTCCTCTGTCGCGGACGCGCACCAGGCGCTGATCGACCAGGTCGTCGAAGTCGACGAGGCGCTGATGGCGAAGTATCTCGAACAGGGCGATATCTCCCCCGACGAGTTGCATGCGCCGTTCGAAAAAGCGCTGCGCGAAGGTCATTTGATCCCGGTGTGCTTTGCGTCCGCGCGCAACGGCGCGGGCATCGCGGAGTTCCTCGATATCATCGTCAAGCTGATGCCGAACCCCACCGAGGGCAATCCGCCGCAATTTCTCAGGGGCGAAGGCGCGGCCGCCACGCCGATCCATGCCGAACCGGATGCCACGAAACATGTCCTCGCCCACGTGTTCAAGGTAACGGTAGACCCGTTTGTCGGCAAGGTCGGCGTGTTTCGCGTGCATCAGGGCACCATCACGCAGGACACGCAACTCTACATCGGCGACGGGCGCAAGCCGTTCAAGGTGACGCACCCGTACCTGCTGCGCGGCAGGGATTTCGTTGAAACCGGCGCCCTCGGTCCCGGTGACATCGGCGCAGTCAGCAAGGTCGAAGACATCCATTTCGATGCCGTGCTGCATGATTCCCACGACGAAGACCACATCCACCTCGTGCCGCTGGAACTGCCCGTGCCCATGTACCGCATCGCGATCGAGCCAAAAAAACGCGGTGACGAGCAGCGCATCTCCGAGGCATTGCACAAACTGGCCGCGGAAGACCCGACGTTCAGGGCTGAACACACCAGCGCCAACGAGACGGTGATCAGCGGCCTGGGTGAACTGCACATGCGTTACATTCTCGAGCGCATGCAGGGCCAGTACCATGCCGAGATCAATACCAGGCCGCCGCGCATCCCTTATCGCGAGACCGTGAGCGCCGGGGCCGAAGGCCACTACCGGCACAAGAAGCAGACCGGAGGCGCCGGGCAGTTCGGCGAGGTATTCCTGCGCATCGAGCCGCTCGCGCGCGGCGCCGGGTTCGAGTTCGTCGATCAGGTCAAGGGCGGCACGATACCCGGACAGTTCATTCCGGCCGTCGAGAAAGGCGTGCGTCAGGTGCTCGAGGCGGGGCCGGTGGCCGGCTACCCGCTGCAGGACGTGCGCGTCATCGTCTATGACGGCAAGCACCATGCGGTGGATTCGAAGGAAGTGGCGTTCATTGCTGCAGGCAAGCGCGCATTCATGGACGCCATCCACAAGGCCCGCCCGATCATCCTCGAACCCATCGTCAACGTCGAGATTGCCGCGCCCGACGCCAACATGGGCGACATTGCCGGCGACATCTCGTCACGCCGGGGCCAGATTTCGGGCACCGATACGATCGGCGGCGGCATGCTGGCGATCAAGGGCCATGCGCCGCTCGCCGAACTCGCCGACTATCACACGCGCCTGAAATCCATTACTGCCGGACGGGGATCGTTCTCGATCGAGTTCTCACACTACGAAACCGTTCCGGCTGCCGTGCAGGCGCAACTGGCCGAAGAACATGCCCGGACCGGGCATGCGGAGGACGATTAAACGCAGCGACCGGAACCGTCGTTTCGCGCCCCTCTGCCAGCGAATCGTGCCGGCGCCTGTCGCTTTAGTAGCCTTTTTTGAAGATCGTGCCCTGGCACGCCGTACACGCAGTGATCACCGACGTTTTCTTCAGCTGCATCTGCGCGCCGCATTTCAGGCAGGTGAGAGTGCCGGCGCTGGTGATTTCGCCGGCGTTGTAGACCAGCGCCTCATCGGCTTTCGCGGACAGGGCCAGCAGGCTCTGGCCAAACAGCCGGAATGCTGCTGCTGTCGCAGCCAGCGCGCCGGCGCCGACGCGTGAAGGATGGAAACGTTCCTTGGCTTCTTCGCCCAGATGCTCCATGTCCTTGGCCGTCTGTGCCAGGTCTCGCTTCAGGTATTCACCGAACAGCTTGCCCTGCTCGGTGCTGATTTCACCCAATGCCACCATGTTTTCACGCGCAGTGGCCATCGAGGCATCCAAGGCTTCGCGGCCCTTGGCCTGGCTGGCCTCGAGTGCCTCCCGGAACCGTGTGACAAATCGATCATATTGCGACTCGGCTTGTTCGCGCGTTTGTTTTTCCTGAGCATTTTCCATGAAAGCCCCCGTCATTGTTCATTACCGTTATAAAAATCCAGCCGTATTGCCAAGCCATGGTTCGCGGGCTGGCTAACCCGTAAAATGGTCACCTGATCCTTTTTACGCCAACACTGCGTCCGTGACAAACCCGTTTTTTTGAATACACCTATCCTCGGCGAAATCACCAATGAACAAATCCTTCGCATTACGCATCGCCGCCATGAACGCGATGTACAAGCTCCCTGCCAATGACTACCCGGTCCTGCCGGAGGACGTCGTCGGCCGCCTAACCAAGTTCAAGGCGACGCTGATGGACGAAGTGCACGAGATCGACCAGATCGTCGAAATGGCGCGACAGGGCAGTCCCCGGATCGACTTGCTGGTCGCCATGGCCGATCTGCTTGGCGACATCATCGTCTACTGCCGCTCCGAGGCCCTGAAATACGGCCTGCCGCTGGAGGAGGTCCTCGACGTCATCATGGACAGCAACGAGAGCAAACTCGGTGCCGATGGCAGACCGATCTATGACGCCAACGGCAAATTCCTCAAGGGTCCAGATTACTGGAAACCCGAACCCAGGATCGAGGCGCTGCTCAACACAATCGCAGCAGGGCGCTGAACGGGCAGCGGATTCGACCCGGCCGGTAGTGGCTTTTCTGCGCCGAGTCGCGGGTCAAAGCAAAAAGCCCGGGTTCGAATACTCAGTACATTCGAGTCTGGCCTTTTTTGATCGCGCTGGCCGTTGTCGGCCAGTGCGATCAGTTGCTAACAGGACTATTTCGTGGCAGGAGCGTTTTTGCGGATTTCGGCAATCTTGGCATCGCGTTCGGCCTTCGCCGCTTTCACCTTCGCGTCGTAGTCTGCGCGGGTTGCTGCCTTCGCCTTGCTTTCGGCATCACGTTTGGCGACCAGCGGATCAACGCCCTTGGCGGTGTCCTTCTTGACTGAAGCGTCAACCATCGGCTTCATCTTGGCCGCGCGTTCTTTCTTGGCGACCGAAACTTTTGCTCTATAGGTCTTCTTAGCCGCGGCCTCCGCTTCGCGCTGCTGCACAATGGGATCGGACGACTGCGATTTAGCGGCGGCTGGCTGCTGTGCGTAGGCTGTGGTGGAAAGAACGGCAAACAGTGCGGTGATCAGTAATGCGGCAATCTTGTTCATCTTGCGGATACTCCTAGTTGGATAATATTGGAAAAATGTCCCGGGGCACGGCTGATGCGCCACGACGCGCGCAAAGACTTCGGCTACCGTTCCATGTCGGTTTCAATGCGTCGTTTCAAATCAAGAGAAAAGGGCACACTTGGACACTTATCCGGCCAGTTCCTGAACGACGGTGCTGAAATATGCTGACAGTCCGGGCGGTCACAAAAACACTCTGGCCTCCACGTGGCTTTCTCTACCCTGTTATTAAATCAAGCCGATGCGCCAGCCGCTTTGATCTGGATCAACGGCATGTCAATCAAGCATCAGCACCAATATCCGGCGGGATTGGAGCGGCGATCAGGGCCGGTCTAGAATGAGCATCAGCATGTCCACCGCATCCACACCCAACTACACCGAACTGACAGGCTTCTATACCCGCCTCTATCGCTACCACCATCTCGCTGCGATCGCCGGCTGGGACCGCAATGCGATGATGCCGCCCAAGGGCAACGAGGCGCGCGCCGCGGCCGAGGCGGAACTCAATGCATTGATTCATCGTACGCGCACCGATCCGCGATTAAAGGAATTATTGCGCGCGGCAGAGCAGGAGCCGCTGGATGAACTCGCGCGCGCCAACCTGCGCGAGATCCGCCGTGACTGGCGCGACGCCAATGCGCTGCCCGAAGCGCTGGTCGAGGCCAAGACCCTGGCGGGTGCCCGCTGCGAACATGCCTGGCGCAGCCAGCGTCCGGCCAACGACTGGAAAGGTTTCCTCGAAAATTTTCGCGAGGTCGTGCGGCTGGCTCGCGAGGAGGCGCAGCTGCTCGCCGCCGACACCGGCCTCACGCCCTACGATGCGCTGATGGACCGGTTTGAACCCGGCGTGCGCGCGGCGGACATCGAGCGCATCTTCGACGACGTCAAACAATGGCTGCCCGATCTGATTACGCGGACGCAGGCGAAGCAGGCTGGCGACAAGGTCATCGTGCCGGTCGGACCGTTCCCGGTCGCGGCGCAGCGCGCACTGAACACCGAGGTGATGACGCTGCTGGGTTTTGATTTCGACGCAGGGCGGCTCGACGAAAGCACGCATCCGTTCAGCGGCGGCGTGCCCGAAGACGTACGTCTGACCACGCGTTACCACGAGGGCGATTTTACGCGCAGCCTGCTTGGTACCATCCACGAGACCGGCCACGCACGGTACGAGCAGAACCTGCCGCGCCCATGGCTGACCCAGCCGGTCGGCATCGCCCGCTCGTACGGTATCCACGAGAGCCAGAGTCTGTCTTTCGAAATGCAGCTTGCGCGCAGCCGTGCCTGCACCGGCCTGCTCGCGCCAAGACTCAAGAAACATTTCGGCGACCAGCCGGCGTTCGACGCGGACAATCTCTATCGGCTGTGGACGCGCGTAAGACCGGGACTGATCCGCGTCGATGCCGATGAGGTGACCTATCCGGCCCACGTGATCCTGCGCTTCGAGATCGAGCGCGCGCTGATCGAGGGCGCGATCGAGCCCGACGACATTCCCGCGCTGTGGGACGAAAAAATGCAGGCCCTGCTGGGGCTCGACACCCGCGGCAATTACAAAGATGGCTGCCTGCAGGACGTGCACTGGACCGAAGGCGCGTTCGGCTATTTTCCCAGTTACACGCTGGGCGCGATGTATGCGGCGCAGTGGTTCGCGACCATCCGGCGCCAGGTGCCGGACCTGGATCTGCGCATCGCAGGGGGCGATCTCAAACCGGTGTTCGACTGGATGGATGCCAATATCTGGTCACAGGCGAGCCTGTGGGAAACACCGGAACTGGTGCGGCGGGCGAGCGGGGAGGCATTGAATCCGGAACATTTCCGCCGGCACCTCGAGTCCCGTTACCAGGGCAAACTGACACGAAGCATGAGCCGTGGTTGGCTCCGATGACACATTTGGCAGCGCAAAGCGGGTTGTCGGTAAGTCCACTGCTGCCGGGCGTGGCGTCAAGCGCCGCCCGCGGCAGTACATGCAGCGGGAGCCGTCAAGCGCTCTGCGGACCCCAGTGCCGCACGCGCCCGGTGTCGAGATGGACGAAATCCGACTTCGGGTAATACCCCACGCCACCCACGCCGAGGGCCAGCGCGGCATCGCGCAGCTTGGCGGTGTGCATCCCCGGGAGACGCACATCGATCGCGCGGCCCTCGAGATGCAGGCTGTGCACTGCGACACCGCTGCTCGCCTTGTGCAGCTGGGCGTTGGTTTTCGGCGAGCGATAGCCCGAGATCACCTCGATCGCGCTGCCGCTCGAAGCGGAGAGCGTGTGCAGGGCATCCAGCAGCCGCCGATCCATTGTCCGGACGTCACCGGTGCGGAAATCCCGCAACAGCCAGTCAACGCGGGCGAGCGCGGCCGGCAGATACTCGCCGCGGGAGAAATACACGATTTCGAGCCGTTCGCCGGTGTGCGTGTGGCGGAAGGCGAGTGCGCGATCCGCGGCCGCCAGCGCCGCAGGGGCGCGGGCGAGGCCGAACGGTGCGAGCGCGAACCCTTTCAACAACCGGCGCCGGGCATTGGTGTAATCAGACGGTTTTCTCGAAATCACTGTGCTGGTCCCGGCTTCAGGCTCATCGTGGCGCGTATTTTATATCACGGCATGCTGGCTGTTGCGGCGGCGCTGGCTGGTGGCCCGGTGGTCGCCTCGGATGCGGTGGCGGAAGCGTTGCGCGCGCGCATCGAGCAGCTGCGCGCCGCACCGGGGACGAGCGTGGATGGTGCACGCATCGCTTCGCGAAGTCTGATCCCGGAGTTCTACGAGCGTCGCGGCATGCGTCCGGCGTGGACGCGGCCGGAGCAGGCGCGGGCGCTGCTCGAACTGATCGAGGCGAGCACCGCGCACGGACTCGATCCGGACGATTATCACGCGCCGGCGCTGCGCTGGTTTCGCGATGCGCCGGCGCCATCTCATGCGGGGAGCATCGCCCAACGCGAACTGCTGCTCACCGATGCATTGATCCGGCTCGCCTACCATCTGCATTTCGGCAAGGTGAGTCCGCGCGAGCTGTACCCGGGCTGGAATTTCACGCGCTCGCTTGGTGCAATCGATCCGCCAGAAGCTCTCGAGGCGATGCTTGCAGCACCGCGGCTTGAGGATGCCGTCGAGCGCTTTGCGCCGCAGTTGCCGGCGTATCGGCAGTTGCGCGAGGCGCTCGCCCGATTGCGTGCCATCGACGCGCGCGGCGGCTGGCCGCAGCTTCCGCCAGGCCCGTCGCTGAAGCCGGGCCAGCGGCATGCACGGGTGGCGGCGCTGCGCGAGCGGCTCGTTGCGGGCAACGAGCTCGCGTCCGGCGCGGATAGCGACGAGACGTTCTTCGACACGGTGCTCGAGGCGGCGATGCGCCGCTTCCAGGCGCGACATGGCCTCGAGGCCGACGGTGTCGTCGGTCGGCACACATTGCAGGCGCTCAACGTCGGCGTCGCCGAGCGCATCGACCAGGTCCGCGTCAATCTCGAGCGCCTGCGCTGGGTGGCCCAGGATCTCGCGGGCGACTACCTCATCGTCGACACTGCCGGTTTCACGGCCCGCTTGTTTCTCGACGGGCGCCTGGTGTGGTCCTCGCGCACCGTGGTCGGGCGGCCGTATCGCGAGACCCCCGTGTTTCGCGCCAACCTGCGTTATCTCGTGCTCAACCCGAGCTGGGAGGTGCCGCCCACGATCCTCCGGGAAGATATCCTGCCGCGGCTTGCCCGGGATCCCGGCTATCTCGCGCGCAATCACATGCAGGTGGTGGACGCCGCGCGCCGTCCGGTGAACGCGGAGCGCCTGCGTTGGACCCGCTACCGTGCGGGCGGCTTCCCCTACCAGATCGTGCAGGCGCCCGGCGATGACAATCCCCTCGGCAAGATCAAGTTCATGCTGCCGAACCCGCACGCCGTTTATCTGCACGATACCCCGGCGCAGCGGCTCTTCGAGCGCAACGACCGCGCCTTCAGCTCGGGCTGCATCCGCCTCGAGCGCGCCTTCGAACTGGCGGTACTGCTGCTCGACGATGCTGTAGAGTGGAGCGCGCAGGAAGTTCAGGCGGCGATCGCAACCGGAGAAACGCACACGCTGTCGGTGAAGCGGCAGGTGCCTGTGCTGATCCTCTATTTCACCGCGGAGGGCGACGGGGAGGGCGGTGTTCGGTTCAGACCCGACCTTTATGGCCGTGACGCGAGCGTGCTCGCGGGGCTGCGCGCACCCTTCCGCTTCGCGCCCGTCGACCGTCGTCGCGCGCGCTGACAGTGCCAGCCGGGATGTCCGTTTTGCGGCCACCTGCGCATTGTTTCCCGAGGCGCGGGCTCGATGCGCCGGGAGCGATCGTCCGCTCCCGACCCGGCGCAGACATGCAGGTGGTGACAGAAAACCCGATCCAGCGCCCGATGCGCATCACTCTGCCGCTGTCGGTCAACAGGTAAAGCCCGCCATCGGGGCCGTGGCGAACGGCGCAGCGATGCGCGTCTTCGCCGCGCGGTGCGCCGCGTACTCACGCACCTCCAGCCGCCCGGTCTTCCGACCGACGCGATCTCCGGGTTCTTCGGCAACCGTCGCCGGTGCTTCCGTCGCCATCATCACCACACAGCCCGGCATGATGCAATACCACATGCATTTGACCAAAGGCTGTCGCGTCCGCCCGCTTGCGCGGGGGACGCGCCATCACTCAATGCCCGTCAGCAGTGCTTAGGGCAGCATTACCGTGTCGATGACATGGATCACGCCGTTGCTGGCGACGATGTCGGTCTTGACGACCTTCGACTGGTCCACCATGACGTTACCGCCGGCGGTGGTGATGTTCAGCGGTTTGCCGTTCGCCGTCGGCGCTGCACCGGCTTTCACATCTTTCGCCATGACAGCGCCCGGTACCACGTGATAGGTCAATACCGCGACCAGCTTCGCCTTGTCCGCGAGCAGCGCGTCGAGCTGTGCTTTCGGGATCTTGGCGAATGCAGCATCGGTCGGGGCGAACACCGTGAACGGCCCCGGGCCCTTCAGCGTATCGACGAGGCCGGCGGCCTGCACTGCGGCGACGAGGGTTTTGAAGCTGCCAGCCGAAACGGCGGTGTCGACGATGTCGCCTGCGGCGGAGGCCAGGGACGACACCGCGAAGACTGCACCCGCGCACAGAGCGCGGAGGGAACGTGAAACTGCCATGACTATCTCCTTGATTTAATTAATGAAAATAACTAACAAACTGCCGCCGGAACTCCGATGCATACAAGGCGGTCAACTTGTGACTGATTGGTCATTTATTGAACTTGGAAGTTCAGCCGATTTATACTTTCGTCCATGACACTGAAGATTCCATTCAGAAAGCAGCAGTTTGATGCCCGCGAGGAAGCCATTCTCGACGCCGTCAATGGCCTGCTTTCGGACAAGGGCTACGACCTGATGACGATGGAGGACGTCGCGGCCGCAGTCGGCGTCGCCAAGGGCAGCCTCTATAAACACTTCTCGTCCAAGGAGAAGCTCGCAGCGGCGGTGTTGTCGCGCCTGTTGCGCGAAACCCTGGCCGTGCTCGATGCCATGCCCGCAGACTGGCCTGCGGTGCGCAAGCTGGAGGAAATCCTGCGCTGGTCATTGCAGCACCGGCTGCGCGGGGGCGTACCGCACCTGCCGTCGACGAGTCGCGCACTGCAGCGCAGCCTGATTCTCAACCTGGAATATGTGGCGCTCGCGCTGCGCGTGAACAAACGGTTCCACACGCTGGTGGCCGCGGCGCGCCGCGCCGGCGACATCGCCGCGGCGGTGCCCGACGACGTGATCGTCTACACGCTGTATTCGCGGGCCTGCGACCCCACGGTCGAGTTTCTCGTGCGCGACGGCAAGCTGACCCATGAAGAAATCGTCGAGGCGATGGTAGCTGCGACTTTCGACGGGTTCCGGTCCCACGCGGGTGCCTGAAAATCTGCAGCCCGCATGACAGCACGCGCGGCAGGCGCATCAGGCCCGCCGCCTTCAAAGCAAATCACGGAATGCAGACCAACCGATGATCAGCCCGGTAATGCCCATGTGCCGCTCCGCGCTCGTCGCCGGCGCAGCGCTCGTTGCGTTCGCGGGTTCCGCTTTCGCCGCCGGGTCAGTGCCGCTGGCCGAGCTGGCCAAGCCGGGGCGCGTGCTGCTGCTGCGTCATGCGCATGCGCCCGGTATCGGCGACCCGCCGGAATTCAGGCTTGGCGACTGCGCCACGCAACGCAACCTCGACGCCACCGGTCGCCGGCAGGCGGCGCAACTGGGGCGGCGTATCGTGCAGGCAGGGGTCAAAGGCGCGCGGATCTATTCCAGCCAGTGGTGCCGCACGCTCGAAACCGCGCGCCTGCTCGACGTCGGACCGGTCAAGCCGCTGCCTGCGCTGAATTCATTCTTCGGCAACCCGACAGCGCGCGAAGGTTACATCGCCGCGCTGCGCGGGTTCCTCGCCGCGCTGCCTGCTGACGGGCCGCCGGTGGTGCTGGTGACACACCAGGTCACGATCACTGCGATCACCGGGGAGTTCGTCGGTTCAGGTGGCGGCACTATGCTGCAGCTCGACGGCTCGCCGACGCCGCGCATCGTTGGCGAGATCGAGGCCAACTGAAATTCCCGCAGGCGTTTCTGATACGGATATATGACCAGCGATTGCGTCTGGAATAATAGGTTTAATCTGTTGATCCCAACTTGATGAGGTCCTGACCCATGAAAGCGATATTGATTGTTCCCGAAACGCAATCCATGGCAGCGATCGACATCAGCGGCCGCGAAGACATCGCCAGACTGATCGGGTTCGATACCATCGAATCCGACGCGGTCGGCACGGCAGGGGACCGGCTGTTTTTTGACGAGGAGTGCTTTCTGCGCGGTGGCGGCGTCCGTTTCCAGATCGACTCCATCGTCCCGGTGTCGGGCAAGGCGCTGGTCGTCGGCACCGCCGACGACGGAAAAGTGCTGCGCGACGTGGTGACCGACATCGACAGCCTGCGCAGTCGCATCAAGTATCTCTGATCCGGTCAGCCGGGAATTTTCAAAAATGTCACCCGCGATGCTGCGTGCGGCGACTGCGGCTGATCTCGATGCCGTCAATGGCGTGATCGAGCGCACCGTCATGACCTGGCAACTGCCCGAACGGGTGAAGCGCCTCGCGATGCCCAGCTACCGCTATGGTGAACATGACCTGGCGCACTTGCACCTCGAGGTCGCCGACGACGACACCGATGGCATTGTCGGGGTCGCCGCCTGGGAAGCGGCCGACCCGCGCGATGTGCCCGCCGGACGGCGCGGTCTGCTGCTGCACGGGCTGTATGTGGATCCCGCATGCCAGCGGGGCGGCGTCGGTACCGCATTGCTCGCAGCCGCCATCGCCGCCGCGCGGGCGCAACGATATGACGGCCTGCTGGTGAAAGCACAGGCGGATGCCGACGACTTTTTCGCGGCCCGCGGGTTGCGGCGGCTTGCGGTGGGAAACGCTGACCGCGACTATGCGCATCGCTACTGGTTGCATCTGACCTGACGGGAGAATGTCGAATAATTTTCAAAAACAGATAGTGATGCGACTTGCTCTGCTGCGTGCAGCAAATATTCCGGGCAGAATGGCCGCTGCTCGACCTTTGCCACCCATCATGCCAGGAGGGACGCGATGACACTGACCGGCGATACCCATTCGAAGACCATCGGTTACATCCTGTGGCTGTTCGGGTTTACCGGCGCCCATCGTTTTTATTACGGCAAGCCGGTGACCGGAACCATCTGGTTTTTCACGCTGGGCCTGCTGGGCATCGGCTGGCTGATCGACCTGTTCCTGATTCCGTCCATGGATCGTCAGGCGGATCTCCGCTTTCAGCCAGGCGTGGTCAACTACTCTGTCGCCTGGATACTGCTGACCTTCCTCGGCCTGTTTGGCATACACCGCATGTACATGGGCAAGTGGTTCACCGGCCTGCTCTACCTGTGTACTCTGGGCCTGCTGGGAATCGGCTATCTCTACGATTACTGGACGCTCAATGACCAGATCACCATCGTGAACCGTTCAACGTGACGCGGCATCACAGCCCTTGCTGGGCCTGCGCACGCGCGAGCATGCACTGGGTGTTGGGGACGTGGAGCAGGTGCGCGATCTTGCGCACGAAATGGTCTTCGTAGGGATCGAGCTGACCGTGGGCATAGGCGATGCGCCACAGATGCCCGATCAGTGCGACGCGCTGTACCATCGAAAAGTCGCGCTTGATGACCGCTACTTGCGCGAAATACGAGGTGAGATGCCCGCCCTTGTCACGCGCTTCGGCGAGCAGCGCCGCACATTCGGTGCTGTCCACGCCGAAGATGTCGGCCAGTGCGCGTGCGGCGGCCGCGTATTCCGCCGCGTGCGATTCCAGATCGACACGGGTGGATTCATGCAGCAGGGTCGCGACCGCGAGCCGGAGCTGGCGGCGCTCGAAGGCAGGCGCGGCGGTGACGCCGCCGGTTTCTTCGAACAGGCGTTTCAGGGTTCTGAGCATATCGGTTCGCTGTTATCTGCGCTCGAGGATGGCGGGGCGACTTCTTCTTTGCGTTGCCGCGCCCGATGATACGCAACTACGACTGCAGTGCCCGGCGTTAGTTCATCGTCGACGGATGCGGCTCCGCGGACTGCGTCGCTGCGGCGCGTTGCCGCCGCGGCGATGGCGGTTCACTGCCCTGCAGCGGCGTCGTTACCGAACCTTACGTTTGTAACGTTTGTTTACACAACCCCGAGGAACGAGTCTGCCTGCACCTCACTCTGATGGACAGAGCCACCCATATCGGGCGGACAGAAGGTTGTTCAACCACCCTGGAGGTAAATGATGAACAAGTTGATCATGAGTGCATTGATTGCTGCCGGATTTGCTGCCGCTGTGCCGCTGACCATGGCGCAAACGGCCAATCCGGCGCCCGGCGCAGCGCAAGGCCAGCACGCGCAACGCGGCCATCACGGCAAGCAGGCGTTCCGCATGCCCGGTGAGCGCGTCGAAGCGCGTCTGGCCTACATCAAGACCGCGCTGAAAATCACCGATGCGCAGCAAGCGCAATGGGATGCCTTCGCCGGCGTGATGCGCAAGCAGGCCAAGGAGGCCGATGCGCGGATCAAAACGCGACAGGAAAAAATGGCCGCCAATACCGAGCGCAAGCCCCTGACCGCCATCGAGCGGCTGGAGCGCCGGCAGGCGCGTATGGCCACGGCATCGGCGCGTATCGGTGAACGGCTCAGCGTGCAGAAACCGCTCTACGCGGCGCTGTCACCCGAGCAGCAGCAGGTTGCTGACAAACTGTTCGCGGCGGGCCGCGGTGGCAAACACGGCGGGCGTGGTGGCCCGCACGGTGGGCACGGCAGGGCGTAATCCGGCCGGCATCACCAGGCAACAAACGACGGGACCGGCGCAAGCAGGTCCCGTTGTCTTTTGTGCGGCGGCCGCTCCGCGATCGAAGTGACCGCTCGGCGCACCAGCGGGGGCCGTTAACAAAGACTTACAAAATCGCGGGAGACACGCGAACCGCTGCATGTCCAAAATGCACAAGGAGGACGTGAACATGAAAAGCGCAATCAAAGTGATGTTCCTGGTGTCGGCGCTGGCGCTGACCGCGATCCTGCCTGTTCACAGGAGGTAAAAAATGCGCTACGCACTCATCGCACTGTCGATATTGCTGGGAACCGCGACCCCGGTCATGGCCCAGGTGAGCGTCGGCATCTCGATGCCCGGCGTGAGCATAGGCATCAACCTGCCGGTGTACCCCGAACTCGTGCTGGTGCCCGGATACCCGGTGTATTACGCGCCGCGGGTGCCCGCGAACTATTTCTTCTACGACGGCCTGTACTGGGTGTACCAGTACGACAACTGGTACGTGAGTTCCTGGTACAACGGGCCGTGGGATCTGGTGCACCCGGACGATGTGCCGCTGTTCGTGCTGCGCGTCCCCGTACGCTACTACCTCGCCCCTCCGGTGTACTTTTACGGCTGGGTGGTGACGGCGCCGCCGCGCTGGGACCTGTACTGGGGCCCGCGCTGGGTGCAGCATCACCACGGCTGGGATCGGTGGGATCGCCATGTGATACACGCGCCCGCGCCGCTGCCGGTCTACCAGCGGCACTACTCCGGCGACCGCTATCCCCGCACGGAGTACCAGCACGTGATTCGCCGCGAGCATTACCGTTACCAGCCGCGTGAAGCCGTAGTGCGGCAGCATTATCAGCAACGGGAAACACCGCGGGCGCAGGCGCCTGCCCAGCCCGCACCACAGGTCCGCCCGGAGGCTCCGCGCGCACAACCGGCGCCACGCGACCGTGCAGACCTGCAGCGACCCGCGCCCACGCAAGCCGTTCCGCAGCAGCGAGCCCCGGCGGTGCAGGAACTGCGGCCGCAGCCGCGGCCGGAGCGGGAGCGGCGCGCGCAGGCACCGGCGCAAGCGGCACCACCAGGCCGCCCGGAGGTCCCGCGCGCGCAACCGACGCCACGCGAACGTGCAGACGCGCAGCGGCCGGTGCCCGCCCAGGCTGTTCCGCAACCACCCGTTCCGGCAGTGCCGGCGCAGCGACCGCAGCCGCGGGCTGAGACCGAGCGGCGCGCGCAGTTACCGGTGCAGCGGGCAGCACAGGGCGGCGTGGTCGTTCCGCAGGCACAACCGATGCCACGCGAACGTGCAGACCCACAGCGACCGGTGGCCAACCAGGCCGTTCCTCAACAACGAGCCCCGGCAGTGCAGGAGC
>RPOR01000062.1 GCA_003820645.1 Betaproteobacteria bacterium
AGCGGAATTTCAGCGCGTCATCGCAGCAGTTCAGCCAGTCCAGGGGCGATCCGGCACAGCAGGCTGTCGGGCTGCAGCGCGGCCGGTTGCAGCACATGCAGCATGCCCCAGAGGCCGACGGCCGCAATCAGGGCACTGGCCAGATAACGCACCCAGGCGATCTGCATCCAGCGCCGCACGCCGCCCACCGCGGCACCGATGGCCAGCAGGTTGGGCAGCGTGCCGAGGCCGAACGCGGCAAGGATCAGCGCGCCCTCGGCGGCATTGCCGGAGGCGAGCGCAGTGAGCAGCACCGCATACACCATGCCGCAGGGCAGCCAACCCCACAGCGCGCCCAGCCCCAGCGCCTGCCAGGGCGAAGTTACCGGCAGAAAATGGCGCGACGCCGGCTGCACATGGCGCCACAGGAATCCGCCGGCCACCTCGATGCCGCGCGTCACCGGCCGCACCCCCGCGACGTTGAGCGCGACCACGATCAGCGTCGCCCCCATCAGGAACATCAGCAAATGCCGGGCCAGCGCGCCGCCGCGCAGCGCCATGCCGGCCTGCCCCAGCGCCCCGGCCAAGGCACCGGCAGCAACGTAGCTCGCGACGCGGCCCAGGTTGTAGGCCAGCGGATAGACGACGCCGCGCGCCTTGCCGTCAGGCCCCGGCGCACAGGTCAGGCTGACGATCCCGCCGCACATGGCCGCGCAATGTGCGCCGCCGAGCAGGCCCGCGGTGAAGGCGGTGAACGCCATCGTCTGCAGCCAGCCGTCCAACGAAATGCTCCTAGATCACCCGTGAATAGCGCATGGTCTCACGTTCGCGCTGCAGGTACTTGTCGAAGACCATGCAGACATTGCGGATCAGCATGCGGCCGCGTGGCGTCACCGTGATCCACTCATCGTCGAGCTCGACCAGACCATCGACCGCGAGCTGACCCAGTTCGGCGAGTTCATCGGCAAAATAGCGCTCGAAATCGATCAGGTAGGCAATGCCGATGGATTTTTTCGACAGCTTGAACTGGCAGGACAGCGCCTGGATGACGGCGCGGCGCAGCAGATCGTCAGCCGACAGCTCCATGCCGCGCGCCACCGGCAGCACGCCGCGGTCGAGGCTGTCGTAATAGCTGTCGAGGTCGCGGTGATTCTGGCTGTAGGTGGGGCCGATGGCACCGATCGCGGAAACGCCCAGTCCGAGCAGATCGCAGTCGGCATGGGTCGAATAGCCCTGGAAATTGCGGTGCAGGTGCCCGTTGCGCTGCGCCACGGCGAGTGCGTCGGTCGGTTTTGCGAAATGGTCCATGCCGATGTAGACATACCCCGCCTCGCCCAGCCGCTGCGCCGCCAGCCCGAGCAGCTTGAGCTTGATGTCGGGTGCAGGCAGCTCTGCATCGACGATGCGGCGCTGGGGTTTGAAGCGGGTCGGCAGGTGGGCGTAATTGTAAATGGCGATGCGGTCAGGATCTGCGGCAATGACCCTGCCCAGCGTGCGGTTGAAACTGAGCAGCGTCTGTTTGGGCAGGCCATAGATCAGATCGACATTGATCGAGGCAAAGCCCGCGGCGCGGGCGGCTGTCATCACCTCCAGCGTCTGCGCTTCGTTCTGGATGCGGTTGACCGCGCGCTGAACATCGGGATCGAAGTCCTGCACGCCGAGGCTGACACGGTTGAAACCCATGGCCCGCAAGGCATCCATGCCGGCGGCGTCGACACTGCGCGGGTCGATTTCGATCGAATACTCGCCGTCCGGGCTCATCCGGAAATAACGCCTCAGGTGATCGCACAAAGAAGCCAACTGCGGCATCGTGAAAAAGGTCGGCGTACCGCCGCCCCAATGCATCTGCTCGACCACACGATCGTCGCGGAACAGCGGCCCCTGCAGGTCAATTTCGCGAAACAGGTACTGCAGGTATTTCTCGCCCTTGCTGCGATCGCGCGTGACGACCTTGTTGCAGGCGCAGTAGAAACAGATCGTGCTGCAAAACGGCAGGTGCACATAGATCGACAGCGCGCGACGGATGCCGCCGATGTTTCGCCGTGCGAGCCATGACTGGTACATCTCGGGGCCGAACGCCTCGATAAACCGGTCGGCCGTCGGATAGGAGGTATAACGCGGCCCGTTGCGATCCATGCGTCGAATGAGATCCAGATCGACTTCTATCGGCAGCGGGTCGGTAGCTACCAGTACAGTTTTCATCGGGACGTAACCATAATGTGACATGAATTCTGGCATCACCGGCCTGCATCTTCTTGACTCAGATCAAATTCGGGTTAATATTAACAGCCGTTAATGCAGTCTCCAATCCGCCGAATTTCTGTCCGTCCCCTACCCAGTATGGCCATTCCGTTGCGCATCATCGATCCCGACAAACTCAAGACTGCCTGCTCGACCTGCAGCCTGCATGAGTTATGCCTATTCCCGGGGCTGTCGACTGCCGAAATGAAGGCGGTTGACCACCTGGTCGACCGCCGGCGCGTGGTGAAACGGGGCGACTACCTGTTCCGCGCGGGCGTCAACCTGCACTCGCTCTACGCAATACGCACGGGCTTCCTGAAAAGCTGCGTGCTGCACGAGGACGGCCGGGAACAGGTTGCCGGATTCCATATGATGGGCGATTTGATGGGCATGGATGCCATCGGCACCAATCAGCATTTGTGCGACGCCGTGGCGCTGGAGGACAGCGAAGTCTGCGAAATCCCGCTGAAGGACTTGGAAAGTCTGTCGCGCGAGATCCCATCGCTGCAGCATCATTTCCACCGCATCATGAGCCGCGAGATCGCCCGCGACTACGGGATCATGCTGCTGCTCGGCAGCATGCGTTCCGAAGAACGCCTGGCCGCGTTTCTACTGAACCTGTCGCAACGTTTTGGCGCCCGCGGCTACTCGGCGCATGAGTTCCATTTGCGCATGACGCGCGAGGAAATCGGCAGCTATCTCGGACTGAAGCTGGAAACCGTCAGCCGCACCCTGTCACATTTCCAGGCACAGGGCCTGATCTCGGTCCAGAACAAGCATCTGCGCATCACGAACATCGAGGGTCTGCAGGAACTGGTCGGGCAGCACGGCTGCCGCACCTGACTGCACCGCGCCCGGCTGGCTACTGCGACGCGTAGCCGTAGCGCGTCCGCCCCAGAAACTCCACGACATCGGCCACGTCCTGCGCGCTCCAGCGCAATTGTTCCTCGCGTTGCCAGCGGTCAACGATCTCCTGCAGTTCGGCGCGGCTGATCGGCAATTTGTTGATGCGGCTGTGCACGCGCGGCGTATGACAGACCTGGCAATGGTTCTCATACAGGGCGCGGCCCCGCTCCGGGTCGGGAACACTCTGCGCAGATGCCGGCAGCGGCAACGGCAGCACCAGCAGCGCCGTCACCGCCAACATCGGCCAGCATTTCCGCAACCCGGCGCTGCCGTTCGCAGGCACTCAGGTCACCGCGATTTTCTTGGACGAGGACTTGGTCTTCACCGGCAACGTCAGCGTCAGTACGCCGTCCGCAGACTTGGCGACGGTCTTGCTCTCGTCCACTTCCTGGGGCAGCGTGAAACTGCGCGAGATCGCCCCGTAATAGCGCTCGCTGCGGATGACCTCCTCACCCTTCTTCTCTTCCTTCTGCTTGCGCACTTCACCCGATATGGTGACCTGGTTGCCATCGACGGTCACATGAATGTCATCCTTGGCGACGCCAGGCATCTCCGCCTTAACGGTATAGGTGTCATCGGTCTTGGTGACATCCATTTTCATGCGCATCTGTGCGCCGCCATCCACATCGAAACGCAAGGGACGTACCAGCAGTCCCTTGAACATGTCATCCAGATCATTGAATGGATCGAAACGTGCAATATTGGCCATGATGGACTCCTTAACATTTGAAGCGGCATTTACGGGCCCGCTGTTTACAACCCACGCGGGCGGACGCACCCTGCGCCAGCTTTTAAGATGATAAGGCGCCGCATCTGCGGCATGTTGATCTACGTCAACTCAGGTGATTGCGGCAGCGGTACTTTGGCTCAACGCGGCGGCAAGGGAGGGGTGCGGTACATGTAGTCGCGCGTCAGCGGCATCAACCCGGCGTCGGCATTGTCGGACCTGAATGCGAGCACCTGATACAGGTTCATCCAGCCCGCGGCGAAGCCGTAGGCGCAGCCAGCGAGGTAAATCTGCCAGATGCGCGCCCGCTTGCCGCCGGCAATCCCGGCCGCGCGCTCGCGGTTGGCCTCGAAGCGGTCGGCCCACGCCCGGCAGGTGCGGGCGTAATGCCGGCGCAGGGATTCGACATCCGCGACTTCCAGGCCGGCCTCTGCCATCTCGCGCAACACCTGCGAGATATGCGGCAGTTCGCCGTCGGGAAAGACATAGCGGTCGATGAACTCACCGGCACCCAGCGGCACCCAGCCCGCTGCCGTATCGGACGTAGTGATGCCGTGATTGAGCGCCAGACCGTCGCCCGCCAGCAACGTACGGATCTTGCCGAAATACAGCGGCAGATTCTTCAGGCCGACATGCTCGAACATGCCGACACTGGCAATGCGGTCGAACTCCCCGTTCAGGTCACGATAGTCGCAGAGTTCAACGCGGCAGCGATCCTGCAGGCCCAGGGCACGGATCTGTTCACGCGCATATTCCAGCTGGTTGGTCGACAGCGTGACCCCCGTGGCCTGCGCCCCGTAGTGCTGCGCCGCACGAATGACCAACGCCCCCCAGCCGCAGCCGATGTCAAGGAAACGGTCACCGGGACGCAACGCCAGCTTGCCCAGGATGTGGTCGAGCTTCTGCACCTGCGCCTGCTCAAGCGTATCGGCTTCACTGCGGTAGTAACCGCAGGAGTAGACCATGTTGCGGTCGAGGAACAGCGCGTAGAACGCGTTGGACACGTCATAGTGGTATTCGATGGCATGACGGTCGCGTTGTCGGGTATGCCGGCCCAGCAGACGGCGATGGCCGCGGGAGCCGGCAACCCGACGCGCCAGGTTCTCGGCAACGCGGAATACGTCGTGTATCGGCCCATCGACCTGGATGTCGCCCTCGACGAAAGCCTTGCCCAGCGTGTTCAGGTCAGGCCTGAGAAAATAGCGCAGCGCAGACGGCCTGGGTATTGAAATGGTCACCGTGGGCTGCGGCGAAAGGTCAAAACGGCGGCCATTCCATAACTGCAGGCGCAACGGCAAACCGCCCCCGCCCGCGAGCCGACCGATCATCCGTTCAAAACGATACTCCAGCAGCATCGTTTCCTCCTCCTTGCGGCCCCATCCGGCATACCCGTACCGGATTGCCTGCGCAACGCTACTGTATCAGCCGATGTTATTCCCGATCAACTTCGCCACCGGCGAGCGGAAAATTCTACATTTTTAACTGTCGCATCAGCGCAGTCGGTGTCAAGGCGGTGTAATCCCGGGCGATGGTCTCCAGCATCACGCCCGACGGCAGTGCTGCCTGCGCCAGGCCCCGGAGCATGCCGAGCATTTTCGGATTGGCCGCCAGAATGACCACGCCGGCCTTCCATCTGCCGCACTGTTTCTTGAGTTGCCCGGCAATTTCCTGTGCGAATCGGTGCTCAATCTCTGCGCGATGCTGCGCGCGTTTCTCGCCCGTCGGGTGCATGGGGCCGAGCTGGCGGTTGGTGTTGCGTTCCGTGCGCACGCCGGGGGCATCGACACCCCGCGCCGCGGACACCGAGTTGCTCAGATCGGCCTGCTCGGCCAGACGGTAGCGCGCACGAGGCTGCGCGGTTTCCTCAACGACGAAGAAACGCGCACGCAACCCGTTGGCGACCACCACGCAACGATGGCCAGATGGAATTCCGGTACGACGTGTCGTGGCAGCGGTTTTTTTGGTGATGCTGGTGTTGCGGACGGCGGTCGACATGGTGCAACTCCTGTTCCGGGTTGTATTGAGCCTGATTGCGGCTGAGCCGTTACTCGAACCCAGCGTCAATGACGGTTCTGAAAATCCTGAAGTTTCATTCTGTACGCAATAACACCCGGCGCCATTGACCCAAATCAACCCGGGCGGTTGATGTCGGACGCCGTGCGCTGCAGAAAGCAGGTGAATGCGCTGGACGCCGCGGCAATCCCCCAGAACATGAAAAAACCGACCGAATAAATGGCCGTCGGCGACCAGTGCACCGGCTGCCCGAACAGGTAGAGTTCCTGCGGGTCGATCAGCGTGAAAAACACCATTTCCGCGATGCCCCCGACAATAAACGAGGGCCACAATATCCACATCAGGCGTTTGCCCATGATGGTCGCCCCCGGGTCAGCCCCGGGACTCCGCATTCTCGTCTTCGGCGATCTTGCGGCGAACGAAATAATAAAGCCAGACCGCGATGCCGATGACGCCGACGATGCTCAGCAGACTGAGCAGGCCGATATCCGAACCAAACAGAAGTTTCCATGCCATGGGTTGTCTCCTATTGCCGGTTTGCGGGATTGAGGGTGACGGCGCCGGCCGCCGGGACCGTCACCTGCCCCGTCAACCGCCACTTCGCCTGCGTATCCTCCAGCATCAGTATCCAGCGTCCAGCCGTCAACTCCGGACTCGCGCCGGCATGGACGCCATTGTTGCCCCGTCGCAGCAGCACCAGGACATCGCGACCGGCTCGCGTCGGATGGACAATGCGCAGCTGCAGCGCATCCGGCACCGCTACGCCTGCCGCCGCATTCATCCGCAAGGCAACGCGGCGGCCGCCATCGCTGAACGCAGCCTCGGCGCGGTAACCGCGCTGCGCCGCCAGCTCGTCACGCTGCAGCGCCTGATTGATCGCGAGGCCCTGCTTGTAATAATCGTCGACCACGAGACCATCGCTGCTGACCACGGCAATCCACAGCGTTGCGATGCCGGCAACCACCACTGCCGCCGGACCCGCCATCAACAGCCATGGCCACGGCTCGCGGTACCAGGGGACGATGCGTTCTCGGGCAATTTCCATCATTTTCTCCTCAACGGACGAAGAACCGGGATTTTTCATGCGCCTGCACGTCCGCGCGATCGACATCGGCGATGTGAAACTCGATGGTGTGCGAACCGGGATTGAGCCCCGCGGGGTCGACGCGCACCGATACCGGAAAAGCCTGGGTGGTCGCCGGCGCCACCTCGATCGGCTGGCGGACGATCACCTGCAGTCCGGGCAACCCGCTGACGGTGACGGCATAGCGGCGCGGCACTTCGTCGGTATTGATGAACTGCAGGCGGTAGACATTCTCGATCTGGCCGCCCGGTGCATCGCGCATCATGGCGCCGCGATCGCGCAGCACATCGACCTTCAACGGACTGCGCAGCAACAGGCCGGCGATGAACGCGATGACGATGACGGCGAGCAGCGCACTGTAAATCAGCACCCGCGGCCGCAGCACATGCCGCCGGATTTCGGTATCGGCGTACTTCCCGGATACCGCGTTCTCGGTCGAGTAGCGAATCAATCCGCGTGAATAGCCCATCTTGTCCATGACCTGGTCGCAGCCGTCGATGCAGGCGGCGCAGCCTATGCATTCGTACTGCAGACCCTGGCGAATGTCGATGCCGGTCGGGCACACCTGCACGCAGATATTGCAGTCCACGCAATCGCCGAGCCCCAGCGCCTGCGGATCGGCTTTGCGGCCGCGCGAGCCGCGAGGCTCTCCCCGTTGCGCGTCATAGGTAATGACCAGGGTGTCCGCATCGAACATCACGCTCTGGAAACGTGCATACGGGCACATGTACTTGCAGACCTGCTCGCGCATCCACCCCGCGTTGCCGTAGGTGGCAAAACCGTAAAAGAAAATCCAGAAAGTTTCCCACGGGCCAAGGGTCCAGTTGGCGAACGATGATGCCAGCGTGGTGATCGGCGTGAAATAACCGACGAACGTGAACCCTGTCCACAGCGCAACCGCAATCCATACGCCGTGCTTGAGCGCTTTCAGTCCGAACTTGCGGGCAGTAAGGGGCGACTGGTCGAGGCGCATCCGCTGGACACGGTCACCCTCGATGCTGCGTTCGATCCACATGAACATTTCGGTGTAAACCGTCTGCGGACAGGCGTACCCGCACCACAGGCGGCCGGCGATCGTCGTGAACAGGAACAGCGCATAGGCCGAAATGATCAGCAGCACCGTCAGGAAAATGAAATCCTGGGGCCACAGCACCATGCCGAATATGTAGAACTTGCGCGAGACCAGATCGAACAACACCGCCTGGCGGTCGTTCCAGCTCAGCCAGGGCAAACCATAGAACACCAGTTGCGTCGCGATGACCAGCGCCACGCGCCAGCGCGCAAACCAGCCGCTGACTGCACGCGGATAGATCTTCTTGCGAACCTCGTACAGCGAGGTTTCGATTTCATCGGCGGCCGGGGCCGCCGATGACGGACGATCGATTGCGGACATCTACGGCCTGGGCTGCCCCGACAGGCCCAGCACGTAGGCAGTCAGCAGGTGGATCTTGCCTGCGTCGAGAAAATCCTTGTGCGCCGGCATCTGGTTCATCCGCCCCTTGACGATGGTCTCGGTGATCGCCGCCTCGGTGCCGCCGTGCAGCCAGACATCGTCGGTCAGGTTGGGGGCGCCGATCTGCTGGTTGCCTTTGCCGTCGGCGCCGTGGCAGGCCACGCAGGCGGTGGCAAACTTGGCTTTGCCGCGCTGCGCGCGCAACCCGTCATGAGTACGTCCCGCCAGCGACAGCACATGATGCACGACATCGCGCACGTCCTCGCTGCCGCCGAGCGCGGCACCCAGCGCCGGCATCACGCCATTGCGGCCGCCGATGATCGTGGTGCGGATGGCCTCGGGCGTGCCGCCATGCAGCCAGTCGCCGTCGCGCAGGCTGGGATAACCGCGCGAACCGCCGGCGTCCGATCCATGGCACTGCGCGCAATAGTTCAGGAACAGGCGCTGGCCGATCTCCCGCGCCTCGGGGTTCGCGGCCACCGCAGTCACGTCCTGCTTGAGAAAGCGGTCGATGATCGGACCGAATGTCGCGGCCGCCTGTTGCTGTTCATCCTGATACTGGCCCTGCGAACTCCACTTCAGGTAACCCGGGTATGCACCGAGGCCGGGATAGAGGATCAGGTAGCCGAAGGCGAATACGATGGTGATGTAGAACAGCCACATCCACCAGCGCGGCAACGGGTTATGCCATTCCTGCAGGTCTTCATCCCAGGTGTGCCCCGTCGTGCCGGGTTTCTCCCCCGGTGCCAGTTTGCGCGTGGACATCGCCTTGAGCAGCACGGCGCAGGCAAGCAGGCTGACCACCGTAATGATGGCGATGTAGAAACTCCAACCGTCGTGAACAAAATCGCTCATTGCTGCACTCTCCCGTTACGGGCAATTTCCCGTTCAGCCAGATCGTCATCGAGCGGCAGGCGTGCTGCCGCATCGAAATCCGCGCGGCGGCCTTTGCCCCACGCCCACACCACAATTCCGATAAACGCGACAAACAGCACGACCGTAATCACGGAACGCATCAGGTTGATATCCATGGGTTACCTCACATTACGCAAAACGGTGCCAAGGCTCTGCAAATAGGCAATCAGCGCATCCATCTCCGTTTTGCCTTTGACGCCTGCTGCGGCTTTTGCAATGTCCTCATCGGTGTACGGCACACCCACCGTGCGCAGGGCGCGCATTTTCGGCGGCAGCTCTGCCGGATCGATCGCTGCTGCGGCCAGCCACCGGTAGCCCGGCATGTTGGATTCCGGCACCAGATCGCGCGGATTGGTCAGGTGCACGCGGTGCCAGTCATCCGAATACCGCCCGCCGACGCGCGCCAGATCAGGTCCCGTACGCTTGCTGCCCCACAGGAACGGGTGCTCGTAGACGAACTCACCGGCCACCGAATAGTGGCCATAACGTTCGGTTTCGGCACGGAACGGCCGGATCATCTGCGAATGACAGTTATTGCAGCCCTCGCGGATGTAGACGTCACGGCCCGCGAGCTGCAACGCGGTGTAGGGCTGCAGACCGGTCACCGGCTGTGTCGTCGATTTCTGAAAAAACAGCGGCACGATCTCGACCAGGCCGCCGAAACTGATGGCGACGATGATCAGCACGATCAGCAGGCCGAGGTTCTTCTCGATAATCGCATGGCCTGAATTGTCCATGTACTCTCCTGAAAACAAATATATGTTTATAATCAACAACTTACATAAATATCAGGCATGCGCCCCGGCAGCCGCGGGAATCTGCGCGTCGACCGCCTTTTGCCCGACCACGGTCTTGTAGACATTCCAAGCCATGATCAGCATGCCGGAGAAATACAGCACCCCGCCGAGCAAGCGCACCGCATAGTAGGGATAGGTCGCCTTGACCGATTCAACGAAAGCATAGGTCAGCGTACCGTCGGGATTCACCGCGCGCCACATCAGGCCCTGCATCACGCCGGCAATCCACATCGCCGCGATGTAGAGCACGATACCGATGGTCGCCACCCAGAAATGCAATGTCACCAGCTTGATGCTGTGCATTTCGGTACGCCCGAACAGCCGCGGAATCAGGTAATACAGGCTGCCGATCGTTACCATGCCAACCCAGCCCAGCGCGCCGCTGTGCACATGGCCGATGGTCCAGTCGGTGTAATGCGACAGCGCGTTGACGGTTTTGATCGACATCATCGGCCCCTCGAAGGTCGACATGCCGTAGAAGGACAGTGACACCACCAGGAACTTCAGGATGGGATCCGTGCGCAGTTTGTGCCAAGCGCCCGACAGCGTCATGATGCCGTTGATCATGCCACCCCAGGATGGCGCCAGCAGCACCAGCGAAAATATCATGCCGATCGACTGCGCCCAGTCCGGCAGCGCGGTGTAATGCAGGTGATGCGGGCCGGCCCACATGTAGGTGAAAATCAGCGCCCAGAAATGCACCACCGACAGTCGGTACGAATACACCGGGCGCCCGGCCTGCTTCGGAATGAAGTAATACATCATGCCGAGGAAGCCTGCAGTCAGGAAAAAGCCGACCGCGTTGTGGCCATACCACCACTGCACCATCGCGTCCTGCACGCCGGCATAGGCTGAATAGGATTTGGTCAGCGATACCGGGATGGCCGCACTGTTGACGAGGTGCAATACCGCCACCGTCAGGATGAATGCGCCGAAAAACCAGTTGGCGACATAGATATGCGGCGTCTTGCGCTTGGCCACCGTACCGAAGAACACCACCGCATAGGACACCCAGACCAGCGTGATCAGGATGTCGATCGGCCATTCCAGTTCGGCGTATTCCTTGGAACTCGTATATCCCAGCGGCAGGGTCACCGCGGCCAGCACGATCACGGCCTGCCAGCCCCAGAATGTGAACGCTGCCAGGCCGCCGCCGAACAGCCGCGCATGGCAGGTGCGCTGCACCACGTAATACGACGTCGCGAACAAAGCCGAACCGCCGAACGCAAAAATCACGGCATTGGTGTGCAGCGGGCGCAAACGGCCGTAGGACAGCCACGGCGCCAGATTGAGGTCCGGCCAGATCAGTTGTGCGGCGATGAGCACCCCGACCAGCATGCCCACGATACCCCAGACGACGGTCATGATCGCGAACTGCCGGACCACGGTGTAGTTATAGGTCGATTGCGCCTGCATGGATGCTCCCTGCCGAATTAATGACGGATGGAGCATAATTATGGCTTGCCGGCCGGGTTTTGATCTATATCAACCTGCGGGCATTCACACGGCGCTATGTTGAACACAATTGAACACAAATAATCGTCAAAGGAGGTTTTTTCATGTTTCGTAACATCCTGGTTCCTACCGACGGCTCGGCGCTGTCGCGCAAGGGCGTCAAGAAAGCGGTGGCCCTGGCCAAGATCACTGGTGCGAAAATAACCGGATTCCACGTCGCCCCGGCCTACAAGTTCAACGTCTACGCCGACTATGTGCCGGCCGATTTCATGCTGCCCAAGGATTATCAGGCGCGCGCCAAAAAAGTGGCTGCCGGCCATCTGGAGGCAGTGAAGAAGGAATGCGCCGCAGCCGGCGTCAAGTGTGAAACTTATTTTGTGTGCAGCGATTTCGCCGCCGACGCCATCATCAAGACCGCAAAAAAATACAAATGCGACCTGATTGCGATGGCTTCACACGGGCGCAGCGGCCTCACCAAGCTGCTGCTCGGCAGCGAAACGACCAAGGTCTTGTCCGGCACCTCGATCCCGGTGCTGGTACTGCGGTAACTGCACGCTTACAAACAACGGCCTGCCGGTGCAGTGTAGCGGCGGGCCGTTGTGTCACCCCTGCTCGATACTCAACGGACCAGCACGACCGGGCATTCGAGCAGCAGCCGCAGGGATTCGATCTCCACGGCTCCCTCCGCACTTTCCTCGGACAGCGGCCAGAACAGCGCCTGCGCGTTGCCCAGCGCACGCGCCAGCGTCTCAGGTGCAAGATCCGGCAGGTGGATCATCCGCATCTCCGACGTGTCCGGTCGTTCGCGTTTGCCCTGCGGCCCGGAGGCAGAGGACGCAAGCGCCAGCATAGCCGCGCCGCGGCTGCGGGCCAGCGCCCGTGCGGATTCCAGGGTACGGCCCGACACGCTTCCCTCCCCCAGCACGACGGCCACCGGCCCGTGCCCGCCCTTGCCGCCGGCGTGACGGCGCTGAAAAGCCTGTCGCAGCACCTGTTCCGGGCCATCGTGCACCCGGCTGCGACGCGCAGCGCCCGGCACGACGGACACGTCTGCCCGTGCCGCCAGCAGACTGCGCAGCGGGGCGCCGCGTGCCACCCCGAAGCTCCAGGCCATGGCGAGCACCGGCGCCGCCTCGGCCAGCGCGCGCTGCAGGCGCTCGGCCTGCAGCCGCAGCATGCGCTCGACATCCACCGTCGCCAGCGGCCGCCAGGTCCCCGACGCCATGCCGATTTCGGCCGCAAATGGCAGTGCCCCGAGACGGAACAGATTGACGTCTTCGATGAACAGGCCCGCGAACTCGGCCTCGGCCAGTTCGGCCAGGTCCACGGCAGCGGCCAGCGCGAGCGGATCCAGCGTCGTCGCCCCCAGATCAACCACCACCCGTCGCCGTGCCGCGGACTGCATCACTGCGCTTCCCTCTGACCCTTGGGTCCCTGTAATGCCAGACGCATCTGCTGCTGGCGCAAACGCGTCAAGGCCTTGAGCCTGCGCGCAATGCGTCCGTTGACGGTTTCCGCCGGCCACGCCCCGCCGGCATCGGCCACACCCGCGGGCATGCCCGTCAGCAATTCCACCACCTCATCGACCTCGCGCACCGCCCAGACCTGGAAACGTCCCGCTGCAACAGCCTCCACCACGTCACTGCGCAGCATCAGATGGTCGACATTGGTGGCCGGAATGATTACGCCCTGGTGGCCGGTAAGGCCGCGCGCGCGGCAGATATCGAAGAATCCTTCGATTTTCTCGTTGACGCGGCCGATGGCCTGCACCTGACCCAGCTGGTTCACCGAGCCGGTGACTGCGAGCGACTGCCGCACCGGCACCTCGGCAAGAGAAGACATCAGCGCGACCAGCTCCGCGACCGATGCGCTGTCACCCTCGACTGTGCCATAGGTCTGTTCGAACACCAGGCTCGCTGACAATGCATGCGGCTCACGTGTCGAGAAGCGCGCGGCAAGAAACGCGGACAGGATCAGCACGCCTTTGGAATGGATGGCACCGCCGAGTTCGACTTCGCGCTGCACGTCGATGATCTGGCCGTCGCCGACGCGTGTCGTGGCCGTGATCCGCGTCGGTTCGCCGAACGCGTGCTCGCCGAGCATATAGACCGACAAGCCGTTGACCTGCCCGACCTTCTCGCCGTCGGAATCGATCATGATCGTGCCGCGCAGGATGGTCTCGTGGATGCGTTCGCGCAGCCGGTCCGAGCGCCGCTGCTGCGCATCGATGGCGCGCTGAATGTCCACAGCCGTAATGGCCTGCCGGGAGGCCGTGCGTGCCCAGTGATCGGCCTCACCCGCCAGATCGCCCAGACGCCGCAGGTTCGCGGAGAGCCGCAGTGCGTCCCCGGCCAGCCGCGCGCTGTGTTCAATGACACGCGCCACAGCGCCGCCCTCCAGCGGCAGCAGCCCGTCATGCCGCGCCATCGTTCCCAGCACACGCGCATACAGGTCGCGATTGCCGGCGTCGTGCTTCACATCGTCGTCAAAATCGACGGCAACCTTGAACAGCCGGGGAAAGTCCGGATCATAGGCCTGCAGCAGATGATAGAAATAACGCTCGCCGAACAGCACCACCTTTACGTCCAGCGGTATCGGCTCCGGCTCCAGCGATACCGTGCTGACCAGGCTGTACATCTCGCCCAGTGACTCGATCCGGATGCCGCGGGTGCTCAACGCCCGCTTCAGCCCCTCCCAGGCAAAGGGCTGCATCAGCAGGCGATGTACATCGAGCAGCAGATACCCGCCGTTCGCCCGATGCAAAGCGCCGGCCTTGATCAAGCCGAAATCAGTCATCAAGGTGCCGAACTGCGAGATGTGATCGACCCGCCCCAGCAGATTGCTGTAAGTCGGATGCTCCTCGACGACCACCGGCATACCGTTGCCATCGCCATGATCGATGATGACATTCACTTCGTAGCGCCGCAGCGAAGCCGCGTCGGAAGGCGATGGCAGGAACGGCAGGCCACTTTTCTGCTGCGGAAGAAAATCGTCCCTGCTCTCGATCACGTCCTGACGCACCGCCTCGAGATAGGCGCAGACCTTGGGCGCATCCGCATAGCGCAGGCGCAGGTCATCGACCAGGTGTCCCACCGCGAGCAGCGTCATCTCGCGATTGAGGGCCTTGACACGTTCGAACCGCTCGCGCCGCCATTGCTGCGCCAGCCGGATGATGCGCTCCAGCTTCTGCTGCAGCGCGGCAATCGCCTTCTGTATGCGCTCCTTGTCCGCTTCGGGGAGGCGCTCATAGTCCTCGGCGCTGATCACCTCCCCGTCCTTGGCCGGTGCCAGCGAAAAACCATTGGGGGTACGCAGCAAGGCAATGCTTTGCTGCGACGCCTCGGCACCGAGTTCGCCGAACGCCTTCTCCTGGCGTTCGGCGAAATCCAGATCGATCTGTTCACCGCGGGAACGGTACTCGTCGCTTTCAAAAACCGCGGGAATGGCGATCCGCAGATCTTCCACCAGGCGGCGCATGTCGTCGCGAAGCGCGGACCCGCGGCCGGATGCCAGTTCGATGGCCAGCGGCTTGTGCGGATGTTCGAAGTTGTTGACATAAACCCAGTCGCTGGGCCTGCTCGCGCCGCTGACCTTTTGCGCAAGCAGCTCCCGCACCAGCCGGTGCTTGCCGGTTCCGGGAGGGCCCATGACAAACAGGTTGTAGCCCTCGCGCCGGATGCCGACGCCGAAATCGAGGGCCTCGGTGGCCCGCACCTGCCCGGGGATGCCGACCACGTCTTCGAGGTCCGCCGTCGTCGCAAACGCGAACGCAGCGGGATCGCAGCGGGTATACAGTTCTTCGCTGCGCAACATTCTGCCGGTCATATCACACCCTCTATGGCCACTTTCCTGTTCACGCGGTAAAGGCCGTGAAGCCGTAACCCTCCAAAGTCAGACTCTGGCAGATGCAGCTGCGCAGCGGTTGATATGGATCAACGCCAGAACATTTTACTCAAGCTAGCCTGCGGACGCAGCTCGGTCCGCAGACGTTTCACGGAGAGGTTATGGCCACAATTACCGACCGCATCGACAACATCACGAAAATCCCGCCGGCATGGCTGCACGCCAAACCGCCTGCGCCGCGCAGCGTGAAGATCGAGATTTCCCCGCGCTGCAACTACCGCTGCGGTTTCTGCGCGCTGCGCACCCGCGAGGTGCAGCCGAAATGGGACATGGAATTCGGCCTGTTCAAGCGGATCACGCGCGAAATGCGCGACGCCGGCGTCGAGGAACTCGGCGTGTTCTACCTCGGGGAATCATTCATGAATCCCCGCCTGCTGGTCGATTGCATCGCCTACGCCAAACAGGATCTCGGCTTTCCTTACGTGTTCCTCACTTCGAATGCTTCCATGGCCTTCCCCGAGGCGGTCGACGCCTGCATGCAAGCCGGGCTCGATTCGATCAAATGGTCGGTCAATGCCGCCGACGAAGCGCAGTTCGAAAGCGTCATGGGCGTTGCCGGCCGCCTGTTCCACCGCGCCCTTGCCAACATCGAGAGCGCCTGGGAAGTGCGCGCGCAGGGCGGCTACAGCACCGGCATCTACGCCTCCTCGATCCGCTATGACGGGGCACAGCAGCAGCGCATGGAGCAATTGCTGCAGGCGCAGGTACTGCCCTACGTCGACCAGCACTACTGGCTGCCGCTGTATTCGATGGGTGCCTTTGCGACCCAGCGTGAGGAGCAGCTTGGCTACCGCCCAACCGCAGGCAACCAAGGGCGGCTCGGCGCGCTGCGCGAACCGCTGCCCTGCTGGTCGGCCTTCACCGAAGGTCATGTCACCGCCGACGGGAATCTGTCCGCATGCTGCTTTGACGCCACCGCCAACTGGACCATGGGTGACCTGAACAAGGTCTCGTTCATGGCCGCCTGGAACTCGGAGAAATTCACGCAACTGCGCGCCGCCCACCTGAAACGCGATGTGCGCGGCACGGTCTGCGAAAACTGCATCGCCTACGGCTGACGCGCCCGGCAGTCAATCAGCTGGCAGCTGGCGCGCCTCCGGGCGCCGCGGCACTCACCGTGGCAACGCCGATCCCGGCCCGAAGCGCATTCGCGCACGGCACCATCAAAAACCAGAGCCGCCGAATAATCAGGAGCCAGCGACAACCCTGCAACCGGCTACACGCCCTCCAACCACCCGGGAGGCTGGTGCGACGCTGCCGACCCGGGGCCGAATGACTCAGTACTTGGCTTTTATTTTGTCGAGCCGCTCTTTGGTGATCCCGGGCACGCCCTTGCGCTCGTTCCACCGGTTCAGGTTCCAAGCACCCTCACCCAGCCAGGCCTTGATGACCTGCAGGTTCTTGGCACGCTCCGCGTCATCTCCACCCAGATAAGCGTACATGTTACCGGGCTTGCCACCAGACGCCTTGCCATCATCGAGGCGCCGCATCATCGCACCGGTCGCGGGCCACACCACATAGCCCATAAAATGGGCATAGGTGTCCATGCGTGGCGAGAGTGTCTTCTGCTTCTCCCGCAGCACCATCCATTCCGCAAACTCCGGTTGGCTGGCGCCATGACAGGCGCCACACTTGGCCTTGATGATCGGCTCGACATCCTTGCGCCACGTTACGTCCTGCGCCCCGGCTGACGCGGTCAGCCCCACAAACAAACCCACAATAACGGCCATCTTTTTCATGATGCCTCCATTTCGTTCATTAGCGATGGAACTCTTGTCATTTATATGTGCACGATAGGCCATTAGCCGGCAGCCGGGTTGATCTATGTCAAACCGGCACGGATTCCATCACACCCACAGCATGCGGAAATACCGGCTGCGCCGGGCCGGTTTCTTGATATAGATCAGGCCCGCGCGAATTTTCCCGCCGATAATGCAACTAGCCAACACCGTGCGGTCCGCGTATCCGATGCCACGTGCCAACCCTCCATTCAAGGTCGCCGC